>JAGPFF010000004.1 GCA_018056725.1 Anaerolineaceae bacterium
CCGACGGACGAATTGGCGTCAAGGTTGTGGTCTATAAAGGTGAAGTCATCCCGGTTGTGGAAGAGAAAGTCTAATCCACTGAAGGCGTGTACGTTAGTGAGTAAATACCACCGCGGGTGATTTGCCCCGGGGATTTTAAAAGAGGTAGCAGCTATGTTGATGCCAAAACGTGTTAAGTGGCGCAAAGTGATGCGCGGTCGCATGACCGGTAAAGCCTTGCGGGGTGCTGAAATGACCACCGGCGAGTATGCTCTCCAGGCTCTTGAGCCAGGATGGGTTACTGCCCGCCAAATCGAAGCCGCCCGCCGGACGATCGTGCATTCAATGAAACGTCACGGTAAAGTATGGATCCGGATTTTCCCCGACAAGCCATATACTCATCGCCCGCCGGAAACCCGTATGGGTAAAGGAAAAGGGAACGTAGAGTATTATGTTGCGGTGGTCAAACCGGGCAGAATTATGTTTGAAGTCAGCGGTCTGGACCATGACGAAGCGGTTGAAGCCTTAAAACAGGCTTCCTATAAATTCTCGATCAAGACCAAAGTCCTGGCGCGTGACCAGGAAGCTGGGGAGGGTGCATGAAAACCGCAGAGATTCGATTATTGTCCACTGAAGAGTTACAAACCAAACTCGCTGATGCGCGCAATGAACTAATGAATTTCCGATTCCAGGTTGTCACCGGTCAACTGGTGGATACAAGCCGCATGAAGGCAACGCGGCGCACGATAGCCCGCTATGAGACCTTATTGCGTGAACGGGAGCTCGGCAAGAAAGTGGAAGGTGCAAAATGAATGAACGTCGTCGATTGACCGGTGTTGTTACCAGTAACCGGATGACCAAAACCGTTGTTGTTGAAGTCACGCGCACATACCGTCACCCTTTGTATCACAAGGTGGTACATTCACGCCAAAAGATCAAAGCCCATGACGAATTGGGCTGCGCCATTGGCGACAAAGTAACGGTTGTGGAATGCGCTCCGATTTCGAGGGAAAAAACCTGGACCGTGCAGTCCATTCTGAATCGCGAAGGAAAGACGCTGGAAGTGGCTGAGGAGGCGGTTGAATGATTCAACAGGAGTCTCGCTTAAAGGTCGCTGACAACACTGGCGCACGCGAACTGCTGGTAATTCAGGTGGTTGGCGGATCCCGGCGCAAGTATGGCGGTGTGGGTGATATTGTTGTTGCTACGGTTAAATCCGCGGCACCCCAGGGTTCCATCAAGAAGAGCGAAATTGTCAAGGCTGTGATCGTCAGAACCTCCAAGGAGTGGCGGCGTGAAGATGGTTCATCCATCCGTTTTGATGACAATGCTGCAGTGATCCTTGATGTGGACGGTCAGAATCCCAAGGGTACACGTATCTTTGGACCAGTAGCACGCGAACTACGCGAGCGCGGGTTCATGAAGATCGTCTCTCTGGCGCCAGAAGTGCTCTAGGCAGAAAGAGAGGAGAGAGCGATGAAAGTTAAGATTCGTAAAGGTGATCAGGTCGAAATTATCAGCGGACTGCAAGATGATAAAGGAAAACGCGGCGAAGTCATCAAGGTTTTACCGGAAGAGAATCGCGTGGTGGTGCAGGGGATAAATACTCGAACCAAGCACCAGCGCCAGGTTCAATCACAAGGTCGCACAGTCAATCCTGGGCTGGTCCGTTTTGAAGCTCCGATCAGCATCTCCAATGTGGCGCTGGTTTGTAAAAAGTGCAACAAACCGACCCGTGTCGCGTTGGTCCGTGATGGCGATAAAACCAAGCGCCAGTGCAAAGAATGCGGCGCGCTGATCGATGAATAAGCCCTACTGGAGTGTGCGCGAATGAATGTGATGAAAGAACGTTATGTAAATGAAGTTTCACCAGCTTTGATGAAATCTCTGAATCTGACCAACGTAATGGAGGTTCCGAGAATCAAAAAAGTAGTGGTAAATATTGGTCTAGGCGAGGCGATGGATAATCCCAAAGCACTGGATGCAGCCGTCCAGGATCTAAGTGCCATCACCGGTCAGAAACCGGTCGTAACAAAGGCACGCAAGAGCATTGCCAACTTCAAACTGCGTGAAGGGCGTGCCATTGGAACGGCGGTAACCCTGCGTGGTGATAAGATGTGGGCTTTTCTTGACCGATTAATGAATATTGTACTCCCCCGTGTCCGTGATTTTCGTGGCGTATCCGCGGAGGCATTTGACGGACGAGGGAATTACACGCTGGGTTTGCGTGAACAGATTATCTTCCCGGAGATCGAATATGATAAAGTCGACAAAGTCCGTGGAATGGAAATCACCATTGTGACCTCAGCCCCATCGGATGATCAAGCCGCAGCCCTGCTGCAATTGCTCGGCATGCCTTTCAGGAAGGACTAGTATGGCTAAGAAATGCATGGAATATCGTGAATCAAGGCGGAAATATCCCAACCAGGTGCGCAATCGCTGCAAACGGTGTGGGCGTCCGCGCGGCTACCTGCGACGATTCGGATTATGCCGCATTTGCTTTAGAGAGCTCGCCCTTGATGGCGAGATCCCCGGCGTGACCAAATCATCCTGGTAATGCCAATTCGGAGGAAGAAACATGAGTGTTAATGATCCAATTGCTGATATGTTGACCCGTATCCGGAATGGTGTAATGACCAGCCAATCCGTGGTGGCCATGCCTCACTCTAAAATCAAAGCGGAAATCGCGCGGATTTTGAAAGAGGAAGGGTTTGTTGAAGGATATGAAGTGGTCGAAGGGGATAAGCCCGGCACGAAAACCTTGCGCGTCAAGATTAAGTATGTCGGTGAACGGCGGGAACGCACAGCCGTGATTACAGGTTTGGAACGCGTCAGCCGTCCTGGCCGCCGTGTCTACACCCAAAAACATGATATCCCCTGGGTTCTGGCAGGGATGGGTATCGCGATCTTATCCACGCCTAAGGGTGTGATGACCGGGCAGAGAGCCCGCCAGTTAGGCATCGGCGGTGAAATCCTCTGCAAGGTCTGGTAACCCTTGGGGAAAAGGAGAGAGTCATCGTGTCACGTATAGGTAAATTACCCATCAAATTACCCGCGAACGTTGAGGTGGATATTCATGGTTCTGAGGTAATCGTAAAAGGCCCCAAAGGTGAGATGAGGCGCCAGTTTTCATCTGATCTCACCATCACAAAAGAAGATGGGGTGCTGCTTGTAAAACGTAACTCTGATCTCGCCCCTGTGCGCGCGCTGCATGGGACGACCCGTGCGATTCTGGCGAACATGGTTACCGGGGTTTCCACCGGTTTTACCATCGAGTTGGAAGTGGATGGAGTTGGTTACCGGGTTGAATTGGATGGCGAAAAACTCGTCCTCTATGTGGGGTATTCCCACCCCTTCGTGATCGACCCACCGGCTGGAGTCCACTTTGAAATTGATGCGAAGACCCGTCTGGTCAAGATCAATGGCTATGATCGCGAAGTAATTGGTCAATTAGCCAGCGATATTATCAAAATCAGACCGCCGGAACCCTACCTGGGGAAGGGGATTCGGTATAAGGGTCAAAAGATCCGCCGTAAAGCTGGCAAGGCTGGCAAGGCTAAGTCGTAGGACAGGTGAAAGAATATGGCAAAGAATAGTAGAGCTGAAGCAAGAATTCACAGGCACCACCGTGTACGCAAGTACATCAGCGGTACTGCATCGCGGCCGCGACTGAGCGTTTTTCGCAGCCTGGCGGAGATTTATGTCCAGGTGATCGATGATGGTGCCGGGGTTACGCTGGCATCCGCTTCTTCAATCGACCATGAATTACGCGAAAAAACCAGCGGCATGAAAAAGGTCGAACAGGCCCGCCTTGTCGGTGAACTGGTCGCCAGGCGCGCCAAAGAAAAGGGAATCTCGCAGGTGGTTTTTGACCGCGGTGGTTTCCGATTCAGTGGCAGAGTAAAAGCTCTGGCAGATGCGGCTCGTGAAGCCGGTCTGGAATTTTAGGTTCAAAGAGATAAAGGGCCTTATATATGGAAATGATGGATTATCAACCCCTTGAAACACAATACGACGAACGCGTGATCGAAATTGCCCGCGTTGCAAAAGTTGTCAAAGGCGGTCGCCGGTTCCAGTTTCGTGTAACCCTTGTGGTTGGTGACAACAATGGGAAGATCGGGATTGGCATTGGCAAAGCGAACGCTGTACCCGATGCGATGCGCAAAGCAACCGAGCGTGCTCATAAGAACATGCGTCAGGTAACTCTTACTGGAACCACCATTCCTCATGAAGTAACCGGACGAACATCCGGGGCTGTCGTTTTACTCAAACCAGCCTCTGCGGGTACGGGTGTTATCGCTGCAGGTGGTGTCCGGGCGGTGCTTGAAGTTGCCGGTGTACATGATATTCTTACCAAGTCTCTCGGCAGCGCAAATGTCTTGAATGTAGTTAAAGCCACTTTTGACGCCCTTTCGCAGTTGAAATCGCCGGAAACTGAAGCCGCTCGTCGTGGAAAACCTGTAAAGGATTTGATCCCTTACTGGGAGCGGAGGAAGAATGTCTAAGAAAAAAGTTGCCGAAAAGAAGTTGCGCATCACTCTGGTAAAGAGCGCGATCGGTTATTCAGAAACCCATAAAGCCACCATCCGAGCCCTAGGTCTGCATCGTATCAACCAAACGGTTGAGCAGGCAGACACGCCAGTAATCCGGGGCATGTTGATGAAGGTTAATCATCTTGTAAAAATTGAAGAGCAGGAAATCTAATGAAATTACACGATCTCATGCCAAACGAGGGTTCAAAAAAAGAACCAAAACGCAAAGGTCATGGTATCTCAGCCGGACAGGGCAAGACCGCCGGTCGGGGCACCAAAGGTCAGGGTTCGCGTGCGGGTTCAGGTGGTAACCTCTACCGCCAGGGTGGCAACCTGCCATTCTACCGCCGGTTGCCCTTCATCCGTGGTGAAGGATTCACTCCGCCAAACCAGGTGGAGTATAACGAAATCAACCTTGACCAGTTGGAAAGATTTGAAGCGGGCAGCGTTATTTCGCGTGAAACTTTGCATGAAGCAAAATTGCTTCATAAACCGGGCAATCCCGTTGCGATTCTCGGTCGTGGGGATGTCAAAGTAGCTCTCACGGTGCAGGTGGAGCGCATCAGTAAATCTGCCCGTGAAAAGATTGAGGCGGCTGGCGGCAAAATCGAAATTGTCGCCTGAACCCTTTACCAAGGAGTCATGAATGAAGCGATCGGCCTGGCGCTATCTATGGACCTCTGAAGACATCCGCAAAAAACTTTTGATTACCATCCTTTTGCTGGTAATCTATCGCTTTGCGGCGAACATCCCTGTTCCGGGGATTAATCGTGAGGTCATTCGCTCGATTTCTACCATGGGTGGAGCGGGGGCTTCCCTGTTCAACCTGCTTGATCTGCTTTCTGGTGGTACCATTTCCAATTTCTCCATCCTGGCGATGGGTGTATACCCGTATATCACCGCTCAGATTATCATCCAGCTGCTGGTGCCGATCATCCCGGCATTGGATCGCCGGATTAAAGACAATCCACGCGAGGGACGGCAGTTGATGGAACGCTGGACGACTCTGCTTACCATCCCGATGGCGCTTCTTACTGCCATTGGGCAGGTGAATATCTTTAATTCCATGGTGCAGGGTCAGGTCTTGACCTTCCAATTTGGCTTGACCAACGGATCTGCATTGCCTACTTTAACTTTGCTTTTCAGCATGGTAGCGGGCACTATGTTCGGTATCTGGCTCGGTCAACTGATCTCTGAGTTCGGGATCCCGAATCAAGGCTTATCCTTAATCATCTTTGCCGGCATCATTTCCAAAATTCCAACCAATCTCATCAATATCCTGGCGGATAAAGAAAATGGTTGGTGGGTACTTTTACTCATCCTGGCGCTGCTTGCACTTACGATTTTTGCCATCGTCTATGTTCAGCAGGGGAGGCGGAATGTTCCGGTTCTCTTCCCTGGACGCCGCGTTGGCAACCGTATGTCCATGCCAGTGCGCAGCAACCTGCCATTGATGGTAAACATGGCTGGCATGATCCCGCTGATTTTTGCCCAGACCTTCCTTTCGTTTCCGGCTTTAATTGCCAGTTACTTTATCGCCGGTAAAACTTCGGGATTCTGGTACGGGGTTTACACCTTGTTCAGCGGCAAAGGCTGGTTCTATCCCGTCCTCTTTTTTGTCCTTGTGGTGGCTTTTACCTTCTTCTATACAGATGTTCTCTTCACCCAGCAGAATTATGGGGAAACCCTCAAGAAGCAAGGCGCTCAAATCCCCGGTGTGGTACGGGGTGCACCAACCCAGAAATATTTGACCAAAGTCCAGCGCCGCATTACCTTCCCAGGAGCGTTCTTCCTCGGCTTTGTCGCTGTTCTCCCCTACATTCTAAGTGCCGTTCTCCCCATCACCCGGCAAAGCGCGTTTATCATTTCCGCTGCAGGTTTGTTGATCGTGGTTGGTGTTGTACGGGATACCTTCACCATTATTGAAACTGAGTTGAAGGTTCACGGTTACGACGAAAGCATCATCAAAGGATAACACATGGCCAGGTACATCGTCCTTTTAGGTCCTCCAGGTGCCGGTAAGGGTACTCAAGCCCAAATCATCGCTGAAAAGTATGATCTGGTGCATGTTTCCTCCGGTGATCTCTTCCGCGAGAACTTGAAGAACGAAACAGAATTAGGCAAGCTTGCCCAATCCTACATGAAGCGCGGTGAGTTGGTACCGGATGATGTCACTATCGCCATGGTACGTGAGCGGTTATGCCGACCGGACTGCCAGAACGGGGCTTTGTTGGATGGATTCCCGCGCACCCCGGCACAGGCTGAAGCCCTTGCTGCAATGTTGCAGGAATTCAATGGTGCTGTGAATATTGTTCCATTAATTTCTGTCCCGGATGACATTCTCATCGAGCGCCTGAGTGGACGCTGGACCTGCCGGGCTAACGGGCATGTCTTCCATGAGAAATTCAACCCACCCGTAAAACCGGGCATCTGTGACTTTGATGGCTCGGAGCTCTACCAACGAGAGGATGATAAACCGGAAACGGTTCGAAACCGGATCAAGGTTTATCAGGAGCAAACAGCGCCATTAATTGCTTTTTATCAATCTAAAGGGCTGTTGGTCGAAATTGATGGCACTCAAGCTATCGAACAGGTTACAGCAGATCTTTACCAAGCTATAGACAAGGCAGGTTAAATGTCCTGGGATCGTCAGATAAGTATTAAGACACCGCAGGAAATCGCCATCATGAAGGAAGCTGGCAGGATCAATGCGGAAGCATTGGCTGCTGCACGTGCCATCATCCGTCCAGGCGTTACAACCGCGGACTTGAACGCTGCTGCTGAAGAAGTGCTCAAGAAATATGGCGTTTACAGCCCCTTCAAAGGTTATCCTGGTCCTTATCCTTACCCGGCGAGCACCAATGTGAGCGTGAATTATGAAATGGTGCACGGCATACCGGGCAAGCGCAAGCTGAAGGAAGGGGATATCGTTTCGGTGGATTGTGGTGCTGTGTATGAAGGGTACGTGGGCGATGCGGCATTTACTGCGGAAGTCGGCGAGGTCTCGGAAATCGCGCACAAACTGGTGGAGACTACAGAAGGTGCCCTTTTTGCCGGGATCAAACAGATGTTGGCAGGAAATCACTTAGGTGATGTTTCAGCTGCTATCCAGCAATATGCCGAAAGCCGTGGTTTCTATGTCACCCGCGAATACACTGGTCACGGAGTTGGTCGGGCGATGCATGAAGGACCACAGGCACCCAATTATGGTGTCCCCGGTCGCGGTCTATTGCTGCGAACCGGAATGACGATTGCCCTCGAACCGATGCTACTGGTGGGTACGCCTTATACCCGGGTGCTGCCAGACCAGTGGACGGTATCTTCGGAAAATGGATCGCTAACCGCCCATTTTGAACACACGGTGGCGATAACCGAGAATGGTCCTTTGATCCTGACTACGCAGGGAGATGGGACTGTTCTGGACGGAAAATGGAAGTAGTAGTAAAATTGAAAATTCGGATTAAGGTCAGAAGCGAGGAGTACGTATCATGAAAGTATCACCATCCATTCGCAAACGTTGCGCAAAATGCAAAATTGTAAAACGAAGCGGAACCTTATATATCATTTGCGAAAACCCGAAGCATAAGCAGCGACAGGGGTAGAGGACATATGGCGAGAATTGAAGGTGTTGATCTACCGCGCAACAAACGGATCGAAGTAGGTCTAACTTACATCTATGGAATCGGTCCAACACGCGCCAACGAGATCCTGAGATCCACTCAGGTCAATCCGGATATCCGAGTAAAAGATTTAACTGAAACGGAATTATCCGCATTACGTGAATATATTTCCAAGAATTTCAAGGTGGAAGGTGATTTGCGCCGTGAGGTGCAGATGAACATCAAACGCCTGATTGAAATTGGCTGCTATCGTGGTATGCGGCATCGCCGCAATTTGCCAGCTCATGGTCAGCGAACTCGGACAAACGCCCGTACAGCAAAGGGTCCAAAGAAGACCGTTGCCGGTCGCGGACGCCGCCGTGGAGCAGCCAAGAAGTAATCTGTAAATAGACCTGCCAGGTGGGGTACCTTCTCCCCCGCGGCAACCTGGTGGTGAAACGAACAGAAATCTACTTGAACTTGAAGAAAAGGTAAACGAGGAATTATGGCTCAAAATGTACGCTCAACGCGTCGCACAAGCACGACCCGCAAAGCCAAACGAACTTTGTCATCCGCCCAGGTGCATATTTTTGCATCTTTCAACAATACCATTGTCACAGTGACGGACCAACAAGGGAACAGTTTATGCTGGGGAAGTGCTGGTTCGGCTGGTTTTAAAGGCTCTCGCAAGAGCACACCATTTGCAGCCCGCTTGGCGGCTGAACAGGCAATCAAAGCCGCCCAAAATATGGGTGTGCAGGAAGTGGACATGATCATCAAAGGTCCAGGTCCCGGACGCGAATCTGCAATCCGTGCTGTCCAATCCCTGGGATTAAAAGTCCGCTCAATTACGGATATTACCCCCGTGCCGCATAATGGCTGCCGTCCGCCGAAGAAACGCCGCGTGTAAAACAGGAGAAGGAAAAAATGTCTAAATATACTGGTCCGGCTTGTAAACTTTGCCGGCGTGAAGGTGAAAAGTTATTCTTAAAGGGAAGCCGCTGCTACTCTCCAAAGTGTTCTTTTGAGAAGCGTGGCTTTGTTCCCGGTCAACATGGACGTACCCGTCAGGGTCGTTCCGAACGTGAATCGGATTATGCGCGCCAGTTGCGTGCCAAGCAACGTGCACGCCGGGTTTACGGCATGATGGAGCGCCCTTTTCGACGCTATTACACCCTTGCGACCCGAACCCGTGGTCTTTCGGGTTTGAACTTACTGCGGACACTGGAAACCCGATTGGATAACGTTGTCTACCGCCTTGGCTATGCTGAAAACCGCGCCCAGGCTCGGCAGCTGGTCAATCATGGTCATTTTGTGCTCAATGGTCGTCGTGCAGATATTCCCTCGATGCTGGTGAAACCTGGCGATACGGTTGCAGTCAAAGATACCTCCAAGACGCTCACTTATTTCAAGGAACTTCCTGATCTGGCGGAAAAACGGCTTTGTGCTGTTTGGATGGACCGCGATATCAAAACACTTTCCGGTCGTGTTCTCAGGCTCCCGGAGCGTTCTGAAATCGAAGGCAGCCTGAACGAGCAATTAATCGTTGAGTATTACTCACGGTAAGGTCGGTTGACCCTATGACAGGATACCTAAAAGTATCGGAAAGGGGAGTGTTATGTGCGCTCTAATTAATATGGTCACACCAAAAATTGAACGCGAGAATGAGGCGCGCAATTATGGCAAGTTCATTATCGCACCGCTTGAGAGAGGGTTCGGGGATACCCTCGGCAATGCTCTTCGCCGGGTACTTCTCTCTTCCCTTGACGGCGCTGCGATTTCTTCCATGCGCATCTCCGATGTGACCCATGAATTTGCGGATATCCCCGGTGTTCGGGAGGATGTAATTCAGGTCATCCTTCAGGTGAAACAAGTGCGGATGATCCTGCATGAAGGTGATTCTTCTCACCTCCACCTGGATGTAAGAGGTGAAGGTGTTGTCACTGCTGCGGATATCCAGGTACCTGCAGAAGTAGAGATCATTAACCCTGAGCTCTACCTCTTTACCGTGGACGATCCCGCGACTCGACTGGATATTGACTTTACCGTTGATCGTGGCAGAGGTTATTCACCTTCGACTGACCGCAGCGGTAAATTACCCATCGGTGATCTACCCGTGGATGCCATTTACAGCCCGGTGAAGCGGGTTAACTTTAGCGTGGGCTCCGCCCGTGTCGGTCAAAGTACAAATTACGACCGTCTGGTGATGGAAATCTGGACGGATGGAACGATCACACCTGAAAAAGCTATTTCGTCCTCCGCCAAAATTCTCATCGATCATCTGCGTTTGATCTCCGGTGTCAGCGAAGAAACGATGCTCATCGGAGCTGAAAAGGAAGTGGTGGGAAGCCACCTTTCCAGCGAAGCCGCGGAAACCCCCATCGAGAACCTTGACCTTTCTGTGCGTGTGTTCAACTCGTTGAAGCGCACCGGGGTCAAGACGGTCGGCGATGTATTGGAATTACTGGATAAAGGCGATGAAGCCGTCATGTCCATCCGTAATTTTGGCGAGAAGAGCCTCGATGAACTTCGCGACAAAATGAAGGAAAAAGGCTTCATGCAAGAAGAAAAAGAGTTGGAGTAGGAAGATATGCGCCATCAGATTGCAGGATATAGACTGGGTCGAGGAAAAGACCAACGGGCTGGCTTACGCCGCACCATGGTGAAACAGTTATTTGCCAATGAGCGAATTCAGACCACCCGTGCCAAGGCATTATTCATCCGTGGAGAAGCCGAAGAGCTAATTACATTGGCTCGCCGCAGCGGAAAGGGAACCGATGCCGAGAAAGTGCATGCCCGCCGTTTGGCGGCTTCCCGAATCGGCGATGCCGCTTTAGTTAAGAAATTATTCGATGAGATTGCTCCCCGTTATGAAAACCGTAACGGCGGATATACCCGCATTTATAAGCTGGGTCCGCGCTTGGGCGATTCAGCCGAGATGGTTCTGATTGAACTGGTAGAAGAATAGTCCTTCCGGCTCAGGCTGGTTGGATCAGCATGGCTCTTTACAAACTTATCCTCGCTTACGACGGCACAGATTTTTCGGGCTTTCAACGCCAGGGGAAAAACCGTACTGTCCAGGGTGAAATTGAAAAAACGCTTCGCGATTTAGGCTGGTCTGAAAAGGCTTTGCTCTTTGCCGGGCGCACCGATGCAGGTGTTCATGCCTCTGGTCAGGTTGTGGTTTTCAAGCTGGATTGGCAACACTCATCTGCTGATCTGCTTAACGCCTTGAATGCCCGGTTACCACAGGATTGCGCAGGTAGAGAAATATCCCTCATAGAGGCAGAATTCCACCCCCGTTATGATGCCACCTGCCGGGAATATCACTATCATGTCTATCCTCTTGCCGTCCGGCACCCTCTCTACGAGCGTTACGCGTGGAGGATCTGGCCGCAAGCAGACCTCTTTCGATTGAACCAGGCAGCTTCCCTTTTTGTGGGACGGCATGACTTTAAAGCCTTCGGTCGGGCAATGAAAAAAGGGGGCAGCACCGTGCGGGAGGTTTTTTTGAGCAAGTGGATTGAAACGGATTTCGGTTTCGATTACATGGTAGCCGCAAATGCCTTCCTCTATCACATGGTTCGCCGATTGGTCTATGTTCAGGTCAGATATACCCAGGATGGTCTGACGCTTTCAGATCTTGAACAGGCGCTGTCTTTGGGTAAATCGCTTAAGCCAGGTTTGGCACCGCCAAACGGTTTGGTGCTCACCCGGGTGGATTATTCTGGAAGCCAGAATGAATGTTGCGAGGATGAAGAAAACTAAACTAACAAATGTGATGGGTAACCATCCAATGGAGATGAGAAAGTGGACAAAACTTACGTCCTAAAAGGAAAACAGGAACCCGAATGGCTGCTGGTCGATGCGACCGGGCAGGGTGTCGGTCGATTGGCAACGCAAATTGCCAGCTATCTGCTGGGAAAACACAAACCCACCTTTACGCCTGGTGTGGATATGGGCGATGTGGTGGTGGTGATCAACGCTTCTCAGTTGGATATCAGCCAGAAGCGGTTGGATGAAAAGAAATACTACAAACATTCCAATTTTCCTGGTGGTTTGAAGACTGTTGTAATGCGTGATCAGATGAAGAATCATCCTGACCGCGTGATTACAGCCGCAGTCTGGGGCATGCTGCCACATAACCGTATGGGACGCACTTTGTTGAAACGTCTTAAAGTTTATCCCGGTAGTGAGCATCCACACGCTGCACAAAACCCGAAACCGGTAGCCTAAAGGAGCAGGTAGATTATGTCGAATCAGTATTTTGAAGGTGTAGGCCGCCGCAAGGAAAGCACTGCCAGAGTGCGCCTGATGAGCGGTACCGGAAAATTTCTTGTAAATGACCGCCCGGTAGAGGAATATTTCCCGCGCACTGGCGATGTGGATGCCATCCTTGGACCGTTAGGTGCGGCAGCACAAGAACGTGACCTCTATGACATTACCGCTGTTGTACGTGGTGGCGGTGTCAGTGGGCAGACCGATTCTGTAAAGCTTGGTCTGGCGCGTGCTTTGGTGAAAATGAATCCGGAGAATATCGCTCTTTTACGTAAAGGTGGCTTCCTGACCCGGGATCCGCGTGTAAAGGAACGTAAGAAGCCAGGTCTCAAGCGAGCTCGCAAGGCACCTACTTATACCAAACGTTAAATCATCAGGATTTCATCCTGATTGGGATGAGATGCAGTTGTACAGGTCGGTTCGGAGGACCGGATCATGGCGATCCAACTCGAATCCCCGCAGACAACTGCATTTTTCTTTTTATTGAGGTCGAATGAATAATAAACCTATTGGTCAATTATTCCAGGTTGGCTACCTAGCCGATGAAAGCGCTGTGTTACCCCTGCTCACCGGTAATATCCTCTGTATCTCCAGAGGAAGAGCTGCCGCTGGCTGGTTGCAAAAATTGGGCGTGGATCCCTCGACGATGATCCTGCTCGAGAATTTCTCCAGCCGGGACATCCTTCAGGAGAAACTTGAGGGCTTGTTTACTGACGCGCCTACTGGATTCGAGAGCTTGCTCTATGTCAGTCCGGTTTACCCGCCCGGCATTGATCTGCTTGGACAGATGCTGGCGGAGCGGGCTGAAACGATACACATAATTTCAGGTTTTGATCCTGTTTCTGCTTTGGACCGGCAGGGGACGCAGCACCTCGGCGGCTCCCTGCAAATTGTGGATCAACTTGGTGCAGCCACCAGCCGCTACCCACTATTTAACCCCGCTTTCCCCACCATCCTATACACCTCGGGCTTAAACCGGGAGGATGCCTTCCTGGGCGATGCCCTTTTGCAAGTGTATCCGCGAAGTTTTCAGCTACTTGTGTGGAAGGGGGGAGAATTTGACCAAATTGGTTGGCGCCCTGCAGTTTTGGGCGACTGGATGGATCAAAAAGAAGATTGTCAGGCTCTATTCTTTCCTCCACTTTCAGCAGATGCCTCAATGGAAAGTTTCATGGAGCTTATTGCTCATTTACGCGCCCCGGATGGGTGCCCATGGGATCGAAAACAAACCCATGAAACACTCCGCCGCTACCTGCTGGAAGAAACCTATGAAGCAATCGAGGCTCTCGATCAAGGGGATATGGCAGGACTAAGGGAGGAATTGGGAGATCTGCTGCTCCAAATTGCGTTGCATGCCCAAATAGGCGCTGAAAAAGGTGAATTCAATTTCACCCAAATTGTTCAGGGAATCAGCCAAAAAATTATTTCCCGCCACCCCCATGTTTTCGGAGACGTGAATGTTCGCAACGAGCAGGATGTTCTGCAAAATTGGGAAAAGCTGAAAGAGATTGAACGCCAGGGTAATGGCAAAGCAGAGAAGAATGGAATACTGGATGGAATTCCATCGATCCTACCCGCCCTTTCGCAGGCGCAATCCATTCAGGATCGAGCGGCGCGGGTTGGCTTTGATTGGCAGGAAATCTCACCGGTGGTGGAAAAAATTCTGGAAGAATTGGAAGAAGTTAAAAACGCTGCCGATGAAGAGGAACGTACCAAGGAGTTGGGAGATTTGCTCTTCGCGGTTGTCAACCTGACCCGTTGGTACAAAACTGACGCTGAAACGGCTTTACGGCTGACCAATCAGAAATTTCGCCAGCGATTTGCTTACATCGAGGCAGAAGCGAAGCGCACTGGAAAAGCGCTCTCTGAGATGACCCTGGCAGAGATGGATGCGCTGTGGGAAGCCGCCAAGGAATTTGATGAATAAGCTCTCTTTGGCAGCGCTGTACCCATCACAGGCTGGGGTTATAATAACCCCAGCCCATCAAAGGAGAGACCATGCCCCAGCCATTAATTGAATGTATCCCTAACTTTTCTGAAGCCAGACGACCAGAGGTCGTTGATGCCATCATTAAGGCGATCCAATCTGTGCCAGGGGTAGTGGTGCTTGATCGTCATTCTGATCTGGATCATAACCGCACTGTGGTGACTCTGGTGGGGAATCCAGAAGCAGTGGAGGAAGCGGCATTCCGCTCGATTCAAAAAGCACAGGAATTGATTGATCTGAATCACCATCAGGGTGCACATCCCCGGATTGGCGCAGCGGATGTGGTTCCTTTTGTGCCGATAAGCGATGTTAGCATGGCGGAGTGCGTGGAAATGGCAACCCGGTTAGGGAAGCGGGTTGGAGAAGAATTATCCATCCCTGTATACTTATATGAAGAAGCTGCTACAAGACCTGAACGGCAGAACCTTGAAAATATTCGCCGCGGGCAGTTTGAAGCGCTTAAAACCGAAATTGAAACAGATCCGGAACGGAAGCCGGATTTTGGACCAGCAAAATTAGGCAGTGCTGGTGCCACGGTGATCGGCGCCCGCGCTCCTCTGATTGCGTTTAACATTTATCTCACCACCTCTGATGTTGACATCGCGCAAAAGATAGCCAAAGCCGTACGCAATTCCTCCGGTGGGCTGCGTTATGTAAAGGGCATGGGTGTCCTGGTGGATGGTCTGGCTCAGGTTTCGATGAACCTGACCAATTACAAAAAAACCCCCATTTTTAGAGTCGTTGAATTGGTCCGCCGTGAAGCTCAGCGCTATGGCGTGGCGATTCATCATAGCGAACTGGTCGGGTTGATTCCACAATCCGCCCTGGTTGATAGCGCTGTTTGGTACACGCAACTGGATCAGTTTGAACCGGAACAAATTCTTGAAAGCCGGCTTTACACTGCACAGGTTGCCTCAGCTGCTTCGGCAGTGGAAGCAGCAGCCCCATTTTCTTTTCTTGCTGATCTGGCAAATGGCAACCCCACCCCCGGAGGAGGGTCTGCAGCAGCATTCACCGCTGCGGAAGCTGCCGCGTTGGTGGCGATGGTGGGCAGGGTTACGATTGGAAAAAAGAATTACGCGACGGTAGAATCCCGCATGTGGCAGATGATTGAACGCGCAGACGGTTTGTGCCAGAAATTGACCACCTCGGTGCAGGGGGATGCTCAGGCTTTCGAGGGTTTCATGAATGCGCTCAGACTTCCAAAAACAACCCCCGAAGAAAAAGCAGCCCGGGAAGAGTCCCTTGAAAAAGCCACCCTGAAAGCGGCGGTAGTCCCTCATCAGGTGGCAGGTCTGGCGATGGAGGTGCTTCGTCTAGCCCTCTCCGCGGTTGAATTTGGCAATCTGAACGCCATCTCCGATGCGGCTTCCGCCGCACATCTTGCCATAGCAGCCGTCCGCAGTGCGGGGTTAAATGTTCGAATCAATCAAAAGTCATTGCACAATCCCGCCTTGGTAAATGATCTGGTGGCGGATCTGACACAATACGAACAGGAAATTAAGGAAATCGAACAAAGAATCACCAGCTTGCTGCAGCAACGCGCACAGCTATAACTTTTTGCTGTTTGGAGGATTTGCATGGGAATCAAAGCGGACCGGTGGATTAAAAAAATGGCTTTGGAACACGGGATGATCGAACCATTTGAACAATCTCAGGTTCGCGATGGGGTGATTTCCTACGGTCTTTCCTCTTATGGGTATGATATTCGAGTTGCAGATGAATTTAAAATCTTTACCAATGTCTACAGTGCTATTGTTGACCCGAAGAGTTTTGACACGCGCTCCATGATCGATTTTAAAGGCGATGTGTGCATCATCCCGCCGAATTCATTTGCCCTGGCGCGCACGATCGAATATTTTCGTATTCCCCGCTCGATCCTGACGATTTGCGTTGGCAAGAGTACGTATGCCCGTTGCGGGATCATTGTCAATGTGACACCGTTTGAACCCGAATGGGAAGGGTACGTCACCCTGGAAATTTCTAATACTACTCCCTTGCCTGCGAAGATATACGCCAACGAGGGGATTGCCCAGGTATTGTTTTTTGATGGGGACGAGATTTGTGAAATTTCCTACGCTGATCGCAAAGGGAAATATCAAAAACAGCAAACCATCCTTCTGCCGCGCTTGTAGAGACTATTTGATATTTTCGCACCAATAATAACGGAGACATCGTTGAAAAAATTTATTCCATTGCTGATTCTGGGGATGCTTTCCAGCCTACTCCTAAGTGGTTGTTCCATTACCCAATCCTTCATACCGACTGTAACGCCAACCATCACTCCCACCCCTCAGCCGACCGCCACACCACTTCCCCCAACACCTACACCCACCCCTACGGAGATTCCGTTCTATATCGATGCCACGGTTATACCCGTTGATCAACAGGTTCC
The DNA here is from genome assembly GCA_018056725.1 of Anaerolineaceae bacterium. GTDB lineage: Bacteria > Chloroflexota > Anaerolineae > Anaerolineales > Anaerolineaceae > UBA6107. Next base: position 16,771 of record JAGPFF010000004.1, read on the forward strand.
CATCCTTATTTACCATCGTTTTGTTCCTGAATACATGGATGCCAACTCGATGCACATGCGCTACAGCGAATTTAAAAATGAACTCCAAACCTTCTATGACAACGATTTTGTGCTGGTGTCATTGTATGACTGGATTAAAGGCACCTACATCGTTCCGCCAGGGAAAAGACCCTTGATCATCACCATTGATGATATGTGGTATGCCGATCAATTATTTATCAATGAAGATGGCACCCCCTCTGATTTATCAGCTCTGGGTATCTTGTATGAGTTTTCGCAGCAACACCCTGATTTTAGCTACCACGCGGCTGTTTTTGCCATTTACGGTGATAAATACTATGCCGAGAAGCAAGTCGGAGATCGCTTTATCGTTTCAGACAATGCCACCTGGACGACCACTTCCTGGCACATTAAATTGGGGAACACGATTGCCTGGGCATTGGAGCACGGTATTGAAGTCTACAACCATACTTTAAATCACTATAATCTCACCAATCTGGATAACAGTGAAATTCAGCATCAGTTGGAAGAAAATGACCTTGTCATGCGCCAATTTCTAACTGAGGCTGGTCAGGCGGACTGGATCCCCTCTTTACAGAATATCATTGCCCTGCCGGAAGGGAAATGGCCGGCGAACCAAAGCGGTAAGAACACCATTCTCAACTATATCAACCCGGAGGGCGAAGCTGTGCTGGCAGTCATGGAAGCCTATAATCTCGATGCGGCTCAATTCACGCCATCCTATTTCAGCCCGGAGTTCAATCCTCTTGCTATTGCGCGCATCACCGCCTCCCCTTATTTTGTAAACTATATCGTTGCCAATAAAGATCAGCTCCCCTTGACGGAGCGATGTCAGTTGGGTCCAGTTAAGCAGGAATTGGTTGGTGATCAGGCAGTCTTACAGGAACTGGTCTCAAATGCAGTGCTTTCAGGAACCTGCCCGGAAGGTGTCTATCATATCAGCGATTGGATCTTTGTAGCTCGGGATGGAATGGTCACCTTGCACCAACCCTGATGGCTAACCAATTTGGATTAACCAATAGGAGATTCTTACCCCCTAATGATCCACAACTGGGTTTCCTGTGTTGAAACACATTCTGTGGTATCCAGAGTGCATTTCTTTGTTATCATCGGTAAGATTAAGCCAGGGGATTTTATCCTTACATGACACTTGCAGAAAACCAACAGAGGGCTGAAAATTCGCTCTCTGTTTTCTTAATCCATCACCGTTTTAGGATTTTTGCGTCTTACCCCCGCCCCCACCGGAACCCGGTGTAACCCCTGGCGCGCCTGGTGTTTGCTTCCCGGAATCAGGAGTTCCCTTTCCCGGTTGCGGGGTTGGATAGCCTGATCCGGGAGTCCAGGCACTTTCATATCCTATGACGAAATCAGCAGGAAAAGGATACGGTACAATAAATATTTGTAAGGAATTGAGCCTAATCTATGAACGAATTTAATCAAGTCCCCTTTTCGAACACCTACTGGGTGATTCCCGGAAAATTTCTTGCCGGTGAGCATCCATCCCATTATGATGGTGAAACCACGCGCAAGCGGGTCGCTGCGCTCCTCCGCTTCGGTGTACGCTCGATTGTTGACTTAACCACGGATGGAGATACTCGCATTTCTTACGCGCCTTATCTGGAAACGGAAGCAAATTTGTATCAGATTTCGGTAACCAGGAAGAAATTTCCCATTGATGATTTTTCAGCTCCGTCGATTGAACAAATGGCAGCCATTTTGGATTGGATCGAGCGCGAAATCGCAGCGGGAAAACTGGTTTATGGGCACTGTCTGGCGGGGATTGGGCGCACAGGCACCATGGTTGGATGTTTCCTGGTCAACCAGGGATACTCTGGAGAAGCGGCACTGGAGCGAATTCAAACCCTGCGCAGTGAAACTCCCACCTGGTGGCAGCGCAGCCCTGAAAGCCCGCAACAGGTGGATTATATCCTCAATTGGGAGCATTACCGCCCGGTCAATTCACAACCATGCCACGAGTAAAGAACAACCACGTTAGCCTGTCTCAGACATTTGACGGTTCAGAGGCAATGGGGTAAAATGCGCTCTCATATGCGTTGTACCCTTCGCATGAATTATTTCGAAAGAAAGGGCTAGAAAATGAAAGTTTTACTTTTGAAGGATGTGTACAAGTTAGGACATGCAGGGGATATCAAGAAAGTTGCGGATGGTTATGGACGCAATTTTCTACTTCCCCAAGGGCTTGCCGTTCTGGCTACCCCGGGAGCTTTGAAGACGGTGGAGAAGATTCGCGAAAAGGCTTCTCTGGAACGTGCTCAGTTAAACCAGGAAATGAGTGGGATTGCGGAGAGGCTTGAGAATTTTGAACTTCAGTTCTTCAGCAAAGCAGGAGAAACCGGCAAACTGTACGGTTCCATCACCACTCAGATGGTCGTGGATGAGATCAATAACCGGCTGGGCACCTCTTTGAGCCGGCACCAGATTGAAACTGACCCGCTTCGTACCCTCGGAGAACATTCAGCAATTGTTCGGTTAACTGTGGACCTCAATCCGAGAATCAAAATCTTTGTCAATCGCGAGGGTGAGGCTGCCAAAGGAATTGGCAAAAAAGCTGAAGCAAAATCTGTTGTGGAACCTGTAACCCCCGAACCGGTTGTGGAACCGAATGCGGAACCTGAACACACCGAGACGGCAACTGAGTAATTTTATTACCAATCTAGTTGAAAATAAAAAGACCGGTCACATCAGCCAGGTGCTGTGGGGCTGGTCTTTGTTATAATCGGTGCAATGAGTATGATAACTGTTGGATCTTATCTGCGTAAAAAGCGCGAAGAGAAAGGCCTTTCGCTGGAGGACATCGCCACGGAGACGAATGTCCGTTTTTCTTACCTTCAGGCAATCGAGAATGATCAACTGGATCACTTCCCTTCGCTGGCGCAGGCAAAAGGCTTCACCAGGCTTTATGCCGCCTACCTTGGCATCAATACCCGTGATGTATTTGAAGAGGTTGACCGGCTCAATCAACCCGAGAAAAAAAAGGAGCAGACCGAACAAAATTCTACTGCTGCACCCCAACCTCTGAAGATTGAAAAGGCGGGAAGGTTACGAGACCGTCTGCCGAAAGCTGGAAAAGCTGCTTCTCCTGCTGAAACGAAACCGGCAGAAAATGCCCCTGGAAAACCTGTTGAACTGCCTGTCTCTCAGGTGATCTTTAATGAGATTGGTCGGGAATTAAAACAGCAGCGGGAAGCTCTTGGACTCTCCCTTGAAGATGTGGAACGATTAACAAATATTCGTGAATTCTTCCTGTATGCACTTGAAAATGGTCAGATCGAGGATCTTCCTTCAACGGTTCAGGGCAGGGGAATGCTGAATAATTATGCCTCTTTTTTGAACCTGAACTCGGAATCCTTGCAGCTGCATTTTGCTGAAGGGGTACAGCAGCAACGGCTCGAAAAAACCCGTCTGGAAGAAAAAGAAAAAAAGGGTGTCAAAGTGGTTGGAAGTGCCCCTCTGAGCGGTTGGCGTCGTTTCCTGACCCCAGATCTACTTGTTGGCGGTAGTGTTTTTCTAGTCCTCTTTGGTCTGGTGATTTGGGGAGCTTTGCAAATGATTCATATGACCAATCCTGAAACTCCCCCGACCCTCAGTTCGATCTCGGAAATCCTGGTGGGGGGCAGCGAAACTCCAACCGCTGAAATCACTGCCGGCGCTTCTGTTGAAGCTGGCTCTTCCGTCACCAGCACGCCTTCCTTGTTCGATACGCCCCCTGCGGATCTCGCGGCTGCTCTTTCTACACCCGGAAGCGGGATGATTCAGGTGGTGGTGGTGGCATACCAACGGGCATACATGAAAGTCACCGTGGATGGTAAGGACGCTTTTGCCGGCAGGGTCATTCCCGGAAATGTATATTCATTTTCCGGTGACCAGAAGATCACGCTGCTGACGGGCAATGCCGCAGCGTTGCAGGTCTATTACAACCAGCAGGATCAGGGTATGCTCGGACCGATGGGAACGGTCGTGGAGCTTGAATTTACCCGTGATGCGATGGTGACCCCGACGCCGAAGTTTTCACCAACCCCCACTCTAACCCCCCTGCCAACCTATACTTCCCTCCCCACCAACACCCCTTCTCCCACAGCGACCATTCCCACTGTGACGATTACTCCAGCACGAACGGTGATCCCTTAATGAAACGAAAATCCTTTTTTATCGCCTCTCTTGGCTGTGCCAAGAATTCAGTGGATTCAGAATCGATTGCAGCTCTTTTGGGACGGGATGGCTACACCCTGGTTGAAAAACCGGGTCAGGCTGAAGTGCTGATCGTCAATACCTGCGGTTTCATTCAACAGGCACGTCAGGAATCTCTGGAGGTGCTAAGCGATCTGGCAGCCAAAAAGAAACCCGGACAGTTGTTGATCGCTGCCGGTTGTTTTAGTGAGCTTTACCGCGAAAAACTGGCGGAAGAGGTGAAAGGCATTGATGGCATCATCGGTACCAGAAGGTGGATGGATATGCCCGACCTGGTGCGGGCTTTACGCAGCGAGCCAGGTCATCCACGTTATCATCTGCCTGAAAGTCCCACCATTGGGGCGGATGATCAGGGTGTCTTTAGGGTATCCATCCAGGGGAGCAGTGCCTACCTTAAGATTGCGGATGGCTGTCGCCGCCCTTGCGCTTTTTGTTCCATTCCGCTCATCAAAGGAACGCAGGTCAGCCGTCCAATCGAGGATATTCTGAGAGATGCAGCGCATATGCAGGCGGAAGGAATCCGGGAACTGATTCTGATCGCTCAGGATACTACGGATTATGGATCGGACCTGGGTATGAAGGATGGGCTGGTGCGCTTGCTCCAATCCTTGCTGCCGACTGTGCCAGCCATTCCATGGATCAGAATAATGTATGCTTACCCGGGGTACGTGACGGATGATCTGATCGATTTGATGAGCAGATCCCCGCAAATTGTGCCCTATCTCGATATGCCATTACAACATGCCTCTCCGCAAATTCTACGAGCCATGAAACGCCCGGCGAATATGGACTGGGTAAGAGAAACCATTGCCAAAATGCGCGCCACCATTCCTGGGCTGACTTTGCGCACGACCTTCATTTCAGGCTTTCCTGGTGAAACTGCCAGTGATCACCAACTCCTGTTGGATTTCATTCGCGAAATTGAATTTGATCATTTGGGGGTCTTTCCCTTTTCGTTTGAATCGGGGACAACCTCTGCACCGCTGGGTGATCCGATCCCGCCTGAGCTCAAACAGCAACGGGTTGAGGAAATTATGGCTGTTCAGGAATCAATTTCATTGAAGAAAACGCAGCGGCTGATAGGAAAAACGATGCAGGTTCTGGTGGAAGGTTATGGGGATGGCATCTCTGTCGGTCGTTCCTATCGTGACGCCCCGGAGATTGATGGATTGGTGATCGTTGAAGATCATTTACCGGTAGGGAGCATTTTACCCGTTCAAGTAACAGGCGCTCTGGCACATGACCTGATCGCAAAAGCGATCACGCCCTGAAACTTTTCTAGCTCACTTTATGGTGTGGGTTCCGCAGTTGAACTGGCGGAGGGGTCAACCGTTGGAGTGGGAATGACCGGCGGGTTGGCACAGTATTCTTTTGCCTGGGCGAGTTTTTCGGGTAATCCCGTTTCAGCATAGATCGACAGGGCTTGTGAATAACTGGTAGCAGCTCCGCAATAATCATAACTGATCTGCAATGTGTCGCCATAACCTATAAGCGCCCTGGCATAACGCTGGGTGACCGTTATTCCGGAAGAATCCCGCAATTGAGGCACGAGAGGGTAGAGATAGGCGAAACCTTCCACAGCCTTCTGCCAGTTAGCAACCCAATTCGACCCGGCGTTCAGATAGAGTCTCGCCCAGATACGGTAACTTTCAGCGTCGGTATCGATCGGAGCAAGCTGTTTGGCGAGGGCAAAACTGAACAAGCCGGGTTCAAGATTGCCTGCCTGCACCTGCCGGATACCGCGATTACGCAAGGCGAGATACAACATCCCATCCACATTCATGGCATTGTATTCGGGGTCGATCTCCCGAATCGTGCTTAGTGTGGTATAGAGTCCATCCCAATCTTTTGCCTTCAATTGCGCCTCTGCCTGGTTCACCAGAATGGACACGGAACGAGTGTCTTTGGTTGGAACAGGCGTGACGACATTGCTGGGGGTACCCTCAGGCTGAGGGGTTGTCACAACACCACCCCCCTGGTTTTGCGCCAGAGCAAGGCCGATTTCGACGAGTTTTTCATCAATACCCGGGTATTCCGGATAAATACTGAGCACATATTCGAATCGTTTGCGGGCAATCTCATAGCGACCCGCCTGTTGATCGGCTTTTCCCAACTCAAACTGGGTGGTGGCAAGGAGGAGCCGCTGATTTTCAGCTTCAATTTTTCGGGTGCGCATCGCGGAGCCGTAGCCCAAAGCTGAACCAATCAATACCAGTAGCACCCCTCCGAGCAAACCCAGCCAGATCCACTTGCCACGTTTTACTTTTCCTGTGGCTTGCTCGGGCTCGGCGGGTTCGGTGGGGCTTCCCTCACCGGAAGAGAAGGACGCAATTTCGTCAGGCAGTTCTTCGGCAGGAGCAACCTCATGAAATTCATCCATAGCACTGAATTCAGACGGGGGCTCGGATTGTGGATCCCTGTCAATCCTGACCGTTTCATCCGCATTGGCGGATACCGATTTTGGTTTTCGACCGGGTTTCCAGATAGCCTGGGTTTCCGCTTGACTTGTGTCCGGGCTTTTTTCTTCTACAACCTCTCCTTCATTCTGAAGGGAGGGGTCAATTTCTTGAGGATTAGGATTTTTGTTTTCAGTATGATCGATCGACATGGGGATTATTATACCGTAAGAGCGCTTCTTTTTTGGCTATAAGCGTGTCAGCAGTCGGATTTCACGGCGAACAAAAGGCAGCGCCAGCAGAAAACCCGCGATCATGGGAACAGTTCCTGAAATTAATGGGTGAACGGTTGGTTCAAGCAACTGTACCCCAAGAAAGGTAATACCTGCCGCGGTGGCGGCTGCCAGCAGACCACGCAGGAAGGTGGAGTCGCGTTCGATTTTTACTTTCCCTGACCGCATCAGCAAGATGAGAAGTACCACGGCTTCAAGGGTAAAAACGAGAGAATCAGTCAACGCAATCCCTGCCGCGCCTAATGGGCGGTAGAGCAGGGAGCCGCTCAAGCCATAGAGGAGCACATTTCCACCCGCTGTTGCCAGTGGGATCCAGGCATTCTGGCTGGCATAAAACGCGCGCGCGCTCACTTCTTTGAGGCTGTGACCAAATAACCCCAGCATGAATGCCGCGGTCACCCAGCTCAACAGGAGGGTGCCTTCCTCACCAAAATGAAATGCCAGCCCCAATAGAGGTCGCAAGCCAACCGCCAGCGCACCCGCAATGGGCAAGGTGAGGGCAAATAAAACCTTTATTGCTTTCTGGACGGTTTCACTGAAAGCTTTTTTTTCTTCACGGGTGAAATGTTCGGCAAGAGTCGGCAAGAGTGCCGTCCCGATGGCGGTGCCGATGAGCGTCTCCGGAACCTGTTGGATCATCCATCCGTAGGTCAGGGAGGTAACCGCACCGGCTGCGAGACGCGAGGCGAGGTTGTCGCGAATCAGAAAGACAAGCTGGATAAAGAACACCGTGATCAACCGGGGACCCATCAAGCGAAGCACTTTGTGGACGTCTGCGTCTTTCAAGCCCAGACCGGGTGACCACTTGAAGTGAAAACGAATTAAACCGGGCAGCTGGATGACCAGATGCATCACTGCACCCAGAACGACGCCATAAACCAATCCCTCCACTCCCAACCCCAAAGCTGGCAGGGTGAGGGATCCGATCCGATACCCATTGGCTGGCGAAAAGATGGTCACGCCAACGATTTGACCGATGTTATAAAAAACAGGCGCCAGGGCTGGCAAAAAAAAATGTTGGTTCGCCTGTAAACCAGCCATCACCAACCCGCTGATGGAGAAAATGATTGTGGCGATCAGATTCATGCGCATTAACCGGATGACCAGCTGCTGCTGCCCGGCATCGAAACCTGGAGCAATGCCAAATTCCGCTTTGACGAGTGGAACAGCAAAAACAGCCACCAGGACGGCAAGGGTGAGAGTAACCAACAAAGCGAGGTTGGCAATCCGGCTGAAGAGCAGCCAGGCAGGGCGTTGCCCTGAACGCGTCAGCACCTCTGACAGCACAGGAATAAAGGCAATCGCCAGCGCACCGCCTGAAATCAGCGCAAAGAGCAGATCAGGAACATTATTGGCTACATTGAATGCATCCAACTCGACGGAAAGACCGAATTGGCGCGCAATCAGAATTTGGCGTAGAAACGCCAGTATTTTATCCAACAAAAAAAAGAATGCCAGCAGGAAAGTGATTTTTGTGAGACGGGTGAGTTTCATCAAGAATCCAGTAAGGTCCAGTCTCATCTGATAGTACCATAAAGAGCTTGCCTTCTCGAACTCAAAATGACCCAGACATACAGTGGGGACCGATTCGATGTTAAAATTCTTCAAGATTCACATTGACAGGAGTGATATGGATAAAAAAGCGGGTACTTTGTTTATTGTCGCGACCCCCATCGGGAATAGCGAAGACATCACTTTTCGTGCGCTCGATACGTTACGCGCAGTAAACGGGGTCATTTGTGAGGAATACAAACCCGGAAGCACTTTGTTGAAGAAATACAATCTGAGCGGAAAAGAACTGATTCAATTGAATGAGCATAATGAGGCTGAAAAAGCCGCTGAGCTGCTGCCGCGCTTGTTAAATGGTGAATCTTTTGCATTGATTTCAGATTGCGGTACACCAGTCTTTTCAGATCCGGGAGCTTATCTAATTCAGCTTGCTGCCAGCTCCGGTATTCGAGTTTCGCCGATACCAGGGGCATCTTCGCTGATGGCGGCTCTTTCGCTACTGGATACGAAGATTACCACCTTCTACTTTGCCGGCTTTCTCCCGCGCGACCCCGAACAACGCCGCCGGGAGCTTACCCGCTGCCGCAGTCTGCATACACCAGTTGTGGTCATGGATACCCCTTATCGATTAACAGCCTTGTTGGAGGATGTGGCAAAAACCTTTGGTCGGGGGCAGTGGGTTCTGGTTGCCTTTGATCTAACGCTGCCAACTGAGCAAGTGTATCGCGGAGAAGTGGGGGCTGTACTCAAGGAAATTGGAGGCAAAAAAGGTGAGTTTGTGCTGATCATTGGTAGAGATTAATATTTGAAGAGGATGCCCGGAATTAATGTCTTTGACCGGGCTAGCCAGCATGAAGGAAGAGGAAATAAAAAATCACCGGTTAAGGTGATTTTTTTGTGCCTCCAGCGAGATTCGAACTCGCGTTTTAGCCTTGAAAGGGCTGCGTCCTGGTCCCCTAGACGATGGAGGCATTAACGGCAAGATTTTACCATTGCCATTTGAATCGGTCAAGAAAAAGTGAGAAATTGTCACCACTTTCCCTTGTTTACCCGAGTTTATATTGAGCGGCGATTCAACCCATAAACCCGGCTCAACGGGATCACTGCCAGGATGCCTGAATTAGGATCATCCAGATCGCCGATGATTTGCGTCGTTGTTTCCACCACTCGATCGACCATTGTTTCATCTTTGACGATGGTCATCAGGGTGCGGTTATATCTTTCGGGCGATTCCACAAAATCCTCCAGGCTGGGCATTAGAGGCAAATCTTCGCGCAGCAAGTAGGCTGCTTTCAAGCGCCCGATGCCTGTACTTACGTAAAGGGTCACCCCGCTTACACCCGCCTGTTCCCAGGCTTGCATGACATCTTTTATCCGCTCTGGATCATGCAGTACAAACACAATCATGTACATGATGCACTTTATCCCTCTCCCGCTTCAAGATCGGCGGGTAAATCAGGTGATTTCTTACTCGTTTCTTTGAATGCGGCACGCAACATTGGCGGCGTCACCAGGGTCGACACTAAAATCATGCCCACGATGATGGTCATCATTTCGCTGGATAAATACCCTTCCTGAATGCCAATGTTCGCGATGATGAGACCGACTTCACCCCGTGAGACCATACCGATTCCCATTTGTAAAGCTTCACGGGGGGAGTACCGCGCAAACCATGCGCCTGCACCAGCGCCGATAACCTTACCAAGAATGGCGATGACTGAGATCGCGAGGAAAATCCACAGGGAGTCGATTTGTAATTCTCGCAAGTTGACATTAAGACCGATACTGACAAAAAAGATGGGTACGAAGAAGGCATAGGAAAGGGGATGCAGGCTCGTTTCGATTAACGATTTTTCAGGCGTTCGGGAGAACATCAAGCCGGCGAGGAAAGTACCGGTAATCGCTGCCATTCCTCCGACGAGTTCAGCAGCAAGACCATAGCCAAAAAGGGTCACCAGCGTCAATGTCGTCAGACCCTCGCTGATGTGAAGTTTATGAACCATGCGCAGAGCTGCCGGTAGGACCCAAATTCCCAAAGCTGCCGCAATTGCAAGAAAGACGATCATCCTCAAGAAGACAATCAGGATTTCCAAAGCTCCCCCACCTCCGGAAAGAAAGGCTAACGCTGTAGAGAGGAGGAGGATTACCAGAATATCATCAAAGACAGCGGCACCCAACAACCCCAATCCGACTTTACTGCGCAATTTATCGAGTTCGATCAAAACCTGGGCGGAAATTGATACCGACGTGGCACCAAGTGTTAAACCCAGAAAGAGAGCATGGGTAAAATCCATGCCCAAAACTTCGCCAAAAAGCAAACCTGATCCAACCGGCAAAATTACCCCCAGCAATCCTGCCAGCAGGGAGGCTTTTGAATTCCGGGTCAAATCCTTGAGGTGCAATTCAAGACCAGCCAAAAACATCAGCAGCAGTACGCCAATTTCACCAAGTTCATAAATCACGTCATCGATATGGGGATTGGTGACAAATCCTAGACTTGTGATATTTAAAAGAGATGGACCGAGAAGCACGCCGACCAGTAATTCACCAAATACAGAAGGCTGCCGAAAACGGGTGCTCAAGTACCCGGCTGCCTTGGCGGCAGCCAGTATGATGATGATCTCGGTAAGCAGCTGAAGGAAATTGGACATGGTCAGTTTGTTCTAAAAGGTATTTACCAGTTTACCATATAAATTAGAGAGGCATTTTTTGCAAATACTGTATACTTTATTGGAAGTGTATTCTTTTCAAAAAAGAGGGAACCTATGAACCTTGAAAAAGAAAGAGACCGCTGGAATGATGAAACTGTAAAACCCTTGTTAAGCAGATTCAAAGAACGGAAAGCAGAATTTAACACCCCCTCCGGGATCCCAATCCCACGGGCAGCAATCCCCGGTGACATGGATTACATGGAAAAACTCGGCTTCCCCGGTGAGTACCCCTTTACTCGCGGCGTACAACCGACCATGTATCGCAGCCGATTCTGGACGATGCGCCAGTACGCTGGTTTTGCTTCAGCTGAAGAATCGAACAAACGCTATCGTTACCTGTTGGATCAAGGACAAACCGGTCTTTCCGTGGCTTTTGACTTGCCTACGCAGATTGGTTATGACGCCGATGACCCTATGTCACTGGGTGAAGTAGGGAAGGTTGGCGTTTCCATTTCTTCTCTCAAAGACATGGAAACCCTTTTTGCGGGCATCCCACTGGAAAAAGTCTCCACCAGCATGACGATCAACGCACCGGCAGCCGTACTGCTGGCAATGTATATTGCTGTTGGCAAGAAGCAGGGGGTGCCAACCACCGAACTGCGCGGCACAATTCAGAATGATATTCTGAAGGAGTACGTTGCCCGCGGTACCTATATCTTCCCACCCAAACCTTCTCTGCGCCTGATTACCGATATTTTTCAGTATTGTGCCAAAGAAGTCCCGAACTGGAATACGATCAGTATTTCGGGATATCACATCCGGGAAGCAGGTTCCACTGCGGTGCAGGAAGTTGCTTTCACGCTGGCGGACGCGATCGCATACGCGCAGGCAGCCATTGACGCCGGTTTGGAAGTGGATCAATTTGCCTCTCAGCTTTCCTTCTTCTTTGCCGCGCATAATGATTTTCTGGAAGAAATTGCCAAGTTTCGGGCAGCGAGGCGTTTGTGGTCCAAAATTATGAAAGAACGCTTTGGTGCCAAAGATCCTAAATCGTGGATGCTGCGCTTCCATACGCAAACCGGAGGCTCCACACTCACAGCCCAGCAGCCGGAAAACAATATCGTCCGTGTAGCCATTCAGGCGTTGGCAGCGGTGATGGGTGGGACCCAATCCCTGCATACCAACTCGATGGATGAAGCGTTATGGCTCCCCACCGAGAAATCCGTCCGCACAGCACTGCGTACGCAGCAAATCATTGCCTACGAATCAGGGGTTGCGGATACGATTGATCCAATGGCAGGATCCTACATTGTAGAATACCTGACCGATGAGATTGAGAAACGAGTGATGGATTACATTCAAAAGATCGATGATCTGGGTGGTGCGCTGGCGGCGATTGAAAAAGGCTTTATGCAAAATGAGATCCAAGATTCCGCATACCACTATCAGAAAGAGATCGAGAGCAAGAACCAGGTAGTGGTTGGCGTCAATGCCTTCCAATCCGAAGATAAAATTGATCTGGAACGATTGCGCGTTGACCCAATGATTGAACAACAGCAAAAAACCCGCCTGGCAGAATTGCGCAGGCAGCGCGATGCGGTAAAAGTGAACGATCTTCTCGCGCATCTGGATCATGCTGCCAGAACGAACGAAAATTTGATGCCTCTCCTGGTTACCTGTGTTGAAAACGACATCACACTTGGAGAAGTATGCGGTGTATTGCGCAATGTTTGGGGAGAGTATCAGCCACCCGTTTGGGGATAATAGGAAAAGGAGAATTTCATGGCAAAAATTACCAAGATCAATCACGTTGCAATCGCGGTTAAGGACATTGACGAATCGCTGGTCTTCTGGCGGGATATTTTGGGCATCAACCTTTCTCATGTGGAGGAAGTTCCCAGTCAGAAAGCTGTTGTTGCCTTCCTGCCGACTGGCGATAGCGAAGTGGAGTTGGTAAAACCCACTGTCGATGATTCAGGGGTGGCGAAGTTTCTGGCGGAGCGCGGCGGTGGCATTCACCACCTATGCCTGGAAACTGATGACATCGTTGGGATGCTGGCGATTCTGAAGGAGAAGGGGATCCGATTGATTGATGAAGAACCGCGCGCACTCCCCGGACGGAAGATGGCTTTTATTCATCCCAAGAGTACCGGTGGGGTGCTCACCGAATTGTACGAAATTACTCACGAATGATGCGGTGATCGTTAAATAAAAGTACCGCCGGGATATTTCCCGGCGGTACTTTTTAATATCATTGAGCGGCAATCATTTGAGTTTCTTCAGCCTGTGCCACTTCTGTCCCGCGCTTCACATCTACCTTGGTCAAAACATACATCCCCAGCAGGAAGAACACGATCAAAGAACCGATACTAAGGCGGGATTCATTCATGATCCGCGAGATCACGCCGAAGATGGCAGGTCCGAGAATGGAAGCGAACTTTTCAAACACGCTAAAGAAACCATAAAATTCAGCAGACTTACTTTTGGGCATCATGCGCCCAATCATGGAGCGGGAAAGCGCCTGGCTCCCCCCCTGCACAGTCGCCACTGCCGCGCCCAGAACCCAAAACTGCCATTCGTGGTACATAAAATAGCCACCGATGGCGATCAACGAGTAAATCACCAGGCTGAGGTAAATCGCTTTTTTGGTGCCTATTTTCTTCGCGAGCCAGCCAAAGAGGTAAGCAAATGGCGCGGCGAGAATCTGCACCATCAGCAATGTACCGATAAGCGTGGTATCGCTGAAGTTTAACTCTTTACCATAGATGGTCGCCATGGTAATGATCGTTCCGATACCATTGGCATAGATCCAGAATGCCAGTAAGCCCATCGAGAGGTCACGGTATTTCTTCAATTCCTTAAAGGTCTTCTGCAAGCGGGTAAAACTTGCCTGGATTGGTCGTAATCCTTCCTCACCAGCGTCAATTTTTCGCGGAGGTTCCTTGACTCTAGTCAGGAGCGGCAGGGAGAAAGCAAACCACCAGATGGCTACAGTCAGGAAGGAGAGCCTGGTCATCAGACCCGTGCCCAGGTTTGGAAACTGAGATGGGACCACCATGATCATTACGAGGTTTACCGCCAGCAGAATACCGCCGCCGATATATCCCATCATATAGCCCCTGGATGAGACCTGGTCGATCTCGTCCGCCCGAGCTACGTGCGGCAGAAGAGCGTCATAGTACACCAGGCTGCCGGCAAAACCGATGTTGGCGAAGACGAAAATAAAAGACGCGAGCAGCCAATCACCCGGTTGGTTGGGAAGAAAGAGCAGCGCGGTTGAGATCACCCCCAGCACCATGAAAAAGGTTAAAAATTTCTTTTTTGATCCTCGAAAGTCTGCCAGAGCGCCTAAAATCGGGCTGATCACAGCGGCGATCAGCGCGGCGATGGCGGTGGTGAAGCCCCAGCGCGAGGTCATAATGGCGCCTGATTCGTTAGGCGCACCGAGCGTAGCATAGTAAATTGGGAAAACCGCTGCCATGATTGTGGTCGCGAACGAGGAATTCGCCCAATCATACATCGTCCAGGCATGAATTTCCCGCCGGTGAATTTTCTCATCTGAAAAGTTTTGGGTTACCGAGGCAGTCATTCTTTTGTCCTTTCATTTGCGGGGATAGATGAAATCATTATATACAACTCTGCTATTTGGGTAAGTGATTTTTAGAATTATGGCTGATACGCTTTTCCTTAAAAATTGATCCAAGACCTGGAAAGGGTATAATAATCAATTGCTTTGTGATAAAATAGCAACGTTAGAAAATATGTTCGAATGGGTGAAGAATGACACAGGAAAAAATACGGGTAGTTGGCGCGCGCGCGCATAATCTAAAAAACATTACCGTGGAAATTCCCCGCGATAAGTTAGTGGTGATTACCGGTTTATCCGGTTCAGGGAAAAGTTCCTTAGCCTTTGATACGATCTTCGCAGAAGGGCAACGCAGATACGTTGAATCTCTTTCTGCCTATGCCAGGCAGTTTCTCGGTCAGTTGGAAAAGCCGGATGTGGATTACATTGATGGCTTGTCACCCGCTGTATCCATTGATCAGAAAGCCACCTCTCATAATCCTCGTTCCACTGTGGGGACCGTAACTGAAATTTACGATTATCTCCGTTTGTTATACGCGCGCATCGGCATTCCACACTGCCCAATTTGTGGCAGGGTGGTGGTGAAGCAATCAGCGCAGGAGATTGTGGATAAGGTGGAAGCTCTACCCGAAGGATCTCGTTTGCTAATTCTGGCTCCAGTTGTACGAGCCAGAAAGGGCACCTACCAGGCAGTTTTTGAGGAGATTCGCAAGGCAGGTTTTGTACGCGTTCGGGTGGATGGACAGGTTTACAATCTGGATGACGAGATCACGCTTGACCGATATAAGAGCCATAATATTGACGCCGTAGTGGATCGCATTGTCATCAGCCATTCAGAAGATACTGAAGAGCAGCGTTCGTTTCGTTCAAGACTGACCGATTCCATTGAGACGGGTCTTAAAGTAGGGGAAGGTTATCTCATTGTGCAAAACATTTCTCTTGACCCGCCGGTGGATATGTTCTACTCGGAGCATCTGGCTTGCCCGGAGCATAACATCAGCCTTCCGGAAATTGAACCACGCACTTTCTCTTTCAACACCCCTCATGGTGCCTGTCCAGATTGTCAGGGATTGGGTAGCCGGCTCGAAATCGACCCGGACTTGCTCATTCCCGACAAAGACCGCTCCTTAAACGATGGCGCCATCGTCGCCCTGGAGTGGAATGGTCCACGGGATCAAGGCGGGTATTACTGGCAGATGGTGGAAGCGGTAGCCCGGAAATATCACATCAATCTCAATGCAGCGGTAAGTACGATTCCACAAGAGATGCTCAACCTGATCTTATACGGAACGCAGCATGAAACCATGGAAGTGATCATGGAAGGTCGTAATGACCGTAAAACGCAAATGCAAATGAACTTTGAAGGGGTCATACCAAACCTGGCGCGGCGATTCCGCGAAACGAATTCCGAGTACATCCGGGCGAAAATTTCTGAATTCATGAGCGACCGCATCTGTCCGACCTGCAAAGGAAACCGTTTGCGCCCTGAAGCTCTGGCGGTGACGGTGCTGGATCAAAATATTATTGAAATCACTCGCTGGTCAATCAATCAGACCCTCGAATTTATTGACCGTCTGGCAGAACCCGGCATACTCACCGCGCGCGAAGGGGTAATTGCCGATAAGCTCATTAAAGAAATTCACTCCCGGCTGGAATTCCTGGTCAATGTGGGGCTGGATTACATTACCTTAAGCCGTTCTGCCGGCTCCTTATCCGGTGGAGAAGCCCAACGGATTCGTCTGGCGACCCAGATCGGGTCCCGCCTGATGGGGGTCCTCTACGTTCTGGATGAGCCTTCCATCGGTTTACATGCCCGTGATAATGAAAAGCTGTTGGAAACCCTTAAACAACTTCGTGATCAGGGGAATACGGTTTTGGTCGTAGAGCATGATGAGGAGACCATTCGCAGCGCGGATTGGATTGTGGACCTGGGACCAGGTGCGGGAGAGCATGGGGGTGAGGTGGTGGCGGAAGGAACGCTGGATCAAATTTTAGCCAGTGAGCGCAGCGTTACCGGCGCTTATCTTTCTGGCAGAAAAAAAGTTCCCATCCCCGCACGATTGCATCCGAAAAACGGAAAGTCGTTGAAGATTTATGGCGCACGCGCCAATAATCTCAAAAACCTTAATGTCGAAATACCTCTTGGTCAGTTTGTTTGCATCACCGGGGTATCCGGTTCGGGCAAATCGACTTTGATGGTGGATCTCCTTTATAACATCCTGGCGCATGAACTCAATCGGGCGCACACGCAGGCAACGGAATATGATCGGATCGAGGGATTGGAATACCTCGACAAGATCATTAATATTGACCAATCTCCTATCGGACGCTCACCGCGCTCAAACCCGGGCACCTATACCGGAGCGTTTGATGAAATCCGTTCCCTGTTTGCCACTCTGCCTGATAGCAAGATGCGCGGATACAAGGCAGGAAGGTTTTCCTTCAATGTGCATGGCGGGCGCTGTGAAGCCTGCCAGGGGCAAGGGCAGCTCCGGATTGAAATGCAATTTTTGCCCGATGTTTATGTCCCCTGTGATGTTTGCCACGGGTCGCGTTTTAATCGCGAAACCTTGCAGGTGAAGTATAAAGGTCTTTCTATTGCAGACGTTCTTGACCTGACTGTGGAAAAGGGATTGGAACTTTTTACCAACATCCCGGCAATTGCCAATAAATTGAGAACCCTTCAGGATGTGGGTTTGGGATATATTCGCATTGGTCAGCCTGGAACAACGCTATCAGGCGGTGAGGCACAAAGGGTTAAACTGGCAAAGGAACTTTCCCGTCGTGCAACCGGGAGGACTCTCTACGTTCTTGACGAACCTTCGGTTGGTCTTCATGCGGCGGATGTGCACATCCTCATTGAAATCCTGCAACAACTCGTGGACAGCGGAAATTCGGTGCTGATCATCGAACATAACCTGGATATTATCAAAGTTGCTGATTATATTATTGACCTGGGTCCGGAAGGCGGCGACCGGGGTGGTGAACTGGTAGCGTGCGGAACCCCCAAACAAATCTGCGCTGCCCCCAATTCCTATACCGGTCAGTTCCTCAAAGACTACCTCAAAGCCCATCAGCAGGAATGTGATTAACGGAATGTTTGCCAGATTCGTTTCATCAGCGGGATTAATCAGAGAATCCTGCTCGTGAATTATTAAAAATTGCAACAGACATTGCAATGAATGCATTGTGTTTTCTCAGCGAAAGGGGAGAAAAATCGCGACTTTTGTATACCCGCCTGAATTATGAAGCGGTGTTTTTGAGGGTACCTGAATCCAATCAAGTATTCGTGTAGTTATCCTTCAGCCAGGTGAAGAGAGGTTCATCAATGGAAATATCCGTTAATTGTTCAGGGTCCAGTTCAACATCTTCGTAGACCAAACAGGTCAAATCATTCATCCTCATCATTCGTTTACTGGGCGAAATTGAGGATTGAAGATGATAAGGGTAACTGTAATCTGGCGGCAGAATAAGAATTTCCTCTTTTTTCAAGCGGGTGGTTAATAACGCACTTAATACCGCCTGAAAGAGAAAGAGTCTGGCTTCTTGCTGCAGGATTGCTCCAGGAAGGCAATGTTTTGAGCGATTTCTGTCATCAGCTGCCACCCACTGGAGCAAATCTGGGCTTGAGGATTCAGACTAAAGCAATGGGTGTTGAAATAGGGGAGAAGCTCCTGATCATCCGCGAAGGAATAAATCGTGTAGGCGGACAGGAGCCCGAAAGTTAATTCAAAAATCCGCTTCCAGTAATTATCCAACGGCAGGTTACCTGGTTGACCAATGTTTCGCAAATGAACCGGTCGGAAAGCCGCCGGATAGGTTTCGCCGATCAGAAAACAATTGGGCTGCTGCAGGAGGAGGCAGACTGGATCAATCAGGTCAGGGTGGAATTCATGGCAGCCGCCTGTTCCTCTGCCAGTCTGCATGCCAAGACTTTAGTCTGGAAGGGAAAATGGCTGCCGGTGTCAGGAGTCTCCATGGGGATCCATTTCACCGCTGCGTCCCCAGGCGAAGATGGAGATGAAAAATGGATGCGTTGAAAAAACCAGTAGCGGAAAATCAGCAAGCGCGCCGGCGAAGGCGCGCTTGGATTTGATCAGCAGGTCAACTGCCTTTCGTTCCTGTTCATTCTCCACAAGAGGCGCGAACAGGGTCGGTTTCGTCGGATCAAGATCAAAATGAGGCAAGAGATCCCCTATCCGAGAAACAGCAAGGCTATTGGTTTCGTTTATACGTCAGATTTCCGCGTCCGATTCCCATATAGATGAAGCCCTGAGCGGCTAATGACTCTGAATCCCATAGATTGCGACCATCCAGGATGACGGGTTGTTTCATCAAAGACTTCAATCTGCCAAAATCCAGTTGCTTAAACTCATTCCATTCCGTCGCCAGCACAAGCGCGTCGGCGTTCGTCGCGACTTCGTAAGGGTTATCGCATAAAGTAACATTTTCCAGCACCCTGGCAGCGTTTTCCATTGCCTGAGGGTCATAGGCTTTAACATGAGCCCCCTCGTTTTTAAGGAGATGGATAATCTCAATCGCTGCTGCGTCACGAATATCATCCGTGTTGGGTTTGAAGGCTATACCCAGCACTCCAATGGTTTTTTCATTAAGGTTTTTCAAAACCGTGCGCAATTTCATTACCGCTCGACGCCGCTGATTACGGTTGATTTCCAACACTGCTTGCAACAGTTGTGGTTGAGTGCCATGAAGCACTGCCATGTGTTCCAGCGCTTTAACATCCTTCGGGAAGCAGGATCCTCCCCACCCCAGTCCGGCATCCAGGAATTGTCTGCCAATCCGTTTGTCGAGCCCCATGCCGGTGGCAACTTCGGTTACATCTGCCCCAAGCTCTTCGCAGATATTGGCAATCTCGTTAATGAATGAGATTCGGGTCGCAAGGAAGGCGTTGGAGGCATACTTGATCATTTCTGCTGTGCGCAGATCGGTGACCATTATCGTGCAGCGCAGCGGTTGGTATAGCTGAGCCACTCGTTCAGCCGCGCTGCGGTCGGTCGAACCCAGTACGACCCGATCCGGATTCATAAAATCATTGATAGCCGATCCTTCACGTAAAAATTCAGGGTTTGATACCACGCTAAACTGGAGCGGTTTGCCATTGCGCCTGCGATGAATAACCTCAGCCACCCAATCGCCTGTTCCGACCGGAACAGTGGATTTATTGATTACCAGAATGGAATCCCTGGCGTGATCAGCGATCGCTTCGGCAGCGGAGCGTACATATTTCAATTCTGCTTCTCCGTCGTTGCCGGAGGGTGTGCCAACCGCGATGAAAGCGTACTCTGCATCATTCATGGCGGTTGGGTAATCTGTCGTGAAGGATAGGCGTTCCGCCAGGACATTTTGCTTGACCAGTTGTTCGAGCCCGGGTTCGTAAATCGGCATCTGACCGGCTTTCAAACGACTGATGCGTTCAGCGTCAATATCCAGGCAGGTAACTTCATTTCCGAGGTCAGCAAAACACGTTCCAGTGACGAGTCCTACATAACCCGTTCCAATGACGCAAATTTTACTCATAGACACTCCAGATTCTGTGATAAACATGCCAATTCTACCATAGCGGACGCAGGGAATTGAGTGGTTGTATAATTTGTATTAGGTAGGAGGTAATGAAATGACAGCAAAAATCATCGATGGTAAGTTGATCGGAGAACAGCTCCGTAAGGAGGTTGCAGAAGGTGTTCAGGCGCGGCTTGCGATGGGCAAAAAAAGACCTGGTCTGGCTACTGTTCTGATTGGCGAAAATCCGGCTTCCCAGGTGTATGTCAAATCCAAACAAAAAGCCTGCGCTGAAGTGGGCATTGAATCTTTTGGGTTTGAGCTGCCAAAAGAAGCCGGGCAGGCTGAAGCCGAAAAACTGGTGAAAAAACTCAATGCTGACCCGGCAGTAAATGGCATTCTGGTTCAGTTGCCGCTTCCCTCCGGCTATGACGAAGAGGCGGTACTGAGCGCCATTTCAATTGAAAAGGATGTGGATGGATTTCACCCGCTGAATATCGGTCGCCTGGCACAGAAGGGTCGCGACCCTCTCTTCATCCCATGCACCCCCGAAGGGGTGATGTACATGTTGGAACATGAAATTCCTTCTCTGGAAGGCAAAAACGCTGTGGTTCTTGGAAGGAGTAATATCGTTGGTATGCCGGTGGCACTTTTGCTTGTGCGTGCCAATGCCACGGTCACTATCTGCCATTCGCGCAGCCAGAATCTGGCGCAAATTGTGCGCGGTGCGGACATTTTGGTGGCTGCCGTCGGCAAGCCGGAGATGGTTCGCGGCGATTGGATCAAGCCGGGCGCTGTGGTGATTGATGTGGGAATCAACCGGGTGGAGGACGCGTCCAGAGCCAGAGGTTACCGTCTGGTAGGGGATGTCTGCTTTGAGGAAGCGGTACAGGTTGCACAGGCGATCACTCCGGTTCCTGGTGGCGTGGGACCATTAACCATCGCCATGCTGCTGAAGAATACATTAAGAGCTGCCAATTTGAAGGATTAAGAAAAATCTTATTGTCAGACAATTGACTTTCTCTCAAAATAACTATACACTCAAGACGTGTAGAATTGTCAGACAATTCTCACGTCTTTCTATAAAGGATGAACTCATGAAAACGTTACTTATCAGGCATGCCCAGTTGCTTGTAACCATGGATGACCACCGTCGGGAAATCACCGATGGTGGTCTTTTTATACGAGATGGATTTATCGAAAGAGTGGGAACCACCGCTGATCTCCCACAGACTGCAGATGAAATTCTGGATCTTGCAGGGTATATCGTGCTACCCGGCATGGTCAATACCCACCATCATTTCTATCAAACGCTCACACGGGCAGTGCCTGCTGCGCAAAATGCCAACCTGTTCAACTGGCTCAAGACGCTTTATCCCATTTGGGCAAGGATGACGGCAGAGGATATTCGCATTTCTACCCAGACGGCACTCGCCGAACTGGCGCTTTCAGGATGTACCACTGCCTCTGATCATCTCTACCTCTTCCCGAATGGCTCGCGGTTGGACGATGAAATCGAGGCAGCTGCCGAGGTAGGTCTCCGTTTACATGCCTCACGTGGTTCGATGAGTCTCGGCGAAAGTAAGGGTGGCTTGCCTCCGGACAGTGTTGTGGATAGCGAAGAGCGAATTCTGGCGGATAGCGAGCGCTTGATTAACAGGTATCATGATCCAAATCCTGGTTCAATGGTGCAGATTGTGTTGGCACCTTGTTCACCTTTCAGCGTTACCGGAAAATTAATGAAGCAAAGCGCTGAACTGGCGCGGAAATATGGCGTACACCTGCATACTCATCTCGCCGAAACCCAGGATGAAGAAGAATTCTGCCTGCAGCAATTCGGCTATCGTCCGGTAGCTTACATGCAATCGGTAGATTGGGTTGGTGAGGACGTCTGGTTTGCCCATTCGGTGCACGTAAGCCAGGAGGAAATCCAGCTTTACGCACGCGAAGGGTGTGGCGTAGCCCATTGTCCTTCCTCCAATATGCGGCTGGCTTCCGGAATTGCCCCTTTAATGGAGTTTCTCAAGGCAGGGGTAAAAACTGGTCTTGGCGTGGATGGTTCCGCCAGTAATGACAGTTCCCACATGCTCGCTGAAGCCCGTCAGGCGATGCTGCTGGCGAGATTAAATGCCGGACTCAAAGGGGCTTCTTTATCTTCAACCGGTGAGGAAATCCTCTCCGTGCGACAGGCACTGGAGGTAGCCACGCGGGGTGGCGCCTCGGTGTTGGGGCGTAAGGATATTGGTTCGCTGGAAGTGGGAAAATGCGCCGATTTTATCGCCTTTGACCTTAATCATCTGGATTATGCTGGTGCTTTGCATGACCCGGTTGCTGCGCTGCTCCTCTGCCAGCCAAGGGGCGTAGATTATTCTTATGTAAATGGCAAGCCCGTGGTCCAAGAGGGTCATCTCATGGGTCTCGATCTTGAAAAGCAAATTCGCATTCATAACAAAGCGGCAGCTCGCTTGGTGGAAGGGTAAACCTATGGGCATGGATTCATTTTGGTTACAAAATGCACGTGAACTGGTGGACTGCGCGATGGGGCGGGTACCGGCTCATCTTGTCATCCTCAACGGCAGCTGGGTATGCGTTCAGACGGGTGAAATCATTCCCCATATAGATATTGCCATGCGCTCCAAACGGATTGCTTATGTAGGAGAAAATGCCCGCCATACAATTGGCAAAAAAACCATTGTAGTCAATGCCGAAGGACGTTTTCTCGTTCCTGGCTTGCTGGATGCCCATATGCACGTTGAATCCGGAATGGTGACTGTGACGGAATTTGTTCGCGCTGTTCTGCCACACGGTACGACCGGCATGTTCATTGATCCGCATGAGATTGCCAATGTGTTTGGTTTGCGCGGAGTCCGATTGATGGTGGATGATGCCGCGCTGCAGCCGATCCATGTTTTTGTGCAAATGCCTTCCTGTGTTCCTTCCGCGCCGGGTCTTGAGACCCCCGGTGCGGTTCTTGGTCCAAACGATGTAACCGAAGCAATGACCTGGCCGGGAATTATTGGGCTGGGCGAGATGATGAATTTCCCTGGTGTCTATCAGGGGGATGACAAAGTCCACGCTGAAATGGCAGCCACCCGCGCCGCCGGCAAAGTGATCGGCGGTCATTATGCCTCGCCAGACCTTGGACTACCTTTCCATGGCTATCTGGCGGGGGGTCCACAGGACGATCACGAAGGCACCCGGTTGGAGGATGCGGTGGCAAGAGCGCGCCAGGGCATGAAAGTGATGTTGCGTTACGGTTCAGCCTGGCAAGATGTGGCGGCTCAGGTTACGGCAATTACTGAAATGGGACTTGCCAGCCGGAACTTTCTCTTGTGCACCGATGACAGCCAGGCAGAGACCCTCATCACCGAAGGGCACATGGACCGAGTATTACGACATGCAATTTCTCACGGGCTTGATCCAATGACCGCGATTCAGATGGCAACCATCAATACGGCGGAACATTTCGGGGTGTCACGCGAAATGGGGTTGATCGCACCAGGGCGGTATGGGGATGTGCTTATTGTTGAGGATTTAAACGACTTTCACGCTGGCACCGTCATTGCCAGAGGCAAAGCGGCGGTGCAAAACAATGCAATCCTCGTTGATTTGCCGGTCAGAGAGTATCCAGAATGGGCAACGAGTTCGGTGCATTTTCCCCATCCATTGACGGCGGAAAACTTCAAACTCAAGGTAAATGGGAATGGAAATGGTGATGTCGTTGCTCACGTCATTGGCATCATCGAAAATCAAGCTCCTACAAAACATCTAAAGATTCATCTGCGGGCTCAAAATGGTGAAATTCACCCAGATGTTGAAAAAGATGTGGCAAAAATTGCGCTGGTGGAGCGCCATCGCCCGACTGGAAAAGTGCAGGTCGGGCTGGTTCAAGGGTTTGGCTTCGGTGCGCATTGCGCTGTGGCAACCACAGTGGTGCATGACAGTCATCAGATGATTGTGGTAGGGACAGATGAAGCCCAAATGGCGCTCGCCGCAAATCGCCTGGCAGAAATTGGTGGAGGTCAGGTTGCTGTCCGCGCAGGTGAAGTGATAGGAGAAATCTCATTACCGATTGGTGGATTAATGTCCGAAAGAAGCGCGGTTGAGGTAGCCACGCAGGCAGCTGACCTGCTGCGCGGTTTTCGAGAGTGCGGATGCACGCTCAACAACCCTAATATGCAGCTGAGCCTCCTCGGGCTGGTGGTCATCCCCCGGCTGCGCATTTCAGATTTAGGGCTGGTGGATGTGGACAAGTTCGAGTTTATCCCGGTAATTGAGCCCAGGTAAAGAAAAGGTGATGGATAACTTCATGGAAAAACCATCCCAGGAATCTCCACATCCATTTATCCGTTTACAACGCGAACTGGCGGCTCTCATTGAGCAAACACCGCCTGGTCAGCGTTTGTCCTCTGAACCTCAACTTGCCCGCCAACTGGGGGTATCCCGAGCAACCTTGCGCGAAGGCATGCGCACCTTCGAAGCCCAGGGTCTGATTCGCCGCCGGCAGGGTGTGGGGACATTTGTGGTACCCCGGGTCGGAGTGATTGAATCCGGATTGGAAGTTTTGGAGAGCATCGAGACACAGGCGCGGCGGATCGGATTGGCTGTTTTTATGGGGGATCTGGAAGTGAGTGAAATTGAAGCCGGGCTCGAGGAAGTACAAAACCTGCACGTTCCTCTTAATAGCCAACTGGTACGTGTGGCACGAGTGATTTACACGGAGCAACACCCGGTGGCTTATCTGGTGGATACTCTTCCACCGGACGTTTTATCGGAGCAGGAGCTTCAGCAGGGATTTACCGGCTCAGTTTTGGATTTTTTGATTAATCGCGGAACGCCAATTCTGTCTCAATCCTACACAGACATTCAAGCGGTAGCGGCTGAGGCAAGGATCGCCCGTAGAATGGAAATTCAACGGGGCGATGTTTTATTGAATTTTGAAGCCAGGTTGTTCGATAGTCAAGAAAAAATCATTGATTATTCATTAAGTTATTTTCTACCCGGTTTTTTTCGTTTTCACGTCGTGCGCCACATTGGCAGTGCTTTATCCTATCCTGACCGGGTTTAGAGGAGGAGGAAAGAAACAAGATATTTTTGCTTTAAATTAAAAAAGGCGTTCTTTCATATCATAAGGAGAAAAAATGAGAAGCTTTGCTGGTAGGGATATCCTTTCGCTCAAAGAGTTTGAACGTGAAGAGTTCTTTCATATATTTGAAGTGGCGGATGAGATGGCGCCAATCGCCAAGAGTCGCAGAAATTCAGACCTGCTTGCTGAAAAGACACTCGTTACCGCCTTTTATCAACCCAGTACGCGCACCCGTCTGGCGCATGAAGCAGCGATGCACCGGCTGGGGGGGCATGTCACCGGGTTTGCTGATGCCAAAATGACCCGTGCCGGTGATTTTTATCAGGAATCCATCAAAGATACAGTAAAAATGCTCGAATATTACGGGGATGTGATCGTGATGCGTCATTTCCAACAGGGCGCGCCTCACGAAGCGGCAAAGTGGGCATCCATTCCAGTCATCAACGGCGGTGATGGCTGGGGTGAGCATCCAACCCAAATCCTCACCGATCTCTATACGGTGCTGACCGAAAAAGGCACCATTGATGGCTTGCGTTGGCTGGCGGTCGGTGATATGCGAATGCGCACCATGCACTCTTTGGGGTATGCCCTTTCTCAGTTTGATTGCCCGATTACCTTTGTTTCTCCCCCTGAAATGTCCCTGACACCGGAATTTAAAGAGGAATTGAATCGCTTTAGTGTGAACTTTTCAGAAGCGGAACACGTGGAACAGGCGATTGCCCAGGCAGATGTCATTCTGGTGGAACCGGTCGTTCAGCCGGATTACACAAAGTCACGGCAGGAAGCCGGTGATCATGGATTAACCCCGGAGAATTATCGCATCACCCGCGAATTGCTGACCACCAAAGCAAAGTCGGATGCGATTCTGCTGCATTCCTTACCGCGCATGGACGAAATCCCAACCGATGTGGATATTACCCGCTGGTCACGCTACTGGCAGGAGGCGTTTAATGGTGTCGTTATGCGTATGGCATTGTTAGCTTTGGTACTTGGCAAAATGGAATAAGGGGTTAAAATCCTGTAGAGAATTAATCTAAAGGAGGAACGATGCAAACTTTTCTTCATGGTCGCGATCTCATCGGTGACCTGGATTTTTCCAAAGAAGAAGTTGAAACGGTTTTGGATGTAGCCTTTGACCTTAAACGCAAACGAGCATTAAATGAGTCTACTCCGTATCTGCGGGATAAAGTGCTGGCGATGTTGTTTTTCTTCAGCAGCACACGCACACGTGGTTCCTTTGAAGCAGGCATGGCTCATCTGGGGGGTCACGCTGCTTTCATTGAATCACGTACTACTCAGATTTCACACGGAGATACTCCCAAGGAAATTGGTGAAATTTTTGGGCGTTACTTTGATGGCATCGCCATCCGCCATGTCGATTGGGGCGTGGGAAACGGCTATTTGAATGAAGTCGCGAAAGCCTCCCGCGTGCCGGTATTGAACATGCAATGCGATATTTACCATCCCTTCCAGTGTCTGGCGGATTTAATGACCATCATCGAGAAGAAAGGTCGTGACCTTCGCCGTAAAAAAATGGTCGTTTCCTGGGCGTACGCAGCCTCCTACCAAAAACCGATGTCTGTACCGCAATCCCTGATTCTTCAAATGCCCCGCTTTGGCATGGATGTAGTGTTAGCACATCCGCCCGAGTTCCGCTTAATGCCCGAGATCATGGATCAGGCAAGAGAACAGGCGCGCAAATTCAACGCTGGCTTTGAGGTGGTTGAAGACATGGATGAGGCTTTCAAAGATGCGGACATCATTTACGCAAAATCCTGGGGCGCAATGGTGCACACACCGGATGCCGACGAAGGAGCCAAAATCATCAAGAAGTACGAAAGTTGGATTACCGATGAACGGCGCATGAAGCTGGCAAAACCGGATGCGATCTATATGCATCCGCTTCCTGCTGACCGCAATATCGAAGTGACGGATG
Organism: Anaerolineaceae bacterium; assembly: GCA_018056725.1. Lineage (GTDB taxonomy): Bacteria > Chloroflexota > Anaerolineae > Anaerolineales > Anaerolineaceae > UBA6107. The sequence continues at coordinate 43,978 of JAGPFF010000004.1, forward strand.
CCGTAATGGATGGTCCGCAATCTGTGGTTTACGATGAAGCCGAAAACCGGATGCACGCGCAGGAAGCCGTGATGGCTTTAACGATGAGTTAATCAATTCAATCAAAGAGGAATGTAGAAATATGGCAAAAAAGTTAGCAGTAGTAGCAGTTGGAGGTAATTCCCTCATTATTGATCCCAAGAAAGTATCAGTGGAGGATCAATATCTGGCGGCGGCTGAAACCACAAAGCATATCGCGGATATGATCGAAGCTGGATGGGATGTTGCGATCGGTCACGGGAATGGACCGCAAGTTGGGTTCATCCTGCGCCGCTCTGAGATTGCAGCCAAGTATGAAGGCATGCACGAGGTTCCACTGGATGTCTGCGGAGCGGATAGCCAGGGCGCCATCGGTTATATGCTTCAGCAGACCCTGCAGAATGAATTCAAACGCCGTGGGATTGAAAAATCCGTCGCCACTGTGGTTACCCAGGTAAAAGTGGATAAGAATGACAAAGCGTTTGAACACCCCACCAAACCCATCGGCAGTTTTATGGATGAGGCGGAAGCCAAGAAACGTGAAAAGGAAATGGGCTGGACAGTTGTGGAGGATGCCGGTCGTGGTTGGCGCCGTGTGGTTGCCTCCCCCATTCCCAAGGAAGTAGTTGAGATTGAACCCGTCCGAGCCTTAGTGGGGGCGGGTGTGGTTGTGGTCACAGTAGGTGGTGGCGGCATCCCGGTGGTGGATGATGGCAAGGGCGGTAACGTGGGTGTTGCCGCTGTAATTGACAAGGACTATGCCTCAAGCCTGCTGGCTACTTTAATCAAAGCAGACATGTTCATTATCTCGACAGCGGTTGAAAAAATCGCCATCAATTATGGAAAACCCGATCAGAAGTGGCTGGATCGCATGACGCTTTCGGAAGCAAAAGCATATCTTGCGGAAGGAACTCACTTCGCCAAGGGGTCCATGGCACCTAAGATTCAAGCCATCATCAATTACCTTGAAGCGGGTGGCAAGGAAGCTCTTGTAACCAACCCTGAAAATATCGGGCGCGCGCTGCGCGGCGAAACTGGAACCCGAATCGTTCACGACTGATTCGAGATCAGGGAAAAACGAGAGGAGCTTTACCTTAATAAATGTGTAAAGCTCCTCTTTTTTAAGGTTCTTCTGTGTATTTTAGTGTCATATAATTAAGGCATCAGGTAAAATTAATTTGTTCATTTATTGAAAAACAAACGAGTAAATCGCCCGTTTGGAAACAAGAACGTTTAACTGCGAAAGGAGGTACTGGGAAAAAATCCGTTCAGAAGGATTTCAGAAACGTTGATTAGACTCAGTTTATCTCACAGGAGGAGATACGATGTTTTCAAAGAAGATTTGGCTCGTTACCAGCGTTTTATTGATCGCCGCGCTTGCTCTCTCGGCTTGTGCCAAACCGACCGAAGCGCCCGTTGAAACTCCGCTCACGGTTGGGTTATTGTTGGTCGGTCCAGCGAATGATGCCGGCTGGAGTCAGGCGCATTTTGACAGTATGTCTTATGTCAAGGAAAAATTGCCCGGTACAGAGGTGATCTACCTTGAGAATGTATACACCGGCTCCACGGCACATACCATGACCCCGGCTGAACTCGCCGCGGATATGGTTACCAAAGGCGCCAAAGTGATCATCTTCAACTCGGATGACCAAAAAGACAACGCTATTAAGTTTGCGCAGGAACACCCTGATATCTTCGTCATTCATGCCTCAGGCGATTCTGCCTGGAAGGAAGGGAAGAATTATGTGGACCTTCCCAACCTGAAGAACATCATGGGCAGGATGGAATATGGCAAGATGATCGCAGGGTGTGCTGCCGCCCTCACCACCCAAACCGGTAAGATTGGTTTCCTGGGTCCATTAATCAATGACGAGACCCGCCGCTTTGCCGCCTCAGCTTACCTCGGCGCCAAATATTGCTGGGAGAACTACCTGGAAAAAGATCCTGCTGATCTCGAATTCAAAGTCACGTGGATCGGTTTCTGGTTCAATATCCCCGGAGTCACGCTTGATCCTACGCAGGTGTCGGATGATTTCTACAACACGGGTTATGATGTCATCATCAGTTCAATTGACACCACTGAAGCGTTGACCGAAGCTAAAAAATTCGCTGCGGATGGAAAAAAGGTTTGGGCTATTCCTTATGATTATGCTGGCGCTTGCCAGGGTGCGGAAGAAGTATGTCTCGGTGTTGAATACTTCAACTGGGGTCCTGCCTACGTTGAAGCGATCAAATCTGTCCAAAACGGAACCTGGAAATCCAGCTTCGAACTGGTGGGTCCGGATTGGAAGGATATCAATAATCGTGATACTTCGGCAGTCGGGTTCAATAAAGGCGCCGCACTTTCTGCGGATGCCTCCGCTAAAATTGATCAGTTCATCAGCGAACTGGGTGGCGGTTTGAACCTGTGGACCGGTCCCATCAATCTGCAGGACGGAACCCCCTACTTGAAAGAGGGTGAAGTGGCTACAGATCTGCAAATCTGGTACCTGCCGCAATTGCTCGAAGGCATGGAAGGGCAAAGCGAGTAATTCATTTGGTTGCGTGGGGGAAGGATCATCCTTCCCCCACGTTTTTTATCCTGAGGGTCGCTTGAAAATTACATTTCAACATATCGATAAATCATTCGGCAAAGTTCATGCAAACGATGACATTAATCTGACGATTCCCTCCGGAACGATCCAGGGAATTCTTGGAGAAAATGGGGCTGGGAAGAGCACCCTGATGAAAATTCTGACCGGATTCTATCAGGCGGATTCAGGGGAGATCTTGCTCGATGATCAGCCGGTGAAGATCTCCACACCCGAGGAAGCTGTCCTGCGAGGAATTGGCATGCTTCATCAAGACCCATTGGACTTTCCGCCCATGAAGGTGATCGATAACTTCTTGTTGGGGACGAAAGGTGGACTCTTTCCGCGGCGTGATGAGGTTAAAAAGGAGATCATCCGGCTTTCGCGTGAGTTTGATTTTCAAATCGATCCAGAATCCTACGTAGAATCGATGACTGTGGGCGAACGCCAGCAACTTGAAATCCTGCGCCTGTTATGGCTGGGTGTAAAGGTGCTGATCCTGGACGAACCGACAACGGGCATTTCAGCTAATCAGAAGGAAAAATTATTTGCCACCCTGAAAAAACTTGCCAGTCAGGGATTAACGGTGATTTTTGTCTCTCATAAACTGGAAGAGGTGGAATACCTTTGTAACCGAGTAGCGGTGTTCCGTCAGGGAAAGCTGGTAGGAGAAGTTGAACCACCATACGATACGAATCAATTTGTTTTCATGATGTTTGGGAAATCGGTGGAGGTGGGTGAAAAGACTTCATATTTTCAGCAAACCCCATACGTCCGCCTGGAAAATATCGGTTTGGAAGATTATCGGCTGCACCTTAAAAACATCAATCTCGAGATCAACCGCGGTGAAGTGATTGGTCTGGCTGGGATGGAAGGTTCTGGGCAGCGTCTCTTCCTGCGCATGCTGGCAGGTCTGGTGCGACCCGTCAGCGGTAAGATTTATTTGGATGGGGTTGATTTTACCGGGAAGACCTATCCGTATTTTAAGAAATCTGGTGTTGCCTTTTTACCCGCTTCCCGTCTGGAAGAGGGTTTGATCCCTGGAATGACATTAACAGAACATTTTATTTTATCTGAAGAGCATCGGGAATTATTTGTAGACCAAAAAAGTGCTGCCAACCTGACTGAAGAACGGATTCAGGCTTATGCGATTAAAGGATCGCCTTTCAGCCAGATCGAACAGCTTTCTGGTGGCAACCAACAGCGCGCCTTACTGGCTCTGCTCCGCCGGGAACTAAAATTGATTTTGATGGAGCATCCGACGCGCGGTTTGGATATTGAATCTTCGATTTGGATTTGGTCGTTGATGAAACAGCGCTGTAAAGATTGCGCCAGCATTGTTTTTATTTCTGCCGATCTCGATGAAATAATTCAATATAGCGATCGCATTCTAGTATTTTTCGGCGGTCTGGTTTCCCGTCCGATCGACGCAAAAACCACAAGCGTCGATGAACTGGGTCAATTGATCGGTGGCAAGGGGTGGTGACCCATTGAGGAGGATTTTTTAGATGTCAGTTGAAAGAAACACAGCTCAGGCTTCCTCATTTCTTAAAAAAAGCGCGTGGATGGATGTTGGCATCCGGGTTGGAGCGGTGCTTCTGGCTTTGGTATTTACTTCTATTATTCTGCTCATTGCCAGAGCGAATCCGATCGAAGCCTATTCCAGCATCATTCAAGGAGCCTTCGGTTCCACCATCAAGGTTACCTCGGTCATCGCCTCGTGGGTGCCCCTCGTGATTGCCACTTCCGGTTTGCTTTTTACATTCACCGCGGGGTTGTGGAATATCGGTATGGAAGGGCAGATCGTCATGGGCGCTGTTTTCACGGTGGGTGCCTTCAGGGTGCTGGATACAAGTGGGCTTGATCCGGCGGTGGTGATTACCTGTGCCTTCTTTGCCGGTGCAATTGGTGGAATCTTCTGGGCACTCTTGCCTGGCATGATGAAAATCTACGGTGGAGTGAACGAAATTTTCGGCGGGCTGGGTTTAAATTTTGTCGCCAAAACTGTTGCCATCTGGCTGATCTTCGGTCCCTGGAAACGCCCCGGCGTGGCTTCTGGAAGCGGAACCGAGTGGATTGATATTAAATACAGGCTGCCATTTTTAGCGGGGACGAACCTGAGCCCGGTGATTCTGGTGATTGCAATTTTGGTCGTGGTATTCACCGCCCTGATGTTAAAAGGCACTCATTTCGGTCTACGGCTGAAGGCGATTGGCAAGAACGATAAAGCCGCTTATATCCTGGGAATCCCAACGAACCGGTATTTTTTAGTTGCCTTTGGGGTGTGCGGTTTATTTGCAGGAATTGCTGGTGCAATTCTCGTTACTTCCAAACAATACAGCCTAATTCCGGATGCCGGGTTTGGTTATGGTTTCTTAGGATTGCTGGTGGCGATGCTGGTCAATTATCACCCCATCTGGTCTTCAATTGTTGCGATTTTCTTCGCCGCGCTTAGCATTGGCAACTCACAATTACAGTACATTGGTTTGAATTCCTATTTTGCCGGTGTATTGCAGGGCTTTCTGGTCCTTTTCGTTGTGCTGGTTGACGGCATACGGAAACGACTGGTGATCAGGCATTAGGAGAAGGACACATGGACGCTGCAACTTTAACCACCCTGGCTGGAATTGTTGAATATGCAGTACCTGTTCTTTTTGCCTCCATTGGCGAAAATTTTACAGAAAAAGCCGGATTAACAAATCTATCCGTCAATGGCACCATCATACTTGCTGCGATGGGGAGTTTCGTGGTGGCGCTCACCACCAGCAGCATTTTGCTCGGATTCCTGGTTGGCGCGTTAATCGGTGCGCTCATTGCCGGAATTGTGGCTTTCAGCAGTATCACCCTCAAGCAATCTCAGGTTGCGATTGGTTTCGTGCTTGCCCTCCTTTGCCGTGATCTGGCTTATTTTCTCGGCGCGCCTTATACCAATAAACCCGGGGTTTTCCTCTCGAAGGTTCCCATTCCCGGGCTGGCTGAAATACCTGTTATTGGACCGATTTTCTTCAATCATTCCATCGTGGTTTACATATCCTATCTCTTTATCGTCGTGGCTTATGTCTTTATGTTCAAAACACGACCCGGTTTGATGCTGCAGGGAATTGGTGAACGCCCCACAGCAGCTTTTGTCCGCGGGGCGAATGTGAAGGGCTTGCGCTACCTCTATACCATGCTGGGTGGTGCTTTAGTGGGATTGGCGGGACCGATGTATTCGCTGGCGGTGAAGATCGGTTGGGCAGGGCAACTTTCCGGGCTGGATGGCGTGGGGTGGATTGCCCTGGCGATCACCATTTTCGGTGGTTGGAATCCGCTGCGGGTTGCGTTTGGAGCTTACCTCTTTGGTGGGCTGCAGCAGTTGGGAATTACTCTCCAATCCTCCACTGAAATCCCCATCCAGATCCTGCAGGCTGCACCCTTCCCGTTAATGATCTTTACTCTCTTGCTGGTTAATGTTGGTCGCGCCGAATGGGTGGAACGGGAACTTGCTGCCATGCCGGAAAAACCGCGCAAGATCCTCTCCAAAATTCTGCGTGCTTTACGCACTTCACCCCCGGCATCTCTGGGTATCCCCTTCGAAAATGAATAAGGATTTAACCATGAGCAATTTTCTCGGATACAAATGTTCCATCTGTAATTCCGAATTCTCACCCGTATCCATCCTCTACAGCTGCCCTCATTGTGGAGGGAATCTGGATGTGGTTTTGGATTATGAGACGCTTAAGAAGAAATATCGCGAGGAAGACATTACCTCCCGGACCGATGCTTCGTTATGGCGGTATACGCCCCTCCTTCCGGTTCCAGACCCTGACGGGATTCACACCCCCCTCCACGCGGCAGGCTGGACCCCGGTTTTTCAACCCGACAGACTGGCTGCTGATTTAGGCATAGAAAAGCTATGGGTAAAAGATGAAGGCAGAAACCCCACTGCTTCCTTCAAAGATCGGGCAAGTGCAATCGTGGTTGCCAGAGCAAGAGAAATCAAAGCTGAAGTAGTGGTGACGGCGTCAACGGGCAATGCGGGCGCTGCACTGGCGGGTATGGCAGCTGCCATAGGGCAGAAAGCAGTGATTTTTGCCCCACGGACGGCGCCACAGGCGAAAATCGCGCAATTGTTGGTATATGGATCGCAGGTCATTCTGGTGGATGGGAATTACGATTCTGCCTTTGACCTTACCATCGAAGCCGCCAAAGAATTTGGCTGGTATTGCCGGAACACCGGATACAATCCTTTTACTGCGGAAGGCAAAAAAACTGGGGCTTTTGAAATTTGGGAACAGGTCGGTCGTCATCTGGAAAGCAGCGATGCACCTCTGTGTGTTTTTACCTCGGTTGGCGATGGCAACATCATTTCTGGACTGCACAAAGGGTTTAAAGACCTCTATGAATTGGGCTGGCTGACACAAATGCCCCGTTTGTTTGGGATTCAATCGGAACTTTCGGCAGCGATTGCCAATGCCTATACCGCCAATACGGAAACCATCCTTCCGGTCAATGCCACCACTGTGGCAGATTCGATCAGTGTGGATTTACCCAGGGATGGCGTTCGGGCAGTACGCGCAGCTGTTCAGACACATGGCTCTTATCTGACCGTTCGCGATGAGGATATCATCGCCGCCATTGCTGATTTTGGCGTGAATGGTATTTTTGCTGAACCCGCAGGCTCAACCTCTCTTGCCGGTTTGAAGAAGGCGATTAAGGAAGGATTAATCCGTCGGGATGACCCCGTCCTTTTACTGAATACGGGCAATGGTTTGAAGGATGTTCGCGCCGCGATGATGGCGGTACCGAATGCGGCTATAATTGAACCGACTATGGAATCCTTAAAAAAATTCTTGAATAAGTAGAGGATGGCTGCATGAAACCTGTTTTTTCGATCATAGCCCCAATTTACAACGAAATTTGTTGTCTGGATGCTCTGTACGAACGGGTGTCTGAAGTGATGAATAAAATGGGGGAGGAATGGGAGTTCATCCTGGTGGACGATGGTTCCACAGATGGGTCTACCGATCGAATTCGGGAACTTGCCAGACAGGATAAAAGAATTCGTCCGGTGATATTTGCTCGCAATTTTGGTCATCAAATCGCTGTTACCGCTGGTTTGGATTTTTCACGGGGGGATGCGGTGGTGATTATCGATGCAGATTTGCAGGATCCGCCCGAGGTGATACCAGAGCTGGTTCAAAAGTGGCGCGAGGGTTATGAAGTGGTGTATGCCCAGCGCACGGAACGAGAAGGCGAAACCTGGTTCAAACGAACCACAGCCTCCATTTTTTACCGCACGATCTACCGTATCACGGATGTCAAGATCCCTCTTGACGCCGGGGATTTCAGGCTGCTTGATCGAAAAGTGGTAAATGTAATGAATTCAATGCGCGAGCGCCATCGTTTTCTACGTGGCATGTCTGCCTGGGTTGGTTTCAAATCCATAGGTGTCCCTTACCGAAGAGCGGCACGCTTTGCCGGAAAGACAAAATATCCATTCAAGAAAATGCTGAAACTGGCATTTACCGCGGTCACCAGTTTTTCCTACGTACCGCTGCAGCTGGCAATGTGGGTGGGATTCGCGTCAGCCGGAATTAGTATTATTGCCATACCGGTTGTGATTATCCTCCGGCTGATCGGTTCCCAATTTTTTTATGGTCAGGCAACCACTTTAATCGCCGTTCTTTTTCTCGGCGGTGTCCAGTTGATATGTATGGGGATTTTGGGTGAATATGTGGGCAGAATTTATGATGAGGCAAAAGGTCGACCGCTCTATATTACGGCTGAAGCCCCCTCTGAAGACTAAATCTTGATTTGGAAAGGATGAGAATGGCAAAAATAGACCTGAGGATAGACAAAGCACGGCGGGAGCACGCAATTGCACAACTGCGCGAGCGAAAAATTATTCTGCCCACCTTTGCCCAAATGAAAGATCCGAGCAAGATTCCACCAAAAATAAAAGAGGAATTATCCACAATTGGTTTATGGGATGTTCATCCGCGCAATCTTTACCGTATCACCTGGAAAAATCAACCGCAAACCACTGGTGGAGGTTTTGACGGGGTTAATTATGTCGAATTTCCCTCCAGTTTGACTGGTACCAAAGCAAGAATTATTGCTCTGGTTGGCAAGTGGTTTCCGACAGGAGCTCACAAAGTAGGTGCAGCCTATGGGTGTCTGGTGCCACGGCTGGTGACTGGTCAGTTTGATCCCACAACACAGAAGGCAGTCTGGCCTTCCACTGGGAATTATTGCCGCGGCGGTGCGTATGATTCTGCGCTTTTGGGCTGCGAGTCGATCGCCATCCTTCCGGAGGGAATGTCGAAGGAGCGGTTTGCCTGGTTGAGCCGGATTGCCGGCGAGGTGATCGCTACACCCGGCTCGGAATCCAATGTCAAAGAGATTTTTGATAAATGCAAGGAATTAAGAGCCTCTGGTGAGGATTTGATGATCTTCAACCAGTTCGAAGAATTTGGTAATTATCTTTGGCATTACGAAGTGACCGGGCATGCCATGCAGGAAGTGCTTCAGGCAGTCAGTAGACCGGGAGATCATTATCGTGGCGTGGCGCTGACAACAGGTTCTGCTGGCACCATCGCCTGTGGTGATTATCTGAAGCAGGAATACCCAACCAGCAAGATTATTGCCAGCGAAGCTCTCCAATGTCCAACCTTGCTTGAAAATGGTTTTGGCGCTCATCGTATTGAGGGGATTGGTGATAAGCATGTGCCATGGATTCATAATATTAAAAATACGGATCTGGTAGTAGCGATTGATGACAATGCCGTCGTGGAGATCATGCGGCTCTTCAACGAACCTGAAGGGCGCAAATTCCTGGTGGAACAGGGAATCCCCGAGGATTTCGTCTCACGGCTCGATTTACTGGGATATTCCGGCATTGCCAACCTGCTTTCAGCCATCAAATTTGCCAAATACTATGAGTTAGGCGAAAACGATATTGTTCTTACCGTGCTTACGGATTCAATGGAGCTCTATTCCAGCCGTGTGGAGGAAATGCGCGCTCAATTTGGTGCCTATTCCAAAATCAATGCTTCCGCTGGTTTTGCGCGTTATCTGCAAGGTGTCAACACAGACCATTTGCTGGAGCTTACCTATGAGTCGCGTCGCCGCATCCATAATCTGAAATACTATACCTGGGTGGAACAACAAGGGAGAACCTACGAGGAGATTCAGAACCAGTGGTATGATCCGAATTACTGGACGGAAATTCAAAATCAAGTGGAAGAAATAGACCATTTGATTATGGAATTCAACAATCAGGTTGGGTTGCTCTAAAACAACAAGATCCTCCTGGAAACTTTTTCCAGGAGGATCTGTTTCCAAACTGGATGAAAGAATGATTCTTCCGGTTGATGCCCTCGTTCTGGTGGCTTATCTACCTTCTCCCAAGGATTTTGATCTGGCTCGTTTACTCGGCTGGTATCGGATACCGCTGAAGTCTGCGCCAAAAATGATTGAAGTGGATTATTTTGCCTTTTATCAGGGCAATCGATTTGGCGAGATGCACCGTTGGAGGATAGAGTACATTGCCAAATATGAAGGTCATGAGCTCACCACTCGGGGGGTATTACTGCGGGATGAAGCCAATCATCCTCGCGCCAAAGAAGAATACTATAAAATTCAACTTGGCTCCCTGATTCAGCTGGAACAGCCCATCCTCGCAGGAACGTGGAAACGGATCACGTTTTTATACACTACAGGCGAATTATTTAACCACGCCACCATGATGAACGATTTGAGCATTCCATCTGAAGAGCGCGAGGTTCTTTGGCAGAGTTTACGCGAGCGTTCAAAACAGGCTGCACAATATGGTTTTAATGAACCCCCCCGGCAAGAAGTAGATCCGGGGTTGTTGAAATTAATTCTTAGCTTGAACTCTGATCTACCTCAACCCGACCTCGATAATTATTAACCCTGTACCTGGATTTCATCACTGGTAGAATAACGAGTGTGTGGAGCTTCATCATAAAGCCCACGAGGATTTATTTTATGAAAACTCTCATCAAGAACGGCGTCCTTGTTACGGAAAGCCAGGTGGAACCTGCGGATTTGCTGATTGAAGGGGAAACAATTGCCCGGATCGCGCCGAAGATTCTTACGGAATCCGACATCGAAGTGATTGACGCTGGCGGGATGTACATTTTGCCCGGTGGAATCGATGTTCATGTGCATCTTGATTTACCTATGGCAGGCACAGTCTCCAGTGATGATCATTACACTGGCACTAAAGCTGCTGCTTTTGGTGGCACCACCACTGTGATTGATTTTGTTTCTCAAGATGAGGATGACTTGTTAGAATGCGTTGCTGCCTTGCGGCACAAAGCGGATCCAAAGGTGGCGGTGGATTACGGCTTGCACATGAACATTACTCATTTAACACCACAGGTCGAAAAGCAAATTTCCCTCTTGTCTTCAGTGGGAATCACGAGCGTGAAAGTGTTCAGTGCCTATAACGGGCGGTTGCGGTTGAATGATGCTGAAATCTTAAAAGTTATGCGCGTAGCAAAAAATAATGGCTTACTCACTCTCCTTCATGCGGAGAATGGGGATATTATTGATTTATTGGTTTCGGAAGCCCTAAAAGAAGGGAACACCACCCCAATCTGGCATGCGAGAACCCGTCCGGCATGGGGTGCTGTAGAAGCGGTGCTGCGCGGTGCGGCGATCTCGAAAATAGCAGAAGCCCCGCTCTATATCGTGCATATGAATGTGGCGGGGGAAGTGGATATGGTCGAATATGCCCGCAGCAAAGGGCTCCTCCTATTTGGCGAGACCTGTCCGCAGTATCTATTCTTCACCGAAGAGGATTTGCGGCGACCGGATGGCGCGAAGTGGGTGTGTTCGCCGCCTCTCCGCACGCCCCAGGATCAAAAGAGACTTTGGGAAGGCTTAAAAGAGGGGAGCATTCAAGTTATCTCCACAGATCATTGTCCATTTTTCTTCGATGGAACTACGCCCATCGAGTATGAAGGTCGAGAAGTAATGATTGCCGGTAAAGAACTTGGTGCTGAGGATTTCACCAGGATTCCTAATGGTTTACCAGGTGTGGGCGACCGCCTGCCCATCCTGTGGAGCTCTATGGTCAGTTCTGGTAAATTCTCTCTCAACGAGTTTGTGCGCCTTACCAGCACCAATCCGGCAAAGCTGTTCGGTCTCTACCCCAAAAAGGGGAACCTGGCACCCGGCGCGGATGCGGATATCGTCATTTGGGATCCGAAGAAAAAGGTAAAGTACGGGAAGATCTTATCCCAGCAACGGACGGATTACAACCTTTATGAGGGTTGGGAATTGGAAGGCTTTCCAGTTCGGGTTTTTTCGCGTGGCGTGCAGATTGTGGAGAATGGTCGCTGGATGGGCAAACCTGGAGGAGGGCGATTTATTCATCGCCAACCCTTCTTGCCGCAGGAACCGGATGCCTAAATGGTTGTACTGATTCCTGTCCTTGTGTTATCGCTCGGAGCTGTCCTGATTCAGGTGTTTGGGCGCCTAAATAAGCGACCCGGAACCAGCTGGCTGGTGGCTTCAATCTCGGCGTTGACAGCATGGATCGCCCTCATTCCCATTGGCATTCTCCTCCCTGGCGGGTTGATGATAGAACACTGGATTCCGGAGTATTATCCATTTTCCTCCATCGTTTTCCAATTTACCCCGCAAAGCTGGATCCTGGGTTTTCTGATCTCAAGTCTGGCGCTGGCGGTCATATTCTCTGAAGCGAAAAACTTAAGTTCCACGGGATATATAAACCGCTTATCCAGTTCCCTATTCCTCTCCGGATTAGGAATACTGGCAGTTTCAGCTGGGTCGGAATTAACTTTCCTGTTTGCCTGGGCACTGATGGATCTGGTTGAATTTGGGGTGCTGTCGGTCATTATTGGAAGGCAGAAAAGCCTGCCATCTGCAGCCGCTTCGATCAGTATCCGCTTTATCGGGATTTTGGTGTTGCTCATTTTGATCATCCTGGGATCGTCAGGAGATCAGGTTATGAGGGGGGCAGATTTAACGCCGGCAATGGGATGGCTGCTGATCTTATTGATTGCCGCCAGGATGGGAATTCTTCCATTGTTCCAGCCTTATGCCGAAGACCCTATCTATCAGCGTGGTTTGATTACCATCATTCGAGCGCTTCCTCTGATCACTTCATTTGCGTTTATATTTTATATTTCAGGGTCAGGATCTCTGCCTGTGAAGACGGGATTGATCTTTTTCATCCTTACTGTGACCCTGATCTACGGAGCAGTCTCGTGGGTGAATGCGTCCAATGAATTAAAAGGAAGACCTTACTGGAATTTGAGTATTGCTGCAATGGGTTTACTCGTTTTTCTCACCGACCACACCTCCGCCTTGACTGGACTGGCGATCCTGCAAATCGCGACAGGTTCAGCTTTGTTCCTCTACTCCCCGAGGTTCAAGAAACCGCTGCCTTTCTTATTTCTGTTGATTCTGGGTTTGCTGCCTTTTCCGTTTAGCCCGGCTTCACCCATCACAACGTTTTTTACTGCAGAGCGCGTGAATCTGGTCACAGTCATCTGGCTTGTGGCTTATGTGCTCTTGCTTTGTGGGGTCATCAAGCATTCTCTGCGAAAGGATGAATCGTCGATCCCGATTGAACCCTGGATGGGGCTCTTCCATGCCATCGCCTTGTTCTTGCTTGTGCTGGCACCTTTGCTGGTGGTGCTTATCCAGTTTCAGACGCTTCAATTACGCCCGGCATTGTGGTCCTGGCTTACCATCACCGGGTTGGTAATCCTGCTAAGCCTGTTCACCCTGCGTTTCGTTCACCTGGGGTCCTCTATTCAGAATCGGTTCATGCGAACCAAAAAGGTGTTCACTACCAGTATTCATTATTTGGAAGTTGTGCTGAATCTCTCCTGGCTTGGTAAATTGATCTCCTCGCTGGGTTTTATCATTGAAAAAATAGTCCAGTTGCTCTCTCGGGTGCTTGAAGGGGAAGGGGGTATCTTGTGGTCCTTTCTCTTCATCATATTATTCCTATCGTTGATCTTTACTCGTCAGGTGCCATAATGCAGCACTGGGTGAATTACTTAAGTATCGGCATGATTGAGATTGCCCTCTTCTGGTTGATTCTTTCAAGTTCCAGAAAATCTATTATTTACGCTTTTAGTACCATTCTAATATTGGTATTTTCCATAAACTTACAGTTTTGGACCTTCGGATTCGCAGTCACTAAACTCATTACAGGCATCATGGCGATGCTGCTCCTGCTGATCACCCCTGCGGAGGAAACCCTGCCCGCTGGTGGGGTGGGAATTGGAAGAATCTTTCGGGCGCTCAGCCTGGGAATGGGAATTTTGCTCATCTTTTCCACCCTTGCAAGTACGACGCAATTCCTCTCCCTCACAATTGACCAAACCTTGCCTAGCCTGACGATTCTTTGGTGCGGTTTTCTCTTGATCGCATTTTCAAAAGATCCTTTCCGGATCATCCTTGGTTTATTAACCCTTCTAACGGGTTTCGAAATCATCTATGGCTCCGTTGAACGATCATTATTGATTAATGCATTATTAACCGCGGTTTACTTGCTGATCGCAGTGATTGGTTCTTATTTAATGATGCCTGCATCCTCCGAGGATAAATCGTGAGCGCGCCTCTTATATGGATTATCCTCCCCCTGGCAATATCCGCCATTTTGCTCGCCTTGTTGAAATATGACAGGGTGATCAGGTGGATGGGTCTGCTTACTAGCGGATTGCTTTCTTTGATCGCCTTCTTTCAACCGGTAGGGAGTGTGCTCCAAATTGGTGGCATCTCGATCGATTTCACTTCCTCCTTTTACATTTTTGGGCGCTCTTTTTCCCTGGATAATTCCGACCGCTTTGTGATACTCATCGTGTACATGACAATTTTTTTCTTTTTGTTATTAATGGATCGCGAGTTTGTTCCCACTAAATTTGTACCACTTTCGTTTGCGATCGCTGCTTTCCTTCTTTCAGCCTTAGCCGTACAGCCCTTCTTGTATTCGGCTGTTTTGGTTGAACTTGCCGTACTGTTGATGATCCTTATGGTGAGGGAGAAAGGTGATCAGCCTGTCGTTGGCATACTGCGATTCTTAATCTATCTTTCTCTTGCTTTACCCTGTATATTATTTGCCGGTTGGATTTTAGGCGGTGCTCAAGCCAGTACATCGGATGAGACCCGCCTCACTGCTGCAGCAATTTTTTTGCTTGTAGGTTTTTCCATCTGGCTGGCAGTTTTTCCATTTCATTCCTGGTTGCCCCAATTCGCGGCTACTGTTCATCCATTCTTGTTTGGTTTTCTTTTCTCGATCTTGCCGGTTGTTTTGCTGTTGGTAATCGTGGATTATCTATCCAGTTTGATCTGGCTACGGTCAGCCACCTATCTTTCACCAGCTTTGATGACAATCGGTGCCATAATGGTGGTCACCGCTGGCATATTTTCCTCAGTAGAAAAGCAGATTGCGAGGCTTGCATCCTATACAGTACTGCTTGAAACAGGTTTTGCTCTCTTCATGATCGCCCTGCGCTCTGACCAGGGAATGTCGCTGCTCTACCAATCCTTTATTCCCCGAATTATCGGTCTGTCCCTTCTGTGTTACTCATTGTCCATCTTGCGTCAAAATCA
The DNA here is from genome assembly GCA_018056725.1 of Anaerolineaceae bacterium. GTDB lineage: Bacteria > Chloroflexota > Anaerolineae > Anaerolineales > Anaerolineaceae > UBA6107. The sequence goes on from JAGPFF010000004.1 coordinate 59,169, forward strand.
AATCTCGCTCGTCAAAGGGGGGGTAACCTCCCTAATTCGGCAATTTCCATTTGCCACACTGGGGATTCTGGGATCGATGCTCTCCATTGCGGGGTTTCCACTCCTGGCAGCTTTTCCGGTACGGCTTCAATTGTTGCACCTCATTGGTCGGACCTCCCTGCCAGCATTGATTGCACTTGCAGCAGGCATGGCGGGATTTTTGATCGCTACGGTGCGTTTGTTCGTTCTCATGACCTTTCCTGCCAGACAAAAATGGCATCTTCGGGAGCGTCCTCCCCAAGTGATCGTTCTTTGCATCGGACTCCTCCTTTTGGTCGTCATGGGATTATTCCCTTCAATCCCTGCAGATATGATTTCATTGCTGGCAATTGACTTGCCGATATTATGGTAAAAATGTTACGATTGATGGTGAAAGGGTAAACCCATGGAAAATGATGAAATCTTGAAGCGATTAGAATTTCAGGACGCGGAGCGGCGTAAGGATAAACAGACAATTAATGATCTTCTTGCTCAGGTAGCGACTCTACAGGAAACCATTAATGCCCAAAAGCGGGAGATCACCCATCTCAGTGTGGAAAATAAAAAAAGTGCCACGCTTTACGTACGGGTGGAAGAATATGAAGAAGCCCTGGCGAAATTGAAGGCTGAACTTGTCAAACCAGCTGCTGATTTAGATAAAAAAATCGCCCTACTGGAAAAAGAGATTGAAAGCCAAAGAGCGGAAGATATGAGTGTGATCAATCGCCGCCTGCTTGAACTGCAAAATGAGATTAAACCAATTAACGAATTGAAAAATGATATCCAGACCAAACTTGGTGATGACTTTCACCTGAGTCAGCGGATTGAGGAACTTGCGAAACAATTTCCTGAATTAAGGCAAAAAGATGAGGAATTACTCCGCGCGATCAAACTTTCTGATGATCATGATCGTATTGAAGCCAAACGAGTATCCGATCTGGCGATTGAACTGACAACAATCCGCAAGAAGATTGACGATGAAAAGATTGCCTCCGATTCTCAGAAAGAATACCTGAAAAAACTTGAAGCTTTGATCAATGACCTGCAGAATCGAGAGCAACAGCGCATTCAGGAGCAGATTGCCTTCATCGAAACTCAGTCCAGGCAGACAATTGACCGGGAAGGTTTTATCAAGGATTGGCAGGAAAAGAAGGATCAGTTGCAGGCATTAAGTGCTTCGCTTCAGGCACAGATGCTCGATTTGCAAGGTTTGAACCGGACGATTAAAGAAGCGCAGGCAGAGTTTGATGAATTAAATCAGCGATTAGAACGGCGATTGAACGAAATATCTGAAATGAATCGTTTACAGGAAGAACGCTTGCGGCAGGAATGGATTTCCTTTAAAGCGGATGACCAGAAACGATGGTCCAATTACTCACTCAACCAGGAAGAGATGATTCGAGAGAAAGACCGCGAAATGACGAAAGTAATTGAGCGGCTTACTAAACTTGAGGACACTTCCCTTCAAATTGTGGATTCCGTTCAGATTATTAACGAAGAAACAGAAAAACGAGTGCGCACGCTGCTTGTGATGGCTAATGAGATCATGAGCTCGTTTGAGCGCTCGATCGGCAAAAAAGGCTGAGCCATGCACGTCATCGGTACGGCGGGGCACGTTGACCACGGCAAATCTTCACTGGTTCGTGCTCTCACAGGTATGGATCCTGACAGGCTGGAAGAGGAGAAATCTCGCCAGATGACCATCGATCTGGGATTTGCCTGGTATGAATCCCCATCGGTGGGAGCCATCGGGATCATTGATGTCCCCGGGCATAAAGATTTCATCGAGAACATGCTGGCTGGCGTGGGTGGAATTGACGCCGTTTTACTGGTGATTGCTGCAGATGAAGGGGTGATGCCCCAAACCCGGGAACATCTCCTCATTATCGACCTGCTCCAAATTAGGACTGGTTTGGTGATTCTTACCAAGATTGACATGGTCGATGATCCGGACTGGCTTGATCTGGTTGAAATGGATATTCGGACAGCGTTGAAAGGCAGCGTGCTTGAAAATTCCGCCATTCTTCGTGTTTCCTCCAAAACCGGGGAAGGGCTTGAGGCGGTATGCGAAGCCATTGATGAGTTATTGAAATCCTCCCTGCTACGGCAGAATAATCACCAGCCTCGTTTACCTGTCGATCGCGTATTTTCGATCAAGGGGTTTGGCACAGTGGTAACTGGAACGTTGCTGGATGGTTCCTTTCAAGTGGAGGATGCTGTCGAGATACTCCCGGCTCAGAAATCTGCGCGGATTCGTGGTCTTCAAAGCCATAAGAAACAGGAATTGATTGCCCTGCCCGGCAGCCGTACCGCGATCAACCTTGCCGGGATTGATATGGCGGAAATTCATCGCGGAGACACCGTCGTTCACCCGGGCGACTATCTACCGACGAGACGAGTCGACGCCACTCTGGAATTGGTTCCGGATGCCCAGGTAGTGCTCAAGCATAACGATGAAGTGAAAATTTTTGTTCATACTACCGAGTGCGTAGCCCGGGTGCGCCTGATGCAAAAACCTGCCTTACAACCGGGTGAATCAGCTTGGGTTCAACTGGAACCGGAAAAGCCGCTTGTGGTGGCAAAAAACGATCGCTTCATTGTCCGCCGCATTTCACCTGCCCAGACTATTGGGGGAGGCACGGTGGTGGATGCCCACCCCGCGCGACGCTACAAATTGCAGGATGAACAAGTAATTGCCCGCCTGGAATCGAAGGTATCCACTTCCACCCAGGATGCCCTTTATTCCCTGATCCTTGAGGAACCTTTCATTCCTTTTTCCAAAATGATCACGAAGCAGGAGACCGGAACCGAAACGGCAATCGATCTCATAAATACGCTGATCACGAATCATCAGGTAATCCGGTTTGGCGGGCAGAAGCTTGAAGAAAGTGTCTATGTGAGTGTTTCATACTGGGAGATTTTGACCCAAAAATTGATGAAGCTGTTGGATGAGTACCACGAAAAATTTCCCCTAGCCATGGGGATTAAAAAAGAAGAACTCAGACGTTCACTGAAATTGTCAGAGCAATCATTTAATCTCAGCCTTCAGGAATGGCGGGAGAAGGGTCGGATCAAGGTTGAAGGGGATTGGGTTTCTCTGCCAACTTTCTCGATCCGGTATTCGCCGGCACAATTAAGGCGTATTCAACAGCTCAATGAAATCCTCGCACAAAAACCGTTTAATCCACCATCGGTAAAGGAATTGCTGGGAATGTTAGGAGAGGATTTGTACCAATCCTTGCTCAATAGAGGCAGTTTAATTCAACTTTCTGCTGAGGTCGCCGTCAGTGACAAAGAATTTGAAACCATGCGGGAGTACGTGGTTGCTGAATGTAAAAATGGCATCCTGCTTACCCTGGGGCAATTCCGGGATCATTTTGAAACCAGCCGTAAAGTTTCACAGGCATTTCTGGAGCATTTAGATCGAATCGGAATCACGGTTCGAGCAGGTGAGGGACGCAGGCTTAAAGATCAATCCGATCCCACTATGCGGTAAATCTTACCGTGTGGTAAATCATTCATTGACAGTCCGTCAGACTGCCTGTATAATAGCGTCTGCCTTGTGACCAGGAATCTCATTCTGGTTAAGGAAAATTCCAACTTCCCCGCGGACTGGCGAATTAAGGCGCGAGGCAACGGTGAAGTGAAGATTGGAGACTATTTAGGATGAAATATGCAATTGTGGAAAGTGGCGGCAAGCAGTATAAAGCCGTCGAAGGGGCTACGATCGATGTAGACCTGTTGGATGCTGAGGTTGGTCAGGCGGTCAAAATTGACGATGTTTTACTGGTCGTCGAGGATGAAAAAATCCAGGTCGGAACGCCATCAGTAAAAGGTGCCTCTGTCACCACTTCGGTAGTGGATCATATCAAGGGTCCCAAATTGGATACCTTCAAGTATTCTCCGAAGAAACGAATCCGTGTTAAGACCGGTCATCGCCAGCGCTACACTCGCCTGAAGATCGAAACGATAGAAGTGGAGTAAGAAAATGGCACATAAAAAAGGTGGTGGTTCCAGTCGAAACGGTCGCGACAGCAATGCCCAGCGGCTGGGTGTCAAGAAATTCGCCGGTCAGGAAGTTTTATCGGGGAACATTCTTGTTCGTCAGCGTGGTACCAAAATCAAACCAGGTTTAAATGTAAAAGTCGGTACGGATGATACGCTATTCGCTGTTGCGGAAGGGATTGTTGAATACGAGACCCTGCCGAATGGTCAGAAACGGGTTAATGTAAAGCCGGCAGTATCCGAATAAATATTCCTTTTTACATATCCGTCTCAATCGACAATTGTAAAAAGACTCTACAGGAAGGTTTACGAGAATGAAAAAAGGGATTCACCCAACTTATTATCCTGATGCCAGGGTTACCTGTTCTTGCGGGAATACCTGGACTACAGGTTCAACGAAAAAAGAAATTCACACTGAAGTGTGCTCTAAATGCCATCCGTTCTTCACCGGACAGCAACAGCGCATCATCGATATCGAAGGTCAGGTCGATCGCTTCTATAAGAAATTACAAGCCAGACAGGATTACATCGATGAAAAGAAGGCAAAAATTGCTTCCAAGACTTCACCAGACCGCTCGGTGAAGGAACTTGGTTTGTCCAACCGGGCAGTGGAAGCGCTTGAGAAAGCCGGCATTGTGAATGTTGGTCAGGTTCTCGAGAAATTAGCAGAAGGCGAGAACGCGGTTTTGGAGATTGAGGGCTTTGGTCGTAAATCCTTAATCGATATGAAGAAAAATCTGCGGCAGATGGGATACACTCTTCCCACCGCAGCGCAAGAGATCGTCGTCTAAACTTGTTAATGCGGCAAACGCTCCTGGTGCACCCAGGAGCGTTTTTAATTCCCTGCCAGACCCATCCTGCAAAGAATTCGTTTTAAGGTAGAATCTACATAATTCACGGGAGGTTACCCCATGCAAACTAAATCAGGTCATGTCGAAGTCATTTGTGGCTCCATGTTTTGTGGAAAAACCGATGAGTTGATTCGCCGTTTGCGCCGTGCTTCCATTGCCAGACAAAAGGTTCAGGTATTCAAACCAGCAATTGATGGACGATACAGTTTGGAAAAAGTAACCTCTCATGCGGGGTCTGAATTTGACGCCATCCCGCTCTCCCATTCCAGTGAGATTCTGGAATGTGTTCATCCGGAAACGACCGTTGTTGCCATCGATGAAGCCCAGTTCTTTGATGATGCCATCGTTGATGTGGTTGAAGAACTGGCAAATCGTGGCGTCAGAGTGATTGTGGCTGGATTGGATCTCAATTTTAAAGGTGAACCCTTTGGCTGTATGCCAACCTTAATGGCATTAGCTGAACAAGTGGATAAACTGCAAGCCATTTGCATGATCTGTGGTGAGCCAGCCAGCCGTACCCAACGCCTTGTTAATGGAAATCCTGCCCGCTATGATGATCCGGTAATCATCGTTGGCGCGTCAGAATTATATGAAGCACGCTGTCGCAAACATCATGAGGTTCCGCGGGAATAACCCACCCGGAGGGAGTGAGCATGCACGATTATCATGATTATCTGAGTGAAATATTAATCAGTTCCGAACAGTTGCAGGAGCGCATTGCTGAATTAGGCGCACAAATCAGTGCTGATTATAAAGACAAAGGCGAACTGGTACTCATCTGTATCCTGCGTGGTGGAGTCATGTTTCTAACGGATCTGATGAGGAAAATTACGATTCCACATGCGATTGAATTCATGGCAGTTTCCTCCTATGGCGTCGGGGGACGCGAAACGAGCGGACAGGTGAGAATCACGCTCGACCTGAACCTGGAAATTTTTAATAAACATGTCCTGCTGGTGGAGGATATTATTGACAGTGGTCATACAATCTCTGCAGTGACGGATTTTCTTGCTACAAGGCGCCCGGCGAGCATTAGCGTTTGTGCCTTATTGGATAAAGAAGATCGCCGTGAAGTCGATGTACCCATCCGCTATCGAGGTTTTTCCATTCCCAATAAATTTGTGTTCGGTTATGGACTCGATATCGATGATTATTTCCGTAACCTTCCCTTTATTGGCGTTGTTGACTTGGAAAAATACAATGCCTTGCAACACTAGGTATCCAGGTGTTCTATCCTGATCTTCTTGCGCAATTTCACCAGATTTTAGCTACCACCCAGCCTGTCTATCTTGTTGGCGGAGCAATCCGAGATGCTTTACTGGGGCAGCCCTGCGTTGACTTTGATTTCGTTACTACGGAGGATCCCCGCAGGATTGGACGCAAAGTGGCTGACGAACTACGCGGGTACTTTTTTGTGTTGGACAAACAGCGACATACATGTCGAGTGCTTGTGGATCAGGAGGGTAAAACCAGGCGGATATATGATTTTTCTGCAAGACAGGGCGATTCAATAGAAGTGGATCTGAGTCAGAGAGATTTTACAATCAATGCCATGGCGATTGATCTGTGTCACCCCGATCGAATCCTTGACCCTTTCAATGGCTGTGACGATTTACAGCAGAAGCTTCTCAAACCGGTAGGTCCGGATTCATTGCTCGCGGATCCGCTCCGTTCCATGCGTGCAATTCGTTATGCCGTCAATCTGGATTTACGGATGGATCCAGAAACCCAAATTCAACTCCAGGGTGCGGTGGGTAGGTTGGGTCAGGTATCCATGGAACGGAAACGGGATGAGTTATTCAAAATTTTGGATGGAAAACGCGTTACCTCAGCTTTTATGCTCATGGAACGATTCAATATTTTAGAAAATTTACCCCTTGCTGATTCTGAAACGCCCGAAAAAAACCTCGATCGGATGCGGGGACTGGAAGGTTTGATTCATTGGAGCTGTGGTGAATCGTACGCCTCCGCCGGACCGAATTTTTTTGAAGAAAGCTTTAAATCTTATTTCGATCGGTATAAAACTCAGATCCGGGAATATTTTTCTCAGAGAAATGCAGCGGGTCGCAGCCGCAAGGCAATTATGTTGCTGGCAATGTGGCTGCAGGGGAGCAATTGGACTATAGAGTCCGGCAAGGCGCAATTTCTTTCCCTCTCCACGGATGAGATTAATTATCTCGAGCGGTTCACAAATCATTCCCTTCTACCCGTAAAAATGATTCAACACTCCACTTATCCTGAACCGATTGACATCTATGATTATTTTAAGACCACGCTCGACGTTGGAGTGGATATTTTGTTTGCCTTTCTGGCGGAGCAATATGCCCGACCTGCTGCCGAGATTAATCAACAGCAATGGCTGGGCTGTTTGGAATTTGCCTCGCAATATATTTCAGCCTGGTTCAATACCCCTGAACTTATTGATCCGAAACCACTTCTGGATGGAAATGAAATCATGGCGAATTTACAGCTCGCGTCTGGTCCGCACGTAGGGATCTATCTAGAGGCATTAAAACGGGAACAGATAATGGGGAAGATCACTACAAAAAAAGAAGCGATTGATTGGCTTGACTTGGTGCCAACAATCGCCTCTAAAAACCCAGTAAGAAAATTAGATTGATTGCAGAGAAACCTGCAGGGATGGTCTTTCCTTCTTGAGTAGTGCGGCACGACGGACCAAATTATTGACGTGAGCCAGGAGTGTTTCACGGGCTACTGGTTTAATCAAGTAATCATCAGCGCCTTCATCGAGCACTCGGGCGAGGACAGCGGGATCATCGAGAACCGATAAAACCATTATGGGAGCACGGGTAAATTTTCGCAGACTTCGGGTGGTTTGGAGACCATCAATTCCAGGTAACATGTAATCAAGCAAAATCAGGTTGGGATCGAATTCCTTAGCCATGAGAATTCCCACCTCTCCATTGCAAGCGTGGCGAACCGTTGCCTGCGTAGGGGCAAGGATCATTTCAAGGATTTCTACACCAGCTGGATCATCATCGATAATTAAGATCTTCATTAAGGCTCCAAATGTTATCTTTGCCATATTATCTACCGGATTCGACGCATTTTACCTTTCAAAGAATTTACAGAAACATTGGCAAAACGTAAATTCACCATTTTCTAATTTTGACCAATAGTGTCTGATATTAAGTCGGGTGTGGTAAAATCTATAGCTTAACGGGCTATTTTTCCCGGGTAACCGGGGTTAATCTGAAGTTTGGAGGAAACATGTCACAAAAGAAATGGGTTTATTTATTCAATGAAATCGAGCAGGTGGAAAAATATGTCCATGGCGATTGGGATGCCGTGCGTGGTCTGCTCGGAGGAAAGGGCGCGAATCTGGCAGAAATGGCGCGCATCGGGTTGCCGGTTCCGCCAGGCTTTACCATCACCACCGAAGCCTGTAATGCCTTCCAGGCAACGCAGAAGTTTCCGGAGGGGATGTGGGAACAGGTTTTAGAATCCCTGCAAAAAGTTGAAGAAGCTGCCGGAAAGAAATTCGGCTCTCCCGAAAATCCCCTGCTCGTTTCTTGCCGTTCAGGCGCAAAATTCTCTATGCCGGGTATGATGGACACGGTATTGAATATTGGTTTGAACGATGAAACAGCCAAAGGGATGATCCAACTTACCCAGAATGAACGGTTTGTTTATGACTCATACCGGCGTCTCATTCAAATGTTTGGTTCCGTGGTGCTGGGGATTGAGGATGAGGCTTTTGAGAACCATCTGGATGGTGTGAAACAAATTAAAGGGTATAAGTCCGACACCCAATTGACGGCAGCGGACCTCAAAGAAATGATCGAGGTCTTTAAGAAGGTGGTTGTGGATCATAAGGGTTTCGAGTTCCCGCAGGATCCTCTGGAACAATTGAAGCTGGCGATTGAAGCGGTTTTTAAATCCTGGAATGGCAAACGTGCCGTGGATTACCGCCGCGCTACCAATATTCCGGATGACCTCGGCACCGCCGTCAACATTGTTACCATGGTCTTTGGCAATATGGGCGATGATTCCGGAACCGGCGTTGCGTTTACCCGCAATCCCGCAACAGGTGAGAATAAACTTTACGGTGATTACCTTCTCAATGCCCAGGGTGAAGATGTGGTTGCAGGCATCCGCAATACGAAGAAGATCGAAGACCTCGGGAAGGATTTACCGGAAGCCAACAAACAATTCCTCGAAATTGTGAAGAAACTTGAATTGCATTACCGGGACATGCAGGATGTGGAATTCACCATCGAGCATGGAAAACTCTGGATGCTGCAATGCCGCAATGGTAAACGTACTTCTCTTGCCAATGTGAAGATCGCAATTGACATGGCAAACGAAGGGATCATCACACGCGAAGAGGCTGTGATGCGCGTTACCCCCTCTGATGTGGATACCTTACTGCACCCGCAGTTTTCAGCAGAAACGAAAAGCTATGCCATCAAAGAAGGGCGCTTGTATGCCAAAGGTGTCAATGCCTCACCAGGCGCAGCGGTTGGTCAGGTTTATTTTGATGCGGATACGGCAGAGCGCATGGCAAAGGAAAATGGTGAAGATACGATCATGGTCCGCCCCTTCACCAAACCAGACGATGTGCATGGAATGCTGGCTGCCAAAGGGATTTTAACCAGTGAGGGAGGAGCTACCTCCCACGCGGCAGTGGTAGCGCGGCAATTCGGTGTGCCCTGTATTGTTGGCGCTTCTATGGTGAAAATTGACCTCGATAAACGAATTATGAGCGTCAATGGCAATATCGTTAAAGAAGGTGAATGGATTTCGATCGACGGGACAACCGGTGAAGTATTCCTCGGCAAATTGCACCTGACTACCCCGAAATTTGAAGAGCAAATCGACTTGCTCAATCTGCTCGACTGGGCGGATCACATTTCCGCAACCGAAGGGATCAGAAAGTCACCGCAAGGGTGGCCAACCCGTGGTTTGCAGGTTTGGGCGAATGCTGATTATCCGAAGGACGCCGAGCGCGCCCGTTCTTACGGCGCGGTTGGCATCGGCTTGTGCCGCACCGAGCACATGTTTTTCGAGCCGGAGCGTTTGCCGATCGTTCAACGCATGATTCTTGCCAAAACCAGCGAGGATCGCACTGCTGCACTGAATGAGCTCCTTCCGTTCCAGCGTAAGGATTTCGAAGGGCTCTTCGAAGCCATGAACGGGTATCCGGTAATCATCCGCCTGATTGATCCTCCGCTGCACGAGTTCCTACCTTCTGCCGAAGAGTTGCAGGCGAAGATCATCGCTCTCCGCCTTAGCGGGGAGGGACTTTCCAATTATGTCCTCGGACGGGGCGAATTGAAAGAATCCGCAAGCCTGAATGTGATGCTGGATGCCGTTCAATCCTTGCACGAGAGCAATCCGATGATGGGATTGCGGGGCGTTCGCCTGAGCATTGCCATGCCCGAGATTGTTGAAATGCAGGTGCGCGCCATCTTTGAAGCTGCCGCGAATGTAGCTTTGAAAGGGATGAATCCGAAACCTGAAGTGATGATTCCCTTGACCGGTCATGTCAATGAACTCAAATGGATTCAACCGCGGCTTGTTCGCATTGCCCAGACGGTTATGGAGGAAAAGAAGGTCAAATTTGATTACAAATTTGGCACGATGATTGAAATCCCCCGGGCGGCTGTTACCGCCGCTGAAATTGCTGAAGTGGCTGAATTTTTCTCATTCGGCACCAATGATTTGACCCAGATGACCTATGGTTACAGCCGTGATGACGCTGAGCGCAACTTCCTCGTAACTTACATCAACGAACAGATTCTTCCCAAGAATCCGTTCCAGACGCTGGATCAGGAAGGCGTGGGTAAGCTTATGGATATGGCTGTCCGGGATGGTCGCTCCAAACGCCTGAGCCTTGAGGTTGGAATTTGTGGTGAACATGGTGGAGATCCGGCTTCCATTGAATTCTGCCACCGGGTTGGTAACAACTACGTGTCCTGTTCCCCCTACCGGGTTCCTATTGCCCGTCTGGCTGCCGCACAGGCTGCAATAAAAAATCGCGTAAAGTAGACGCTTCACTATTCAAAGAACTCCCTGATGACGAAATGCAGGGAGTTCTTTTATTTAGTAATTATTGACTCTCAGGGATGGGTGTAGAGGTTTTTATAGATTTCGTAGTTTTCAGCGATATATTGGATGTAATTCCTGGTCTCTTCAAAGCGAATAGATTCGACAAACAGATCTACATCCTCCCCGGCGATTTCTTTCCAGACAATTGTGTTGCCATCCCCGGCATTATAGGATGCCAACGCAGAGGTGACATCACCTTCATATTTGTCGATCCAAAGTTTCAGATAATGGGCACCCAGCGGGATATTTATACATGGGCGATTAAGATCATCTGCCGTATAGTTTTGCGGCCAGCCAAAATTTGCGACGATATATTCCCCGGTATCAGGAGTGATTTGCATTAATCCGCGCGCACCGGCACTCGATTCGATGCTGGCATCAAAGAGACTTTCCTGACGAATGATACTGAAGAGCAAAAGAGGGTCGATTTTGTTCTCCACTGCCGCCGGGAGAATGATATCCCGATAAAAAATACCAAACCGAATGTGATTGAAATAGATCGGCGCATCGCTTAGTGTGGCAGCCTGGCTTAACCCCGCAAGGTCAAGGATTTGCCGGCTGGTGAGTGAAGCTGTTTGATAGAAGCCAAGCTCTACCATGTGGTTCATCAGGCGGTAGCTGTTGACTACATCTGCCTGCATTTCCTCACGAAGCTGGTCAAATTCCGTCCGTGCCCGGTCGCGCAAACCGAGTTTCCAGAATTCTTCACCACGCTGGAAGAGAGGATTGCTTGCCAGATCCCCCACACTGGATAGATCAATCGACGTCTCGATTTTAAATGTTGATCGAAGCCATTTGTCCGCTTTCTTTTTCTCTTTGGCAAGATCAATGGAAAAATCTGCATTGGCTTGCGCTGGGAAGGGTGCTTCACCGGAGAGCAACTGGTCAGCCCGGATACTGTAATAACCGGTTGGGTCTGCTGCTGCTGCTTGTTCCAAATAGGTAGTGAAAACGGGGTTTTCCTCTTTTTGGTAACACTTCGCGATCCAAAGATTGGCGGCGGCGATTTCGTTCTGATTGCTGGTTAGGACGAGCAAACGTTGAAAATTCAACCGTGCATCCTGATACCGCTGCAATCGATATTGCATGATTCCAGCCTGGAAAAGGGCGTTGGTAGCTTCCTCTGATGCGGGATATTCATTAAATACTCTGAGCCAGGTTTTTGCTGCTTTCGAGAGATAACCACCGATCTCATAAATTTTGGCAGCCGTATTTAGAAAAGATGAGGCTCGCGGAGAATCAGGATAGCTGGCGACGAAAGTTAACAAAGTTTGGGCAGCTCCCTGGTAGTCTTCCAGGTAACGCCACATGGAAGAAGCTTTTTCCATGGTAGCGGTGGCAGCATATTGATCAGTGGGGTAATTCGTAATCAAGATATCCCAGGTGGCAATCTCGCCTTCATAATCCCCTAATTGCCACAGGCTAAGCGCTTTGTAATATAAAGGTGTGCCATCGTGATCAGGATGTTCAGACATATAGCGATCCATGGCAACCACTGTTAATCCATACTGCCCGGCATAGTAATCTACAATACCGCGCAGCAAATCATCAACGGGTTGATCCCCCTCCACCAGTGCTACCAGACCAGAATAGCTATCGTAATACGTGGGGAACCGGATCACAGAGTCTTGAAAGCGGGCGTAGGCTTGCTCAGTCAGTCCCTGACGCAAATAGATCTGTCCCAAAAGGAAATTGGATTGTGAGAGGATAGCTTCATTTTCACTGGTTTCGAGCAGTGTGAGGTAGCGGTTGATGGCATCATTATCATCACCTGCGGCGGCTGACGCCCGGGCAATTTTTAGCTCCAACCACTCCCGGTTTGCTGCTGTTACCGTTTCACTGGCTTGGAGGAATGCCTCCCTTGCCCCGGCAGGATCCTCTATCTTCAACAAGGCATCCCCTTTCATTTCGAGGATCTCGCTGTTCAAAGGACCCGGGGCGTGCGTGACATATTGTCCGTAAGACTCTGCTGCCTTAAGGTAATCTCCGATCCCTTCATACGCTTTGGCAAGATAAAAATATGCCAGATTGCGGGGTTCACCAGAGGAGAAGTTATTTTGCAAATTGAGCAATTGCTCGATTGCTCCCTGATAATCTTTCTGGAGGAGGTTCGCTTTACCCACCCCCAACTGTGCCGCGGCAATGACGTCCGGATCTGAGGATTGCTGTCTGGCAGTCCAAAACTCGTTTAATGCAGCCTCGTAGTTGCCGTTAAGGATTTCCTGTTCGCCAAGAGTGATGCGCGCGCGTGGCTGAGGGGTGGGGGTTTGCGTGGGCGTGGGCGAAGGTTTGGCGGCAATGCTTGTCTCCTCGCCGGATGGTTGGGAGGTCTCATTTTGTCTTTGTCCGCAAGCCGAGAGGATAAAGGCGGCAATGGCTAATATGTAGAGGAGTTGTTTTCTCATCCTGTCTTCCTTGCTCGTAAACTGTTGATCAAGGATCAATTTTCTGAATTGTATCCGACTTTAGCGGGTTTTCGACCCTGGATCTCCTGATCATTCGTACAATGCTTCCTTTCAGCTGCAGCCGGAAAAACATTGCAATCCCTTTCAATCCATGTTAAACTAAATCGGAAGGAACGCTCTCCAATGAGGGCGTTTTTTAGTGAAATGAGAACCATTGAATGGCTGAGTGGCACGGAACAGGTGCGTCTGATCGATCAACGGCGGTTGCCTGCCCACCTGGAATATTTGACCATCAACGATGCCCGGCAAATGGCGGATGCCATTCGGACGATGGCTGTCCGGGGAGCGCCGGCTCTGGGCGTTGCCGCAGCTTTTGCCATAGCGCTGGAGGCGGCACGCAATCGTCATCGTAATATCGAAGATCTTCGCGCGCTTCTCAATCAGGCGGCTGAACTCCTCGTCCAGGCACGACCGACGGCGGTTAATCTATCCTGGGGGGTCGGGCAAATGCTGGCATTGGTTGAGGATCCCTCAATCCGTGCGGGGGGGCTGGTGGACGCTCTGGTTGCGAAGGCATGCGCAATGGCGGAAGAAGACGTGCGTATTAACTACACACTCGCCCGAAATGGCGCCAGCCTGATCGAAGACGGAGACACGCTTATCCATCATTGCAATACCGGTGCTCTTGCTGTGGTCGACTGGGGAACCGCCCTCGGGGCGATTCGGTTTGCTCATGAACAGGGGAAGCGGGTTCATGTGTTGGTTGATGAAACCCGCCCGCTTTTGCAGGGGTCGCGGCTGACCGCCTGGGAGTGCGAACAATATGGTATTCCTTATGAGATCATCACCGATAGTATGGCTGGCTATTTTCTCCGATCCGGTAAAGTCAACAAAGTCTTTTTCGGCGCGGATCGGGTAGCGGCTAACGGGGATGTGGTGAATAAAATTGGCACTTACATGCTCAGTCTGGCTGCCCATGCCAGCAACGTTCCTGTGGAGTGTGTGTTTCCTCTTTCCACATTCGATCCTCATTTTGCCGAGGGAGATCAGATCCCCATTGAGGAAAGGGATCCTCAGGAAGTGCTGGGGATTCAACTCAATGCGGAAGTGGTGGTGCCCAAAGGAGCGAAGGCGCGCAACCCTGCCTTTGACGTTACTCCCCATGATCTGATTACTCACTGGGTAACAGAAGCGGGTGTAATTGAAGCGCCGTTTGCCAAAAACATTGCCGCTTCCAGTTATAATTTAGGTTTGGGAAAAGAAGATGTCAATTTTCATTAGTGGTTCAATAGCATTTGATTACCTGATGACTTTTCCGGGTTATTTCAAGGATAACTTCCTGCCGGATAAACTGGATAAAATTAGCCTTTCCTTTCTGGTAGACAGCATGACCCGGCAACGCGGTGGCTGTGCGCCAAATATCGCCTATACTATGGCGCTTCTGGGCGAAAGACCACGCGTGCTAGGAACAGTCGGAGTAGATTTTTCTGACTACCGCCAGTGGATGGAGGCGCAAGGGATTGACGCCCGATATGTGGTTGAAATTCCGGAAAAATACACCGCTTCCTTTTTCGTGAATACCGATCTTGAAAATAACCAGATTGCCAGCTTCTATACCGGTGCCATGGCGGATGCCGCCCGATACACCCTTGCGGGTATACCACGTGAAGAAATTGACTACGTCGTCATCTCCCCCAATGACCCAACTGCCATGCGCAAACTGACGGATGAATGTGTCTACCTGGGCATCCCTTACCTCTTTGACCCATCGCAGCAGGTGGCGCGGAATCCGCACGAGGATTTACGTGCCGGGGTGGAAAATGCACATGCCGTTTTCTGTAATGAGTATGAGTTCAACCTGCTGGTGAAGCATACCGGTTTCACAGCGCAGCAAATTGATCGCCATGTGCAGCTGTTGGTCATCACTCGCGGAGATAAAGGTGCCACCATTCTCTCTGATGACCAGGAATTTGAAATCCCCGCTGTACCGGCGGTAAAAATTGCCGATCCCACTGGTGTGGGAGACGCTTTCCGCGGAGGATTTTTGCGCGGCTACCGACTGGGTCTCGACCTGCAAACCTGCGGACAGATGGGCTCACTTTCCGCCACTTACTGCCTGGAACAAAAAGGCACGACCAATCACAAATTTACCTCTCAAGAATATGTTGCCCGGTATCGCCAGCACTTTGATGATCATGGCGCGCTGGACATATTGCTCAAATAAAACACAACTCTCAAATTGCTGGAGGAATAATGCCGAATTATGATGTTAAGGATCTAAAACTCGCTGAAGGTGGACGACTGAAAATTGACTGGGCGGAGCGAGAAATGCCCGTTCTGCGTCAGATCAAAGAACGTTTCGCGCGTGAGCTTCCGCTCAAAGGGATGCGCATATCCGCATGCCTGCATGTGACCACCGAGACGGCAAACCTGATGAAGACCCTGCAAGCGGGTGGTGCGGATGTTGTGCTCACCGCATCAAATCCCCTTTCGACTCAGGATGAAATCGCCGCTTCTCTGGTTTCGCATGATGAGATCGAGGTCTATGCCATCAAAGGCGAGGATAATGTTACCTATTACAAACATATCAACGCTGCTCTGGATCATAAGCCTCATTTCACCATGGATGATGGTGCGGACCTGGTCAATGTACTTCACCAACACCGCCGTGAGCTGCTGCCTGGAGTGGTGGCAGGTACCGAAGAAACTACTACTGGCGTGATCCGCCTGCATGCCATGGCTGCAGATAAGGCGCTGGCTTACCCCATCGTAGCCATTAACGATGCGCTCACCAAGCACTTTTTCGATAATCGTTACGGTACGGGTCAATCCACCCTGGATGGCATCGTGCGTGCGACGAATGTGCTGCTTGCGGGCAAAACTTTCGTCGTGGCAGGCTATGGCTGGTGTGGTCGAGGGCTTGCATCGCGCGCGCGTGGTATGGGTTCGGACGTAGTGGTCACTGAAGTGGAGCCTCTGAAGGCTCTTGAAGCTGTCATGGATGGCTTCCGTGTGATGCCGATGAGCGAAGCTGCCCGCATTGGAGATATCTTTGTCACCCTTACTGGTGATATTAATGTGATCGATACCCGCCATTTTGAATTGATGAAGGATGGTGCCATCGTAGCGAATTCTGGGCACTTCAATGTAGAGATTAACATACCGTCTTTGGAAAAGATGTCGACAGGCAAGCGGCTGGTACGCCCCTTTGTAGAGGAGTATGTCACCTCTGATCACCGCAGAATCTTCATTCTGGGCGAGGGTCGCCTGATCAATCTGGCTTCCGCTGAGGGTCACCCGGCTTCGGTGATGGATATGTCCTTCGCTAACCAGGCTTTGACGCTTGAATACCTGGTCAAGAATGCCTCAAAACTGGAGAAGAAGGTTTATTCCGTACCGGAAGAAATAGACAAAAGGATTGCCGAGCTCAAACTGGCAGCGATGGGGGTCACCATCGATAAACTGAGCGCAGAGCAAGTACGCTACCTGGCTTCCTGGCAGGAAGGAACTTAGAAAAACAGAGCCGAAATGTAGTGCACCCCATTTATTGGACAAGAGTTAAGTAGAAATGAAGGATTGAGTTCGGAATTGGACAGGACTCAGTCCTTTTAGTTTAACCTTTATCCTGCGATTATTGTAGTAATCAATGTATT
>JAGPFF010000075.1 GCA_018056725.1 Anaerolineaceae bacterium
CAATTGGACCCGCCGAGGAGGGATAAGTGCCCAGTATTTCCTCCTGGGTGGGCGTGTCTTCTGCTGACCAGACGAGATCAATGATCCGGGTATGATTAACATCATCGGGTGCTCCGCCAAATTTCCACTGGGCATTGGTAGCCTGGATGTCACGTACGCGCCAAACGCCGGTGGAAGGATAGCCATCCTGGCTGAGCACCATGGCGGCGTATCCCCAGGTAGCAGGATCCCCTTCACCAAAGGCTTCTTTGGGAACGCGTAGGGTTACCGTTTTCTTTGCCTGGTCTACGATTAACTTATAAGTCATGTTGAGCGCTTTGGGTTCGCCGTTCTCAGGGTCAGGGGCATAGATTCCCGGCGTCCATCCTTCCGCCCAAACCATAAATTCCCATCCATTTCCAGCGCTCAAAGCTGCATTCCGTCCAGGCAGCAACAAACGGCTTCCCGTCCCCTGCCCCGGGTCTTTATCCACATACACATCCAGCGTCTGAAGTGAGAGATTATTCCCCGATCCCCACGGGTTTGGAACTTCGCCAAAGAATTGGAAAGTAAAAATGAGATTGGCAGCATCCGCTGAAACTGTGAAAGACTCAACATCAAAGTTCTGGGCGGAAAATACCGCATCGGTTGGATAGGTGTAGGTTCCAGGACCATGATCGTCTTTTTCCGGGTCGTTGACCTGTAAAATCAGTTCCGATAGACCTAAATCCGGTAGGAGGATGCGACCCGGTCCACTTTGGGGAAGAAGATCTCCATCAGGTTGAGTAACCACCACGAACCCAATGTCATCGCCTGCGGAAATTTCGCCAAAAGAGGTCAAAGGAATGCTCATCTCGATGACGCCATTCCCACTTGCAAGCACCGAATTTTCCACCGAGGTGCTTTCCCAGCCATTTTTCGCGGCAATGTAAGCTTGCATTCCCTGATCATCCCATTGGAACAGATGAGTCGCTCCGATACCTAAAAGCTTACTTTCAGGATTCTCTGGAGTGTGAGCGAAAGGATAACTCACCTTCGCACTGGGAATATTCAAGTACACGCCTCCTCCAGCAATAGTCTTTTGAGCTGGATCGTACTCAATTTTGAGATATAGGTTTTTCCCATCCATTGTATAAGCTAGTGACTGAATTCCCGAATACGCCGTAACCGGATAAACTGCTGCTGTGAACCATTCCCTTTCAGAGACCACGCCGTCTATCAGCGGGGTACTGGTGCCTGAGAGAGGTTGGGCAGGGTTTTCTGGCATCTTTGGAATGATGGGCACGTTGATAAAAGCCGGGACTGGTTCCCCAAGAGATTCATACACCTTCGCCAGAAGAGCTCTGAAACCGGTATCAAAATACTCATCCACACCAGAGGATTGATCAGCGCCATACCACCAGAACCAGTCAGACCCTTCCGCCAGATACATGTAATCTTCAGCCTGGGCGAGCGCTTCAGCTGATGGAGCCTGCCGAACATGCTGCAAATTGTATTTTGCTAAAAAGTCCCGTACCCTTCCCAGATAATTCCACGCTTCGGTCTCCTCAGGCTCGCCAATCCAGGTGTCATAATTGGCACTGAACCAGGCTCCCGGGAAAAGGTAATCCAGTTCCTGCTGCTCCGGATAAAGGGCAAGATACTCTGAGGGGGTGACCATCTTAATGGTCGTACTCTCATTCAGCATCCGGTACATGGCGTTGAGGAAGGCTTTTCCGTCATTTGGATAATATTCCCAGGCATTCTCACCGTCCAGAATGATGCTGACGATGTGGGGACCTGAAGCCCCTTCTTCCTTCAACTCATTACGAATATTTTCCAAGCGCTGCATTAAATCTGCTGCCGCTTGCTCTCCAGGTGTTTGTGAGTATGTAAAACCAAGCTTATCGGAAAGAACAAGGTCCCGGAAGAATACAGCTACCTTTTCGCCGGTTGGCGCGACAACATAATAGGGTCGATAAAGTTGATCAGCTTCCTGAACTGTTTCAGCGGAATCCCGGGTAAAGGAACCAATATCCAGGGATTGAGCCAACACAAGTTCCCCTGTTTGCATGAACTGGTATCCTGCTTTGGCAACTAATGGGACGATATCTTCTGAGACAGCACCTTCACCAGGCCACAGCCCTACCGGTGCTTGACCAAAATGATCGGTATAGATTTCAACACTTTTTTGCAGGTGGTAAATGGCATCATTGGGCCAGGAAAAGCGTTCCGGAAGTTCTGCGGCAGGATTGCCCACGGCTGCGATATCGGTATTATAGATTAATGGAAGTATCGGATGGGCGTAAGGCGTGGTAATCACCTGTATTTGCCCTGAGTCCTGCAACTCCTTGTGGATAGGAATCACTTCTGCCATGATTTTGCGCACTTCTCCAAAGAGGATCGTTTTATCCTCTTCGGTAAAGTCTCTGCCTTTCGTCACCAACTCTTTAAGGGGCGACTGAGAAAGAAAATCCGGATCTATCCAGGCTAAATTAAACCAAACTTGCAAATCACGGTAATCCTGTTCAGTGAAAATGGAAACGGTTTCGGTTTCCGGGGAGGTAGATCTGCCGGCATTAGCGAGGATAGCCTGATATAAACATGAATTTAATTCAGTATTGTCCTCCGCCACGCAACCCAAAGTACTTGCCAGAGTCCTGCGCCCCTCCAGGCTGCTATCCAACCCAAGTAATTTCATCAGGTCAATTACGGAATGTTGCCAGTCCAAATGTTCATCTACCGGAGCGGCAATTGCATCCTCCAATGAAGGGATAGCTGTTCCGCCAGGAATTTCCACTGTTGTGGTTTGATCACGCATATCCAACAATTCTTTGTAACGGGGAAAGCGACCGATGATATTATCCCAATTGGCATCAAAAAAACGGGTAAGGAGGAAATCCTTCTCTTCCTCGGTCAGGTCGCTGGCAGATTTTTCCGACAGTACCCAGTAGTAATCCTTGGCACCGTTTTCCGTAAAATCATCCAGCTGTTTGATCAACACAGGAGTCAGGTTGATCGTCATCTTAACATTTGGATAGGGCTTGATCATCGCAGCCATATCGTAATAATCTTTCGTGGCGTGAACCCTCACCCAGGGTCGCATATAAACACCGTTTTCATCTTTGTAATAAAGCGGCTGGTGTTGGTGCCAGGTAAGATTGAGGTAAAGAATATCGTCCCCAGCCTGGGCAGTATCAGGTTTCGGAATCTCAGTCGAAGAAGAACCCGCTCCAGCAATATTGTTCGTGGTTGAAGGAGCTGTACACGCCCCAAGCAAAAAACAGAGGATGATCACCAGAGAGGAAAACTTCATGAACTTGTTCATGTTTAGAAACCTCCTTAAAAATACCCCGATTTCCAGATAGAAAACGGGGTATTTTCCTCTTAATCCATAACAATCAACCCTTTACGCCTCCAAGTGTCAAACCGGAAATCAAATATTTGGAGGAATAAAGGAAGAGAATCACCACCGGGATCATAACGAGAATGGAGCCGGCTGAGAAAAGACCCCATTGCGTTTGAAACTGACCCTGCAAGCGTTGCAAACCGAGTGGCCAGGTCATCAGACTCTCCTGGGAACCAAGCATTACCCGAGCCAGTAAATACTCATTCCAGGCAGACATGAAGTTGAAGAGAAAGGTAATGGCTAGTGCTGGCGTAGATAAGGGGAGTAATACTCTCCAAAAAGCCTGCAATTGAGAACAGCCATCAATGCGGGCAGCTTCTTCCAAATCCACCGGGACGGTATCAAAATATCCTTTCAGAATCCAAACGCTGAATGGAATCGAAGTCACACAGTATGCAATGACCAACCCGCGATAAGTACCGACGAGGTTGAGTTTAATCGCCAGAATATAAATAGGGATCATCAACATGGAAGCGGGGATCATCTGAGTGGCAAGTAGAAAAACCAAACCTACTGAGCGACCGGGGAATTTCCAGCGTGAAAACGCGTAGGCTGCGGTGGCGGCAATGATGACGCCGATCAGCGCAGTGGCGATGGTAATTGCCGCGCTGTTCCATACCCAGTTCAGGAATGGCTTTTCAAACAGAATGATGCGATAGGATTCAAGCGTAGCATCAGCTGGAATGATCGCGAGATCGGTTGACATTAATCGGTTCCCAGGTCGGAGTGAAATTGCCAGCACGCGCAAGACCGGGAAAACCGAGACAATACAGGCAAGGATCAAAACGATATGAATGATCAATCGCTTAAAAGGCGAATCTTCCCGCCCGCTACGGAAAAAGGATCTCTTATGCCTGGTTGGAACGTATTCAGGATTTGCTGAGACAGAAGAAGGTGTACTCATGATTCATACGCTCCTTTCAAGGAACTGGTGTAGCGAGTGTAAAAGATCGTAAAGATCAATAGAAGGGCAAAAATAACAAAAGCGAAAGCGGCGCTAAACCCGTAACGGTTATACTGGAAGGCTGCTCTGAACAGACCGGTGACCATAATATCGGAACTTTCAAGTTCGTTCTGGTTGATGAAAAACGGTACATTGAAGTTATTAAACGTCCAAAAAGTACCCAGTAAAATCGCCGGAGTAATGACGGGTTGGAGCAAGGGCATGGTGATATTCTTGAACTGCTGCCAACCATTTGCCCCATCCATTTCAGCCGCCTCATAATATTCTTGAGAAATGCTTTGCAATCCCCCCAGCAAAGTAACGCTCATGAATGGTATCCCTAACCAAATATTAGTTAAACACATGGCGATAAAGTTAGCAGTAGGATCTGTCATCCATTGGACAGGCTGTAAACCCAAACGCGTGAGAATGATATTGAAATAACCATAGGTAAAATTGAATTCGCTTCGCCACGCCAAGACTGCGATAACCTGTGGAATTGCCCATGGTAAGATCAATAATGTGCGGTAGATACCTCTGCCACGCATATTTCGATTCAACAACATCGCCAGGAAAAGCCCGCCCCCTACATGAAAAGTGATATTGATCACTGTCCATAAAACCGTC
>JAGPFF010000035.1 GCA_018056725.1 Anaerolineaceae bacterium
CAGTATGGGGAACAGGTGCTTGCCATTCCCCCCCGACGTGGTTTCAACTGGTTGATCTACGTTGTTCCACCCCTGCTCGTCATCATTGGAGGGCTGCTGATTGCACGGATCATTAAGCGCTCCAGAAAGTTAGCGCCCCTGCCAGCTTCAAATCCAGATCGTCCCTCCCCAGATCAGGAGGAGCTGCTCAGCGAGGTGGAGCAGGATTTGCGGAGGAATGAATGATGCCTGAACCAGTACCAGCAAAAAAACGATTCCCGGTGGGGATCGCTGTTCTTGGCGGTGCATTGCTGATTGGAATTATCGTCCTTTTTGCCATTCAGATAAAAAAAACAAGTCAGGATGTGCTGGAAATCGGCGCGCAGGTTCCTGACTTTACAGTGACCACCTTTAGCAATGAAACCTATCAAAAATCCAAATTGGAAGGCAAAATCCTCCTGCTCAACTTCTGGTCATCCTGGTGCTCCTCCTGTGATGAAGAAGGCGCCGCCCTCGAGGAAGTCTGGCAGGAAGTCAAGGATGAAGGTGAGATCATCTTTATCGGCGTAAATTATGTCGATACGGAAAAGGATTCACTTGCCTTTCTTGAGAAATACGGCATCACCTTTCCCAACGGACCGGATCTTGGCTCGCGCATCTCCCGCATGTTCATGGTAGATGCTGTGCCTGAAAGTTATATCATCGGTCGTGACGGAAGGTTGGTTGCCATTCAGATTGGAGCGTTTCAGTCCGCGGATGAGATCCGCGCCGCGCTCGCTCTGGCAGAATAGGAAAGCGTCCATGATTCTCATTGCCTTAATTATCCTCCTCCTCCTTCTTGTTCTGGTGATCATTTACGTTACTCACCCGTTGTTTGTAAACAAACCGGAGACTGAGGCTGGTTTTGTTGCTGAAGATGTGGTGCAAAAACAGGAGGAGTATGAAGGCCTTCTGGATCGCATCCGCGAGCTGGATTTTGACTTCAGTCTCGGCAAACTTGAACCTGTAGAACACGAAGCCCAACGGGCAGCCTTGTTGCAACAGGCGGCAGCCTTGCGGAGTGAGCTTGCGAGCGAACCCGCCGCGCAAACCTCCTCTGAAGAATCTGTGGCATCAAATCATCCTACGATCCCGGCATGATTCAGGCGCGCAATCTCACCAAATCTTATGGCAACCGCAAAGTCCTGCGCGGGCTATCCCTTAATGTCACTTCCGGTGAGATTGTCTCGCTGATTGGCAGCAATGGTGCCGGCAAGACGACCTTACTGCGTATTCTGGCAAACCTTACCCGGGCAGATGCCGGTAGTGTAAACCTGAAAGCTCTTTCTATTCGTGATCACCCGGAAGAGTACCGGCGCCAGTTGGGAGTGCTACTGCATGCCCCCATGCTTTATGGCAACCTCAGCGCGCGTGAGAATTTACGCTTTTTCTCCCGCCTTTATCAAATGGAAAATGCCTCAGAACAGATTGAATTCTTCCTGGACCGGGTGAACCTTCGTTCACGGGCGGATGACCTGGTGCGCACCTTCTCCCGGGGGATGCAGCAGCGGCTTTCGATTGCCCGGGCGCTGCTCCATGACCCCTCTTGTCTGCTCCTCGACGAGCCATATACCGGTCTCGATCCTGATTCCGCCAGGATGTTCGAAACACTGGTGCTCGAATCCGCCGCAGGGGGCAAAACAATTCTTCTGGCGACCCACGATTTGGAGAATGCTTGCCGTATCAGTACCCGCGTTGATCTGCTCCACCAAGGAAAAATCGCTTTTTCTCAACCCAGAAATGACCTGACCGCCGGTGAGTTGAATCGTCTTTATCATGACTTCACCAACATCCCAGACGTAAAGCACCCTGAAGGAAGCTCCAAATGAAAGCCTTCCTTGATGTGGTCTTCTCTATTTTCTGGAAAGATCTGCTTGCAGAACGGCGCACCCGAGAAATTCTTGGCACGATGCTCGTTTTTGCCCTCACCGTAATCCTCATTTTTGTGTTCGCCTTCGACCTTTCGGTCGAAATGCGCAGCAAAGCCGCCCCCGGAGTGATCTGGGTGACCCTGTGCTTCGCCGGAACCATCAGCCTTAACCGGACGATGTCCTTAGAAAAGGACCGCGAAGGATTTGATGCCCTGCTGCTCGCTCCTGTTGACCGGACGGCAATCTTTTTTGGCAAAGCTCTGGTGAACTGGATTTATTTGTTGATTACAGCAGCCATTCTGTTGCCGGTATATGCCCTCTTCAATAATGTGAACTTATTCAATGGAGGGGTCGCAGGGGTGGTTTTGCTTGGTACTTTGGGGTACATTCTTACCGGCACCTTGCTTTCCACCCTTTCCCTTCAATTGCGCACCCGTGATATGCTCCTGCCCGTATTGCTCTTCCCTGTACTCATCCCATTGTTACTGGCAGTTGTGCGGGCTTCCACCATCCTGCTTCAGGGTGGTATTGAGGGTGAGCTATCCACCTGGCTGCTGTTGCTCGCAGGTTATGACCTGATTTTCATGGCGCTTGGCATCATCATATTTGACAAAATCATCGAAGAATAGAGTGATATCAAAAATCTGATGAAAAAGACTCCTCCCTTACTGATCCTTCTGGATGTTATCGCCTCCTTTGCCCTTGTGATTGCTTTCTGGCTGATTATGACCTACGCGCCGGTTGAGCTGACCATGGGCAAAGTACAAAAAGTGTTTTATTTCCATGTTGCCGCCGGTTGGACCGGAATGCTGGGGTTTCTCGTGGCAACCATCGTCGCCATCCTCTACCTCAAAACCGGTGATCTTAAATGGGATGCAGCCAGCCAATCGGGTGTGGAAATCGGCATGGTTTTCATGGCGCTATGTATTTTGAGCGGCTCGATTTGGGCAAGACCAGTTTGGAACACCTGGTGGACCTGGGATCCCCGCCTGACCACTGCCTTAATCATGGAACTGGTCTATGCCGCCTATCAGCTGCTGCGCAACAGCGTAGATGATCCCGCCCGGAAAGCCAGACTCGCAGCTATTTACGCCATCGTTGGCTTTACCAGTGTTCCACTGACCTTTATTTCCATCCGCGTTTTCCGCACCATTCATCCGGTACTCGTTGCCTCATCAGACCCCTCCACCGGCACTTTTGCGATGACCTCCCGGATGCAAGTAGCATTCTTCAGCAGTCTGGCGGCTTTTACCCTCCTATTCGCCGCCCTTTTCTGGCATCGTTTCAGGCTCGGAAGGGCACAAAACAAGCTTCGGCAAAGACAAAATGAATTGGAATTTGGAGGTGAGGAATGATTCCTGATACAACAACCTATATGATTGCTGGGTTTGCAGTTATTCTGGCAGGCATAGTTGGCTATGGCATCAGTCTGGTCACCCGGCTGCGCAGTGTCGCCAGGCAGGAAAAGTTACTGGACGAGCTTGATCAAACGGATTAAGTCTGCATTGTTCCATCAAACGGGTCCGATTTCAAAATAGGTAAAAGGACACATTGACGGTGAAAGTCTCAACAGGTAAGATTTTAGCAATCTTAATATAACAAGCAGAGGTGGAAAAAATGATTGGTATTGTAACAGACAGTACCTGCGATATCCCTGATGAGATGATTCGGCAATATGATATTACTGTCATTCCGCATTACATCATCTGGGGAAATGAACAATACCGTGACCGGGTAGACTTACAGGCGGAGGAATTCTACCGCCGGCTGGTCACCGATCCGATTTATCCCACCTCTTCACAGGCAAGCGTTGCTGATTTCAAACGTACTTTTGAAACTGTCGCCGCTAAAGGAGCAACTGAAATAATCGCTCTCACTGTGAGTAGCGCCATGAGCGGAGCTTATCAGATGGCGTGTGAAGCCGCTAAATTGATTGGCATACCGGTTTCAGTAGTGGATGGCAAAGGACCGACCATGAGCCTTGGCTGGCAGGTTCTTGCCGCTGCGCGCGCGCGTGACGCTGGCATGGAAGTAAAGAATATCCTCAACATGCTGGATGGTCTTAAGAAACAACTCGTTCAATACGTAGCCATGGACTCGCTGGAATACCTGCAAAAAAGTGGTCGTATTGGCAACGCTGTTAAATGGGTGGGGAGCATGCTTAAAATTCGACCCTTAATCTCGATCAATCATAAGACCGGTCTGGTGGAACCTGCTGCTTTGGCGCGCACCCATAAAGGCGTGATTGACCTGATGTATAACAAATTCTATGATCATTTTAAAGATGCCACAAATTTGCATGTCGCGGTTTTACATGGAAATATTCTAGATGAAGCCAAATACATGGCAGATCGAGTAATGAAAGAAATCAAACCTGTCGAACTGATCCTGAATATGACCGGACCAGTGCTGGGCATTAGCACCGGACCAGGGGCAATGGCTTTATGCGGTTACGCTGAAGGGTGATTCTGGTATTTGTATGAGTAAAGGGCATCCGTCTGGATGCCCTTTTTTATTTGCTCTAATGAATTAAAGTTCTTTCAGTACTTCTTCCAGAATGACACGTTCCTCATCCGTGGGGTGAACAAGCAGCTTAGTCTGGGATCCCTTCTTATGGAAGAAAGCAGGCTGGTTAATGGGTAAATGCTGGTTGGTGTGGGTGTCGATGAGGATTCCCAGGCGCTCGACCCCGCTGCATACTTTCTCACGCAACTTCCAGGAAGTGACGCCAATATCGTCGGTGAACACAATCGCGTCCGCGCCATTAAGTAACCAGGTATATGCGCCCAAATAATGCTTCAAACGGTGGGCATAAACCTCATAAGCAATGCGGCATGCCGCATTGCCCGCTTCTGCTGCGGTAATGATTTCATCCAGGTTGGAGGAATACCCGCTCAAGCCAATCAAGCCCGACTGGTTATTCAACAAATGATCCACTTCATCCACCGTCATCCCCTGTCGCATCAGCTCCAGTGCAACTTCAGCGTCAATATCGCCACAGCGCGTGGACATCACCAGCCCCGCCAGTGGCGAATAGCCCATTGAGGAATCGATCGAACGTCCGTTCATAAAGGCACACACACTCGATCCACCCGTTCCGAGGTGACAGAGAATCAATTTGACCTGATCCAGAGGTTTGTCCAGCAACGCGGCGGCTCTCGTGCTGACATATTGATAGGAAAGCCCGTGAAAACCATACTTCCGCAGGTCATAGCGTGCCGCCAAATCATGGGGCAGGGCATACTCCCGCGCTTCTACAGGCATATTGGCATGAAAGGCGGTGTCAAACACCACAAATTCTGTTTTACCGGGCAAATGCGTGAGGCAGACTTCAATGACGCTGAAAGAATTGGGGTTGTGGATTGGCGCCAGTGGCAGTACCTTTTTTAGTCCCTCCAGGCTGCGCTCATCAATCAATGTTGTCTCATGGAAAATATTTCCACCATGCACAAAGCGGTGCCCCACAGCATCGATTCCCACCCCGCACTCCCTCAATACCGTCCACATCTCCTCTGCGGCTTCACGGTGGGTTGACAGCGAACATTTTCGGGTAAATTGCCCTTTATTGAAGGTCCAGGTGATTTCAGGCTGCGCCTGAGTGCGGGTGGCAACGTTGCGCGCCTTGCCATTGAGAATTAACTCTGCTTCCTCTCCTTTTTCAACCCGGAAGACTTTAAAAGCGAGCGAAGAACTACCACAATTGATAATGAGGATGTTCACACGACCTCCATCAGCGCATGTTAATTATGAAGATTTTACTCCCCGCGTGAAACAATCCTTCCCTTTCTTACGTTTCTTCACAGCATGCAGGATCAACCTCACCCGCTTTTGATGACAACCTACTGCCGTGCACGATTAAATTGTTTCAGGTGATCGCTCAACAGGGACTGCCCTTCCGCCACCAAAGAAGCCTGAAAATCGTTCGCCGCTCCTTCACGTTGCAGATCTTCCTGACTGACAGCCCTGCCAAAAGAGACTGCCGGGGTGATCATCAACTTGCCCGGTTGAAGAAGCTGGGTAATGACCTGCCCAAATTCCGCAAGGCGGTGCTTATCGATTTGTTTGCGGCGCAACCAGGTAAGGGGATGCTTCGCCCAATATTCTGACACCACTCCAGACCCAACAGCCGGGAGAATTTTCAGCCCGGGTACCGCCCGGTAAAAGGTGTTAAAGACCGGCATCCAGGAACGAACAGCCTCCTCAGCACCCGGGAATACCGCCGGATCTGGATCGCGGTGACCGGAGGGAAAATAGATCACGGTTCCCCCGGCACGCAAATGTTTAATCATATTGCGCATGGTCACCATGCGCTTGCTACTATCTTCGCGGGAAGCAAATAACATGTGGCTGCTGGTGTTCGGCAGGAGCTGGAGAAAAGGAATTTCGGTGGCAATACACTTGATGTCCTGCCGTTTGATTTGTGAAAACAACACGAGGGCATCATACGCGCCGGGGTGGTTGGCGGCAATTAACAATGGACCTTGCTGCGGAATTGCCTCGCGAAAAGCGGTTTCAGGCGGATGGCAGAACAGGCTCAATACCCACTCGCTGGCTTCCGGGAACCCTTTTTCCTCCACCAGACGCTCAAATTGAACGCCGATCCGCGCCAGACGGTTGGTCACACTTTTGACAAGCTTCCACATGACCCGATGCGTAAAGGGGGTTTTGGGCAGCCCAACCGCTCCTACTACTTCATCCACAAGAGAATCACTTAATCGCAGCACATAGAGGTCATTCGCATCAACGTTGATCATCATCTGTGACCTGATCAGAATTTCAGCAGCCAGTAGGAGATTAGGAATCCTTTCATTTCCAAGCGTATACTGCTGATGAATTGATTTTACCCCGCTTTCGTTCCAGGGCAGACGGACTGATTCACCGACCGAACCAGCACGTTTATTTATCTGAGGAAATCAGGAAAGGGTTGGTGGATTTCACAAATCAGGTTCTATTGACGCAAATTTCCTCCTGTCGGGGTAATTCAGCCTTCGGGTCATACACCTTTCATTAATCGGGGAGATTTTTCTCATTTGTAGAAACAATCGCATTCAAGAAAGAAGCAGCTATAAAGGAGTGAAAGTATAATTAATCATCGAATAAAAATGATCACCCTTGTTTCAAACGAATACTTCATGATGATTCAAAGGATGGAACCCCATGCAACCTGATTCAGGTGAGCGGGGTTATCTTTAATAAAAGGAGATGAAAATGGCGAACGCTGAAACAACGATTAAGGATCTGCTGGCATTGGCGGAAATTGAAGTCAACGGTCCGCACCCCTGGGATATTCAGATCCATAATCCCGATGCTTATCGCCGGGTGTTACGCGACAGCACTCTTGGTCTTGGAGAATCCTACGTGGAAGGTTGGTGGGACTGCGAAGCAGTTGATCAATTCATCTACCGTGTGCTTCAGGTACATCTGGATGAAAAAATCATTCATGAGAGCCGGTTCCTCCTTCAGGCTCTTCTCGCCCGGCTCGGAAACCGCCAGTCACACCAGCGAGCGTTTGAGGTGGGAATCAAACATTATGATCTGGGCAATGACCTTTACGAAGCAATGCTGGACAAACGAATGGTTTATACCTGTGGCTATTGGAAAAACGCCTCCAACCTGGATGAGGCACAGGAGGCAAAGCTGGACCTGGTTTGCCGAAAGATTGGCGCACACGAGGGGATGCGCATCCTTGAGCTGGGTTGTGGCTGGGGAAGTTTCGCCCGTTACGCGGCAGAGAAATACGGGGCTGAAGTGGTTGGCGTCACGGTTTCAAAAGAACAGGTCGCCCTTGGCAGCCAGATGTGCAAGGGGCTGCCTGTGGAATTGCGCCTGCAGGATTATCGCGATGTGAGTGGTGTGTATGACTCTGTGATCTCGATCGGGGTATTGGAACATGTCGGGTACAAAAACTATTCAACCTACATGGAGGTCGTAAATCGTTGTCTTAAGCCGGACGGAGTCGCGCTGATCCATACCATCGGAGGCAACAAAACCATCACCCATGGTGAGCCGTGGACGGACAAATATATCTTTCCCAATGGGATGCTCCCGTCTATCAGCCAGCTGGGAAAAGCCATGGAAAAGGTTTTCGTAATGGAAGATTGGCATAATTTTGGACCCTATTATGATCCAACCCTGATGGCATGGGTGGCAAACTTCGAGGCTGCCTGGCCCCAGTTGAAATCAAAATATGGAGATGCCTTCTACCGTATGTGGCGCTACTACTTGCTGACCAGCGCGGGAGCATTTCGCGCACGTTACCAGCAATTATGGCAAATCGTCTTCACCCGGCAGGGAACCCCCCAGCCGGAATGCCGGTTAAGCTGAAAGCCGATGATTGACACTCAGGTTCTAATCGTTGGCGGCGGTCCCGCTGGTGCCGCGTGCGCATGGAAATTAAAGCAGGCTGGTGTTGATTTTCGCTTGCTTGACAAGGCGGAGTTTCCCCGTCCGAAGGTTTGTGCCGGCTGGATTACCCCGAAGGTGCTCAAGTTACTGGAACTCGATCCGCGCACTTACCCCGGCAATTTCACTCATTTCACCCGCTTCAAGATCGAAATCAAATGGCTCCGATTCGTGCTTGCCACCAACCAATACGCCATCCGACGGATTGAATTTGATCAATGGCTGATCGAGCGGGTAAAAGAGAACCTGATCACCCATCCGGTGCAGGATATTAAGATCGAAGGCGGGCGGTACATCGTTGACGGTGAATTTAGTTCAACCTACCTGGTTGGAGCAGGTGGAACCCATTGCCCGGTAAAACAAGCTTTGTTTGCCCCTACGCCGGCGCATCCTCCGGGCACGCTGATCGTTGCCCAGGAGGAGGAATTCTATTGTGCGGAGGCGGATCCGATCTGCCGGTTGTGGTTCCTGCAAAACGGCTTACCTGGGTATGCCTGGTATTTTCCAAAATCACAGGGGATAGTTAATGTGGGTGTTGGAGGAAGCGCGGCTGGGTTAAAAAAGCACCACGACACGTTGAACCGCCATTGGAAACTGCTGGTGGACAGACTTTCTTCAACCGGTCTGGTGACTGATCATGAATTTAGACCAACTGGTCATTCCTATTATTTGCGCGCCAGATCCCCCATGCTCCAATCGGGTAACGCGTTCCTGGTGGGAGATGCGACAGGTGTCGCTACTTTGGATATGGGAGAAGGGATCAGCCCTTCCATTCAGAGCGGTCTTCACGCTGCGGAAGCCATTATCCAAGGCACACCTTACACACTCACGGGCATTCCCAGGTATTCATGGCTTTCGTTGCTGCAACTCCGTCACTAATCCAGACGGTTTTTCGTCCCAAAAACAAATGGTCTATGCTATAAATAATCCGTCACCATAGAGGAAATCAATGTCCAAAGTCATTCCCACAGCTGAACGTATCAAGAAAGCACGCGCTTTGATCGAGAAAGCACGCAGCCTTCCTCAGCCAATAGAGCACGGCTGGACGGACCTCAGTTACACCGCAAACGTGAAGGACATCCTACGCCAGGCGCGTGATCTGGTAAAATTCGTGCATTTCATGCCCAACGTACCTCCCGAAGTCAAGCAAGAAGTAGAGACACTGATGGCAGAGATTACGCAGGCTGAGAAAGATATCCTCCATAAATCCTAACTCCAAGGGAACCCATGACTACAAAAAAAACACAACCTCCAGCGCGAAAGAACCCTCCGTCTTCGAAATCCACAACCCGTAAAAAGCGGGAATATTCCGACTTGAAGTTGATCCTGATCCTCATTGCCGTAGTGATCGCGGCGATTGTGGTGGGCAATTTGGTTAAAAAACCTGCCAGCGCTCCCTCCTCCCCAACAACCGCCAGCGGAGTGAAACAATATGATGCCCCACCCTCCATGACGATTGATACCAGCAAACAGTATTTTGCCACTGTCAAGCTGGCGAAAGGTGGTGAATTTGTCATCGAACTCTATGCTGATAAAGCGCCGGTAACTGTAAACAATTTCGTCTTTCTTGCACGCGATGGGTACTACGATGGGGTTACCTTCCATCGGGTACTGGCAGGGTTCATGGCGCAAACAGGTGACCCCACCGGGACGGGATATGGTGGTCCGGGATATGAGTTTGAAAACGAGGACAGCGATCTGGTCTTTGACCGTGAAGGGGTGGTGGCGATGGCGAATGCTGGTCGTGATACCAATGGCAGCCAGTTTTTCATCACGTTCAATCCGGTTCAGCAGTTAAATGGCGGATATACCATTTTTGGTCAGGTTGTCAGCGGTATGGACGTGGTCAAAGGCATCACCTTGCGCGACCCAGAGAAGAGCCCTGATTACACCGGCGATGCAATTGAGAGCATTACGATATCAGAAAAATAGCCACGTTCTCAGATTGGGAAACCACTTAATCCTGTTGCCAGGCAGCAACAGTCACCCATCTTGACCTGCGGTTTACTCGTATATCAAGGTTTAAAATCTCAGCCGCCGGCAAACCGACCAATCGCCCAACCTTTATCCCCTGGTGACAGGAGATGAGGCGAAGTTTGCTCAAATGCAGGTGAAAAGAATATATAATTTCTTTGAGATCTGGTTGAATAAACTGGCACACGGAAAAAATCGAGGCAAGAATGAATAAAATTACCCTCTATTGTCACGTTGGAATGGCAAAAACTGGCAGTTCTGTCATTCAGAATTTTCTGGATGTGAATCGGGAAAACCTCTACCGGTACCATTCCTGTCTCTACCCCAACTTTGGGGCACGAAAGTTCCATACAGGTCGTTGTCATAACCATGACCTCTGGTATAGGGAAAATGAAAACAATGAACAGGTTACCCTCAAAAAAATCAGCGAGGTCATCCGGTATTGTGAAGCTCATGGCATTTCAAAAATTGTGATGAGCAGTGAAGCCTGGTTGGGTGACCGGAGTGTACCTGACCTGATGAGAAAGATACAGGATTCGTTCGATTTTGTGGAAATAAAAACCATTTGCTATCTCAGGCGGGTGGATTCCTGGTTTGAATCCGCCTGGAAGCAATGGGGATTAAAGAAATACAAAAGCATTGAGGAATACCTGCAGGAACCGACAAAAAACCAAAGGTATAAAGCAATTTGGGAATCGCTGGAATACTGGTCAAATCAGATTGGTGAAAAAAATATCCTGATCCGACCGTACGAAAAAGAGCAATTAAGGAATGGCATCCTGGCTGATTTTGTTCAATGCCTGGGAATCGATTATGATTCCTTCGATTGGAAGAAAAACGAGGAGACAAATCTCGCTCTGAATATTGGTTTTAATCGAGATGTCCTAGAAGTGTTGTTCCTGTGTCAGGAGCTATATACCGACCGCCATGATAATCATCTCTTCGAACTCTTTTCGAACTTGCTTGGAGAACATTTTCAAAAAAAACCTTTCGATAGTTATTCTTTGCTTTCCCCCGCACAGCGGTTGGAAATCATTACAAATAATTTGCCTTACGAGAATCTTATCGCCCGCAAGTATTTGAACAGACCGGATGGCAGGATTTTTTATGAACCATTGCCCAATCTTGAGGATCCCTGGCAGCCCTACAGCGGATTGACTTTGGATAAAGCGATCCCCATAATTGTCCAATTGATTGAAGAGACCAACCGGCAAATAAAAGAAAACCAGCTCTCCCACAAGCTTCGCAGGATGAAGATCCTTCAACCTTTCATCAAATTCCTCAGATGGGTTCGCCGTAATTTCTAATAAGCTATAGGCGGGTTATCCCTTTTTAGAACGCTGGGTTAACCTTTCTTTTCTCCTCATTATGGATCGATAAAGCGGATGATTTTCCAATCGTCTTGCCAGACGAAGCGGCAGGGATTCATTTTGCTGCAATTTATTGATCAAATAGGTATTTACCTCGATCAATTCGAGGGGGGAAAAATTATTGATAGAGATGAAATTGAGTGATTCATCATACTTTTCAAAAAAAAGTTCATCGCGATGAAAGTAATCCTGCGCCAGTTTCCGGTTGCTTTCAGAAAACTGTTCCATAATTTGCGCATATGCTTCTTTTGAGATTACTGTGAATTTCGCTTTTCCCCATCCGCTCATTTTTCCGTATTCGATCAGGGTCGCGATGATCTGATGATAGGTGACCTCCGCCAGCTCTCCGCGCAGGAGTCTTTTATATTCACACAACAACGTTAAGGTTTTTGGGTCCGGCGAAATGTTCATCACGCTTTCGGTTTTACAGTCATTACAGGCATCAACCCCGCAAGCGTTCAGGAAATCTTCAAACAGAGAGTCCGCTATTTGCCCTTTTTCAAACACGCGCACAATCATATGATCCGCGCCGAACACCCGACTCCAGCGCTGATAAAGAGCATAATAATCATTGACCAAACCAG
Organism: Anaerolineaceae bacterium; assembly: GCA_018056725.1. GTDB lineage: Bacteria > Chloroflexota > Anaerolineae > Anaerolineales > Anaerolineaceae > UBA6107. The sequence goes on from JAGPFF010000035.1 coordinate 12,220, forward strand.
TTTTATCTGAATTTGCCATCCAGTCTGAAAAACTCGCATAGGCATTCTTTCGATAACGGGATTTGATTCCCTGCGCCCATTGCGATTGGAACATGTGATCCTGCCTGCGAGCATAAAAAAGGATATAAGTATCAAAATCCTTGAGGAATTCTTTTACCCGCTGAATGGCATCTTCGGTGAACAGACTAAAATCTTCTGAAGAAATGATGATGGTTGAAGCCGAAGTGCGATTTATTTCCGCAAGTAAGTCATTCCAGGTACCATATTTTTTACGGTATTCTTTGCGACCAGATAGTTCGAGTGCCAGGTTTTCCTGCTTTGCCAGCCCGTTGGTATTTTTCAGCAATCCAGTTTCAGGCAGGTAGATTCCATGCTTTAACAACCGATCCCGATTGATAAATAGGGAGTGTTGAATCGTGGTGGTTCCTGTTTTGGGTGGTCCGATGTGAAAAAATATTTTTTTCATAGGTGATTTTTTAACCCGTAACTTGAAATGGTATTGAAAGGTTCTTGTGTATCATACTTTATTTCAGACGATTTTTTTACTGGATCAGCGGAATATCTTTTTTCTCATTCCTTAGATGTAAGGGGAGCCTTTATTCGTGGGAATGGAATTGAACCTTGCCAATCTGGATTTGTAAAGCCGATTTCTCTTCCTCGAACAAGGGGAGTGGCTCACCCATGGAAGCCGAACGCACTTATTCTCCCGTTTGCCGATCCTCGTGCTACAGTTTGCCGGATTGTCCTTCAGAGAAGCAGGATATGTGCTGTTGGTTTAATTTTCAGGGAAATATGTTGTCCTAAACCCGCTGCCATCCATCCAGGCATTTTCAAGCAAAAGTTCTTTCAACTGAGTATTAAGGATCCATTCCGCCGGTGACCAGGATGGGGGAAAATCTGGCGCATGATTTATGGGTTAACCTTTATAGAATGTCCCTGCCCTGTGAGAAGTTGACTCGACACATACACCATCAAATCCAGAAGCTCTCCTGGAGGAAAGTCCTTGATCGAAAAATGAGTCAGATAGCGGTCATCATACGGCTCAAAAAATAATTCTTCCCGGCTAAAAAATTCTTTGGCTATGCGCCGGTTGCTTTCCTCATAATACTGGCTGATCCGGTCATAGAGATCGCGGTCAATCACGCTCCATTTCTGCTGATTCCAGCCAGCCAGTTCCGCGTACTCAGCGATAATCTCAAGAACCTTTTTTATCCCCGCTGGATTCGAGTTTTCAGTAAATCGTTTTTTTAACTCCTGGAAGAGGATAACCTTTTTTATTCCCGGAGAAATGTTCCTGTTTTCCGATTCTCTGATCTGCTCCGGGTTTGTAATCTGACAGGCGGAAAGAAAATCCTGAAGGAGAGTTCCCGACAGTTGATCCTTTTCCAGTACCCGAGCGTGAATCCCATCCCGACCAAATACCTCAGCCCATGGCGCAATCAAACGAGCGTAGTCGCTAACGATGAACTCCTTTGAGTTTTTCTCAAGCCAAACCGGAAATGGATCGTATTGATCAAGATATTCAATACGCACCTGCCGCACAGCCCATTGGGATTGCAATTTTAGATCCTGGCGCCTAAGATAAACAATGACCTTTACTTCGTACTCCTCTAATAATGCGCGAATTTTTTCGATCTGTTCCTGATTACAATGACAGAAATCTTCCGAGGAAAGGATGATCTGCTCTGCCTTCGAGTTGTGAATTTCCCGGATTACATTTTTCCAGGTGCCAAAACGTTTCGTAAACCTCTCGTCTGCCGTCAATTCCCAGGCAAGGTTGTGTTGACCGGTGGGTTTACCCGGAAGGGTGCCAGAAATTGGATAAAGAATCCCTCTATCCTGCAACTGTTGCCTGTTCTGCGATAAAGAATATTGGATGGTACTTGTACCGGTTTTATGAGGACCAATGTGAATGTAAATCGATTTCGTCATTCGTTATACCTCGATATTCTATGATCGAAACTCTCCATTCGCCTGGTGAACCATCCTTCTTGAAACTTACGCCGAAAAGGAAGGTAAAAACCTCTCGGGTGGCGAGTATGAAAAAGGATAAGGGATAGTAAAATGATTATATCCCACCTTTGCGGATGGTTTTTGGCTGGCAGGTGACCCAGTTCGTTGACCGAAATTATCTTCCAAAGGTAAAATAATTCATTCATGCAGCAGAGTCTTGAAGTTGTACCTTCCGAGGGTTTATGAAAAAAGCGTTGATCACTGGCATTACCGGTCAGGATGGGTCTTATCTGGCAGAATGGTTGCTAAAAAAGGGATATGAAGTTCACGGTCTGGTGCTGCGCAACGAGATTGAGGATCCGGAACGCTCCCTTTTCAGAATCCTTGGCATCCTGGATCAAATCCATCTGCATGTTGGGTCTATTGAATCCTATCCTTCGGTGCAAAACGCAATCAGGCAAAGCGAACCCGATGAATGCTATCACCTGGCAGCCTCTTCCTTCGTCTCGTATGCGTTCGATGAAGAATTTTCGATTTTCAATACGAATGTAGGCGGAACCCACAATGTCTTGTCTGCTTTGAAGAACGAAGCTCCTGCCTGCCGCTTCTACTTTGCCGCGTCGTCAGAATTATTTGGTCGCGCCAGGTATTCCCCTCAAAACGAGGAAACTCCTTTTAATCCCCGTTCGGCTTATGGTATTACCAAGTTAACCGGTTATTACCTTACTTCTAATTACCGGGAAAATTATGGCATGTTCACGTGTTCGGGAATCTCCTACAATCATGAATCCCCGCGCCGCGGCTATGAATACGTCACACGCAAAATCAGCCATGGCGCGGCGCAGATTAAGATCGGGATGCTGGATAAACTTGCCCTCGGTAATTTAGAGGCGATCCGTGACTGGGGATATGCTCCGGATTACGTTCGGGCAATGTGGATGATGCTCCAGCAGGAGGAACCAGCGGATTACGTCATCGCTTCTGGAATTGGTCATACCATCCGGGAATTTTGCGCAGCCGCCTTTGCCCGGCTTGACCTCGATTACCGCGACTATGTGATATTTGATCCCAAGCTTTATCGTGCGGTGGAAAATGTGCCATTGATTGGCGACTCCAGCCATCTTCGCAGCGAGTTAGGCTGGAAACCCGAGGTGGATTTTTCACATCTCATTGAACTGATGGTCGATGCAGATTTGAAAGCCCTGACAAAACAGGGATAAACCATCCGATTTAACCGGACAGATCAACACAATCGGTAGGACGCCCTCCAATCTCACCAATCCCTCTCCGAGCGGGCAGCGCCAGGTTTATCCCTCAGAATTCATCAGCGGCTAAATTGCAGCTCTTTCTTTGAGGTAAAATAGGATCATCACGGTAACAGGATGGGCTACTTGAGCCTGACACATAAAAAAAACTACCCGGAACTTGGCATCGTCAATGAGTACAAGCCCCTGCTCGTTTCCGGGTTATTGCTGGCAGCCGATCTGGCAGCCATCGTGATTTCTTTTACACTCTCCTTTTATTTGCGTTTATGGCTGATTCCCGTTATCGGCGGGGTGCTTAGTTTTAATCAGGTAGCTCCACTCTTCCTGCTCATCATCATTTTTATACTGGTGATCTTTTTTTTCGCTGGTCTTTACCCGGGTCACGGGCGAACCGGTGTGGTGGAATTCCGTGAAATTGTTTATATCGTATCGTTCTCTCATGTCATCGTGGCGCTGATCATTTTTATCCTCGGTTATGGACCGCGGATTTCCAGGCTGGTCTTTCTGTTCAACTGGATTTTCTCCCTGATCTTAATCACCACTTTCCGACTAATCGTCCATAACCGCGGTTCGCTCCGCCCGTGGTGGGGGCAACCCGCCGTGGTCATTGGCGGGATAGAGGACACCACTCAGGTGATCAAACATTTACAATCCGCCCGCCGGATTGCCTACCGCCCGGTGGCAGCCATTCTCCTCAATCAGGAGTCGCCTTCAGGTTATGTGAACGGAATCCCCTCCTTCCCTTATTCGGAACAACTTCTGGAGAAAATTCGCAGCCTGCACATTCGACTGGCAATATTTACAGATCGATCCCCTTCCATAGATAAAGGATCACGTAAATATATTCAGAAATTAAGCCTGGTCTTTCCCAATTTGATTTATGTTTTGGGTGAATCGCCGTTGAACGTTCTGGCTATGAGAACGATGGACCTGGATGGTCATCCGGCGTTACACATGAAATACAACCTGCTGAATCCGGTTTCTCTGGTCACGAAAAGGTTGATTGACCTTTTCCTCAGCCTGGTCTCGCTGGTCATCACGTTTCCGCTGTTCCTTATTTTTGCCCTGTTGATCCGGATTGATTCACCCGGTCCCATCATTTACCACCAGCAGCGCATGGGAAAAGGCGGAAAGATCTTTAATATCTATAAATTCCGTACTATGTACGTTGGTGCTGAAGACAGGCTCAATAAATTACTGGCAGCCGATGATAAATTACGGGAAGAGTATTTGACTTTTCACAAATTGCAAAAAGATCCCCGGGTTACCAGAATGGGGAAGTTTTTACGGAAAACCAGCATTGATGAATTACCCCAGGTCATCAATGTGATCAAAGGGGAAATGAGCTGGGTCGGTCCGCGCGCGTACTTGCCTTCCGAGCTAGAACAAATGGGAGATTCTTCCGAAATCATTCATCGTGTTTCGCCGGGGCTCACCGGCTGGTGGCAGGTGATGGGGCGTCACGCCCTGAGTTTTGAAGAACGCTTGCAGCTCGATGAGTATTACATCAGTAATTTCTCATTATTAATGGATGTTTTCATCCTGTTTAAAACCATTTTTGTCGTAATCAGCGGTCATGGTGTTTGATTCGCTTCGGGATTTCCTGCTCCTGCTGATCCGTCCACAACCAGTACATCCTCTTGCCTTATGAAGCCACCCTCGATCCGTCAATTCAACCTTTTTTTGATAATTTCGTTCCTCGAAGGTATCGGGGTTGTCTTCTACATGCTCACCATTCCTGGCGATCCTAAGAACGCCGTTTTGTTGGGTTATTCAGCCAACAGGCTGCTCATGCTGGCAAGTGCCATCATTATGCTCCTTCTTCTGGTTATGGCAGGGACGATCAAGTCTCTGCGCGAACGATTGAGAACCATTATCCTTCCTTCCCCGTGGCTGGTAAAACGCGCAAGGATTATATTGTGGGTCACCTTCCTTCTAGCGTGGCTGACCATCTGGATGCCACCTTACCGACTCGGTGGCGGATCAGCCAGCTTTATTCGCTTGCAGCCCCTCCTAATCTGGTTTGAATTACTGGTCCTCCAGTTCTCACTGCTGGTTTGGATGTCAGAGCCCGACATTAACCGGCAATCTACCTGGAAAGCTGCCCTTAAGAACAAGAAAGGATGGCTCCTATGGGTGATTCTCTTCTTGAGCGCGATTGTGCTATTTGGTGGGCTCACCCTCGCTAAAAGCGAGTTCACCGGCAATCAGTTGTATTTTCCTCCCGGCTCCCCATTATCGGCTTTGCAGGTATTTATCGTCTGGGGCTTGTTTTCCTTCCTCCTCATTGAGGATTCTCGTCGAGAAAAGCGCTCCGCGAAGCACCGTTTTTGGATTGTGCTCATTTTTTTACTCATTTGGGGGTTGACCTTTCTTGCCTGGCAATCCGCTCGCCTGCCCTGCACGGATGACCGACCGGGACCTTTCCCACCAAATTATCTCTGTTATCCAAGTGTCAATGATGCCGCCTACAGCATCGGTTCACATTACATCACTTTGGGAGAAGGTGTAAACAACCACTGGTTAACCGATAAACCCCTCTATATGGCTTTTCTCGCTCTGGCACAAAGCGTAGCCGGGGCTGAAATTGACCGCTATCTGACCTTCCAGGTTGCGGTTATTGCTCTGCTACCCGCTCTGCTCTTTCTATTGGGTCGAAAATACTTTGGCAGAGCTTACGGTTTTCTACTCGCTGCCTTATTCGCCATTCAAGGGTACTACTCGATCCTTCTCTACCGCCAGGCAGGCAGTGTTAATGCCAAACTTGAAAATCCTGAAGTGCTCACCGCCCTCGTGCTGCTCCTCTGTGGCTATTGCGCGGCAAAATGGTTACGCCAGCCAACCCATGTCGAATGGGCAATCTTATCCGGAGGTTTGCTCAGCCTCGCCACTTTGTTGCGTTTCAATCCTCTTTTCATTGCGCCCGTTCTACTGTTGGCGCTCATCCTTTCAGCACGCCATCCATTCAAAAGCCTGATCCGACCTATCTTGTTCTTTTTCCTGGCATTCATTCTGGTTTTCGCTCCCTGGTTCCTCTCCGCCCGGGATGCCAGCGGGCAAAATTATTATGTCACGAAAGTTGAGCAGGTTATCAGCAGTCGATTTTCCCGGCAGCAAGTTCAAAATATCTCCCCTCTCCCTTCGAAAGGTGCCGGAGAACCTTCTACAGAAGAGCCCCTAGTTGAAAATACTTCTAGCTCTCACCTGTTGACCTATGACCTGGGTGAAATTGGAAAAGCCGGTGCGGAAGGAATGGTTTTTCATTTCTTCAATAATCTCTATTCCGGTCTTGCCAAACTGCCTACAACCCTTAAGTTTCACGAGATCAACGAACAGGTAAACGAGGGTATTTGGGATTTCACCAAAACGCAACCCATCTGGAAGGCGAACCTTAAGCTGGAAAACCTGATCGCCATGGCGTTGAGTCTGGCGTTGGTGCTGGCGGGAATTTTGAACGCCTGGAGGACCTACGGAGCTGCCGGTTTGACTGGATTAATTCTCCAGCTCGGTTACTACCTTGGCAATTCAGTATCCCAAACTTCGGGGGGCAGGTACCTCGAACCTGTGCATTGGGTGACATTGATCTATTACGGTCTGGGAATCCTGACCGTGAGCCGGTTTGTTTACTCCATCTTTTCTTCGTCCACTCAAATAGCAACACCCGGGATGAAGGAAACCCCTGCGGATTCAACCGACCAATCGGTTCAACCTGCGCCAAAACGGCATCCTTCCTTTTTACTGGGAGCCTGCCTGCTTGTGGGGTTGATTTTACCCGCCTTGAACCTGCTCCCGTCGAAGCTGCCCGCTGAGACGGATCCCATCACGGAACAAACAGCAGCCCAGATGCTCACCGAACATGGGGTCGTCACCGCTGCCCAGTGGCAGCAATTCCTCTCCGACCCGGATCGTGTCGTCATTTCAGGTGCGGCATATCATCCGCGCTACTATCGCAGCAATTTTTATCGTAAAGGCAATCTCAGTTTTGAGGTAACCCTGCTCGCCAGCGATCATGTTTATATCGGTTACTCGCCACGCATCCAGCCGGACTCCCCCTATCCTGATGGCAGTTCCACCATACTGGTAGGTTGCCGTCTGGCGGAGGATACGCTCTGGTCTGCCAACCGGGTCATCACAGAATTAATCGCAGTGATCAACCTGGAGAAGGATCAAAACTTGCTGTATGATGCAGAAAACGATTGGTCCTGCCGCCAGTAACAATTTAAAATCTGTGGTTTTAACTCTTACTGAGCGAAAATCCCATCCCTTGACAAGCTGCCTTGGCGGAATATAATATGAGTATGTTTGTCTTATTTGCAATTCCACAATCTCAGGTCATTCATCCGACCTGCATGTGTCAACGGCGGGGCGCGTCTTGATCTCCGCCTGATCGCTATTCCTACGAATTCCCCAGGCGGCGGTAGACGTCCCCGCACAGTGTTGTGCAGCCCTACCGACCGCTTTTGCTTTTAAAACTCCTTATTAAGAATGGAAGATAGAAATGAAAATTGCAGATGATGTTACCCAATTAGTTGGCAACACCCCCCTGGTACGAATTAACCGCCTCGCGGCTGGTTTGCCAGCGGAAGTTGTTGCCAAGCTTGAATACTTCAATCCATCTCATAGCGTCAAAGACCGCATCGGTGTTGCCATGATTGAGGCGGCGGAAAAAGCCGGTCTCATTCATCAGAATACGATTTTGGTGGAGCCCACCAGTGGGAATACCGGCATCGCGCTGGCTTTTACCGCGGCTGCGCGGGGGTACCGGCTGCTTCTGGTCATGCCCGATACCATGAGCCGTGAACGGCGCATGTTGCTGCGGGCTTACGGTGCCGATCTGGTTTTAACGCCGGGCAGCGAGGGAATGAGCGGCGCCATCCGAAAGGCAGAGGAACTGGTAGCTTCAGACCCACGCTACTTCATGCCCCAACAATTCACCAACCCGGCTAATCCTGAAGTTCACCGCCGCACCACCGCCGAAGAAATCTGGCGGGATACGGATGGCAAAGTGGATATTGTAGTCGCCGGCGTTGGCACTGGCGGAACCATTACGGGTATTGGGGAGGTGCTTAAATCCCGCAAACCTGGCGTAAGAATGGTGGCTGTTGAGCCACAGGCGTCGCCAGTACTTTCCGGCGGGCAAAAAGGTCCTCATCCAATCCAGGGGATCGGCGCAGGATTTATTCCGGAAGTGTTGAACACAGCAGTGATGGATGAGATTATCCAGGTAAAAAACGAGGACGCGTTCAAGACTGCCCGCCTGATGGCAACCCAGGAGGGTTTACTGGTGGGTATTTCTTCCGGTGCCGCTACCTGGGCTGCATTGCAGGTAGCTGCCCGCGCCGAGAACCAGGGAAAATTGATCGTGGTCATCATCCCCTCCTTTGGCGAGAGATACCTCAGCACAGCTTTATATGCCGACCTGGTGGAATAAACCAGGTAACGGAGGGAACGATGTTGTTTTCATTCATTCGTGAAGATATCCGCTCGGTTTTCAACCGAGATCCGGCTGCCCGTTCTACATTAGAACTCCTCGTAGCCTATCCGGGATTGCATGCTGTGTGGGCACACCGGTCAGAACACTGGCTGTGGGAGCATGGTTTCAAGCTACTGGCGCGCTGGCTTTCTCACGGCACGCGCTTTCTCACCGGCATCGAAATTCATCCGGGGGCGAAAATCGGTAGGGGATTTTTCATCGATCACGGCATGGGAGTGGTGATTGGTGAAACCGCTGAAATTGGGCGTTGTGTCACGATGTATCACGGTGTGACGCTGGGCGGAACAAGCATGGAAAAAGGGAAACGACACCCAACCATCGAAGATGAAGTGGTAATCGGGGCTGGTGCCAAGATCCTTGGCAATATCACCATTGGCGCCCACAGCCGGATTGGCGCAAACGCGGTGGTGGTAAAATCAGTGCCGCCAAACTCCGTAGTGGTAGGCGTACCCGGTCAGGTGGTGGTTCGCAGTCAGCCCGCTTTAGAAGGACCCGACCTGGAACACGGTAAACTTCCCGACACTATTGGCGATTCGGTAGCAGCATTGATGAAAAGGGTTGATTTAATTGAACAACGCCTTAATCTGCATACAGAAAATGCTGCCTACCAGGGTTCGAACGGAGCCCGCCATCCTCTCCACCTGCATACCCCCTCAGAGGGTGTCTGGCAGGGAGAAGATTTTTCCATCTGAAGCATTTCTGCATAAAAAAAGCCGCCCTCTGTGAACTGCACCCCAAAAGTTGGACACAACCAACAGAAAGGGGTGCAGTTTTTATGACCAGGTACAGCAATGAACAAATGATGAGTGCAATAAAAGCAGTAGAGGCAGGAGGGAGTATTTCGCAAGTA
>JAGPFF010000036.1 GCA_018056725.1 Anaerolineaceae bacterium
ATTAATGACTCAGTCTAGTGAAACGCGGTAAGTATACCTTTAATCATGGATTATTTAGGTTAACCCACTAATCTTTTTAAGGTGTCCACAACTCTTTGGGTGGAGTGACCATCATTAAAGGTGCAAATTTCTGATACGATCTTTTTACGCCCGTCCGCCTGCTCTTCCGGATCAGAAAAACCTTCGTTGATGGCTTTTAGATATTCTCGGCGTGAATTTACCACCGCCAGACCACCAGAGCAGGTGATGGGGAGATAATGCTCGCGTTCGTACAATTCTCGCAGGATGCGGTTGTATTTATGCAAGAATCCCGGATCGTATGCCGGTCCGACTTGGGGACGGTCAAACACTGCTCCATCAACGCTGAGAGTGGATGAAGCATTGATATGCACCGCGCAGTATTTGAGCGTGGAACACAGGTGTTTAATGTCAGCAGAGGTAATATTGATTTGTCCTTTGCTTTCATTTGCCTGCCAACTTTTATCCAGCCACACATTGCGAGCGGAGTTCAATACTTTTTCCCATCGGCTGGCAATGTCACCTGGGTGGCGCCTGAAAAGGATGATTGGATCATTAAGGATCTGATGACCGGTTATGGCGTCATCCAATTCTTTGAGCAGCAGAGGTTCATTTGGGACGATCCGGTAAGTTCCACCGCCAAAAAGGATTACCGGACGGTCAGCAGGCAGGTTGAGATCCTTACGCCATTCCATTTCATCGGTAATATAAGTGGGGTCATAGTAAAAGTCAAATTGTGGTGCCCCGGAAATGGTAATGGTTTCAGGTTTAATCTCCGGGTAGATGCGTAATAACTCTGCCTGATTATATTTGTTCCAAACCAGATAATGGGAAAAAGGAACAGGCAAACGGGTGCGGGTGGTGACGTTATCAAAGGACAAAATTGAGGTAAAACGGGGAATATTACGTTTTTGAGCGCACCGTAGCAGAGGCTCTTCTTTGTTCACAAAGGGGGTTATGGAAAAGATAAAGTCCGGATGCGTCAATTCGAGCAGAGCATCAAAATCCGCATGATTAGTCTCTTCCCAGAACAAGCGCTCTTCCTCCTGCAGCAGTGCTTGAACTTTGTCTTCATCCTCAACCGCTTTGCGGTAAGCATTGATTCTGCGATCGTAATAGAAGCGGTCTTTCAGATCCATTAAAGACCGTTCACGACGCAGGTCAATTTCTGTGGTGTTAGTTTGCCGATAAAGCTTGTGCCAGAAATTCACCATTTCGCGGATATTGCGATACCGATCGGTAAGTGTGAAATCAGGAACCTGAACTACTTCCGCTGATTGGTGGATAAATTCGTTTTCAAGGGCTTCATCCTGCCAGCTCAAGGCAATGATGGGGTGGACGAAATCAGTGAGCGATTTGAGCATTCCCGTGCGCAGGATATAACGCACGGAAAAATGCGTGAAAACAGGAATCAATAACCTTGGTTTGGGCATTGCCTCTCCCGGATCTGTATTATCGAGTATTCGACATCCATGTAGCAAATATGTATTATATCTGGTTTATGCCTGTTCACTCTGCTGATACAAAAGTGGTGGATCGAGGTATTCCAGTCCCGCTTTTTCAGCTGCTGCCCGGATGAAGGCAAGGAAGAGAGGGTGAGGGCGGGTAGGGCGGGAGAGAAATTCTGGATGGAATTGGGTGCCGAGCATGAATGGGTGATCTTTCAGTTCCACAATTTCCACCAGGGTTTTATCCGGGGAGAGACCGGAATAAACCATCCCGTGCTCGGCAAAAAGCTGCCTGTACGCGTTGTTAAACTCAAAGCGATGGCGATGGCGTTCTTCAACCTTTTTCACGCCGTAAGCCTTGGCAGCGATTGTGCCTGGTTGAAGCACACAGGGGTACAACCCCAGCCTCATCGTGCCACCCATGTCAGTGATGTTTTGTTGTTCGGGCATTAGATCTATTACGGGATGAGGGGTGGTGCGGTCGAATTCTGACGAATTTACCTGATCTGTACCCAGCACGTATCGACCAAATTCTACAACCATAAGCTGCATGCCGAGGCAAAGCCCGAAATAAGGGATTTTATGCTGGCGCGCATAATTGACCGCAATAATTTTCCCTTCAATCCCCCGGTTACCAAATCCTCCTGGAACAATAATTCCACTCGCATTGTCCAAAACTTCGAGGCTTTTCCCTTTTTCAAGATCGGTCGAGTGAACCCATTTCAAATCTAATTCGAGCCCCAGGAATAAGGCGGCATGTTTTAATGCTTCACGTACACTGATATAGGCATCATGGAGTTCAACATATTTTCCAACCAGAGCGATGGTAACCTTTGGCTTTTTTCGTTTTGTTTCGTCTATCAATATCTGCCAGCCTGCCCAATCTGGTTGCTTGTGTGGTTGTAAGTTCAGACGTTCCATCAAGTATTCAGCCACATTTTCTTTTTCAAGCAGCAGGGGAATCTCATAAAGGATTGGAGCCGTGACCATAGGAATAACCGCCCGTTTTTCCACATCACAGAACTGGGCAATTTTCTCTCTTAAATTTTCTTTTACAGGTTTGTCACTTCGGGCGACGATCATGTCCGGCGTAATCCCGATGGAGCGAAGTTCAGCCACCGAATGCTGCGTAGGCTTGGTTTTAATTTCATCCGTGGCTTCAATGTAAGGTAACCAGGTCACATGGATGTAAGCGGTGTTTTCTCGTCCCAAATCAGTTCTCAGCTGGCGGAGTGCTTCCAGAAAGGGAAGTCCTTCGATATCTCCGACTGTGCCGCCTACTTCAACGATCACGATCTCAGCCCCGGTGGTCTTGGAAACAAGAGCGATGCGGCGTTTTATTTCATTGGTGATATGCGGGATGACTTGGATCGTACCGCCCAGGTAATCTCCGCGCCTTTCCTTCGAAATTACTTCTGCATACACCTGCCCGGTGGTGATGTTACATACGCGATTGAGGCGGATATCGATGAATCGTTCATAATGCCCCAGGTCCAGGTCGGTTTCAGCGCCATCATCCAACACGAATACTTCGCCATGCTGATAGGGGCTCATTGTTCCCGGATCAACATTAATATAAGGATCCAGTTTTTGAACGGCTACTTTAAAACCGCGTTCTTTAAGCACCCTGCCGAGTGCCGCCGCGGTCACACCTTTGCCTACTGAACTGACAACCCCTCCGGTGATGAAAATATATTTCGTAGCCATGGCTTTCACCTCTTTCGTCTATAAATAAAAAGTGAGGAGGGCAGTTTATCCTTGTCCTCCTCGACAGTCAGCTCAATCTGATGCGAATTTCGATGACACACATACAATTTATCTATCCTGCTTTGAGTTTATCATAACTGATCATCCTCCGCAAAAGAAAAACCATCCTTGCGGATGGTTTTGAAGACTTAGTTGGTTTGAATTTTGTTTTCAAGGGTGCGGGAGAGAATCTCTTCCTGTTCAGTGGAGCTGTTCTTGCCTTTCCGTACTTCCATTTTTTGTTTTCGGTCTTTGGCTTTTTCCATTGCGGCGCGCATTGCCAGTTCCATCGAAGTCGGTTCAGGTTCCGAGGTTTCGTTGATCGATTCCAGCAAGGCGGAATTATCCATGTCGGATGTATTTCGAGGTTTTCGGGTTGTTTTCCGCTCACGTTTTATCGCGGGAACAGCCGCAGTGACTGCTTTTGGTTTTTCTTCAATCACCACCTCAGGTTCAGGTTGAATGGCTTTCATGCTTAATTTAATTTGTTTCTTGCGGCGGTTTACATCAATGATCTGGGCTTCGATTTCATCGCCTTCTTTGACGACATCGGATGGAACTTTGACGTAACCATGCGCCATTTCGCTGATATGTACCAGCCCTGGTCGTTCTGCGCCGATCTCAACGAATGCGCCAAACTTCTCCAGTCGGACAACTTTACCTTTTACGGTTTCACCAACTTTAATCTCCCGCCATTCCAAATCCAGCGGTTTGATCATGGTCATTTCGATGCGTTCTTCGCCATCTTTGCGGGTAACTCTCTTGACCCAGACGTCGATTTCATCACCGACTTTTAGAATTTCGTCCACTTTCTTATTCTGTATATTTTCAGGGACGGCAATCTGCGAGACATGAAGCAGCGCCGGCTTGCCAATTCCAATATCAAGAACGGCGCCCGCAAGGCTTACCTTCATAACCCTGGCTTTGAATGGTGTTTTTGGTTCTAATTTGGTGTTTTCCTGCGGTTGTTCGGTCATTTCTATCATGCTCTCTCTTATTGGTTGTTATTAGCGACCATGGATTATACCCCTTGCTTGGGGCTTTTGTCAATTAAATGTCTGACGACTTCATTCCACCTGTTAGCTGCCTTTCGAGAGGATCTCAACGGCTTTATCCAGTTGAGGATCCAATCCGGCTTTGAAATCTTCTTCAGTGTAGGGTACTTCATAATCTGGTGTGAGACCTACGCCATGGATCATTCTTCCTTTAGGTGTCAGCCAGTGGGCGATGGTTACCTTCACTGCTCCCTGTTCACCCTCAAGAGGTACCCAATTTTGCACCGATCCTTTGCCAAAGGTGGTCTCACCCACAATGACTCCACGTCCATAATCCTGAATGGCTCCTGCGGTGATTTCAGAGGCTGAAGCTGAACCACCATTTACCAAAACCACCAGTGGAATTTCAGTGGCGATCCCACCGGGAATCGCTTCATAAGGAATTTCTTCACCAGTTCCCAACTTTTCGATCATTACGGTTCCAGATGGGATGAATTGCGAAATAATTTCAATCGCAGTATCCACATAGCCACCCGAATTATTGCGCAGGTCGAAGACCAGCCCAGTGGGATTTTGGGCGAGTAGTTCGCTCAGGGCTGCTTTCATGTCATCCGCGCTGGTTTCGCCAAAAGTGGAAAGAGCAATATACGCAATATTTCCATCCAACATTTTGCTTTCAATGCTTGGGATGGTGATCTTTTTACGGACGATCGAGACATCCACCACTTCACCGCTATCTTTTCTTTGGATGGTGAGGAGAAGGCTCGTCCCCTCCGGTCCGAGAACGGACTGTAGAACGACACTTGGGTCCATGTTGGTGACGTCTTTCCCATCTACTGCCAGGATCACATCTCCTGGTTTCAATCCAGCCTCTTCTGCCGGTGATCCTTCCATTGGACTGACGATGGTCAGGTATTCGCCACTGGTATCTACCCAGGCGCCGATCCCAGTATAGGAACCATCTAGCGGCATTTGGGCTTGATTGAATTCATCAGGCGTCATATAGCCGGTATGCGGATCACCCAGAGAGTCGAGCATGCCTCGGATGGCACCTTGCATCAATTTGAGATCATCAACCGGTTGATCTACATATTGGTCATGAACAATTTGCCAGGCTTCCCAGAAAGGTTTGAACAGCGTGTCCAAATCGGTCGAAGATGTGGAGGTTGTGGATTGGGGAGGTGTCGCTGTTTCAGTACCGGTATTCGCCGGAAGAGTTTCCAAAGCGCTTGAGGATGGAATTAGCCAGCCCACCAGTAAACCACCTGCGAAGGTACCTGCAAGCAGAAGGACAGAAAGGACAATGATCAGAATGTTTCTAGTTGTATGATTAGTCTTCACGTTTGGTTTCCTCAGATGAAAAAGGCGTCTCGTTGTCTTTGCCTGTTTCAGATGTTCGATTAAGCTTTTTAAGATTATTTGCCAGTTCACCCATTTTTTGGTTTTCCGCCCAAAATGGGTCTTGGATTGTTTTCCGGGTTTGTTCCAGGTTTGAAATCCATGGTTTCTTTTGATTCTTTTTCTTCATCCTGGTGAACAGACCGATGTTAAGAGAAATCACCAGTAAGACCAGGAACACAATTAACACCCAACCGAGTAATGGGATTGAATTAGTCATGATTTTACTCTCGGGGAATCCCAATCTCCATCGGAACGACGTCCGGCAGTTCTGATATGGTAAGGATCGCTGCATCTACGAAAGTAGTGCGTGTTTCATGACCCACCTGGATGGTGTAAAAACCCATTTCGCTGGCGGTTTTCAGGTTTCGGAGCGAATCATCAATGACGACACAATTGCCGGGATCCTGGATGCCACTGATTTTGATCGCCTTCCGGTAAGCCTCTTCAAGTGGCTTGCAATAGGGACTGATTTGTTCAATGTCGATTATCCCGGAGAACAGGTCATCGACACCAAGTGTGGACAGCACTCGTTCGGCATGCCTGCGATTGGCATTGGTAAAAACAATTTTTGGCGTGGAATAACAGGAGAGGATTTCCCTTAGGACGGGGTCTTTCTGCAAATAATTTTCAATCGGAATGTCATGCACAAATTCAAGAAAATCACTCTCATCAATTCCGTAGAGGGTGCTCAACCCACGAAGGGTGGTTCCGTATTGATTAAAGAGTCCCTCCCGTAAAGTTTTCACTTGCTCCGGTGCGACGCCGAGTTTTTGGGTGATATAGATATCCATCCTGTCACCAATCGCTTGCCAAATGCCGCTGGTAGAAGGGTAGAGGGTGTCATCCAGGTCAAAAAAAAGGGTTTCAAAACTCATAGCGGTTAGTATACTCTGATTTTTTGATTTCAAAAATAAATGAGATTTGTGCCAAAGTCCAGTAGGATATAATTGTTTCATATGGCGATCCAAATATTAGCTGATGAAGTAGCCTCACAAATTGCTGCCGGTGAAGTGGTAGAACGACCTGCTTCAGTGGTTAAGGAATTATTGGAAAACGGGATCGATGCCGGCGCCACCCGGATTGGCATCCGAATCGAAGAAGCTGGAAAGAAGTTAATCGAGGTCAATGACAATGGCAGTGGAATTTCTGCTGCTGACCTTCCGTTGGCGGTTGCCCGGCACGCCACCAGCAAACTTAACTCCGCCGACGACCTCTTTCATATTCGCACCCTCGGTTTCAGGGGAGAGGCACTGGCTTCCATTGGATCCGTATCCCGTCTGGTCTTATTTTCGCGCAGGCTGGATCAACCCATGGGAGCTCAAATTGTTGTAGAGGGTGGCAAAGTTCTCCGTTCTGAACCATATGGTGGTGTAACTGGTACCCTGGTGAGGGTGCAGGATCTTTTCTATAATACGCCAGCGCGGTTAAAATTTTTAAAACGTGATGTGACCGAAAAACAACAAATCGATGGGTTAGTCACCCGTTATGCGCTGGCATATCCGTCGATCGCCATCCATTTAGAAGAAGACAGTAAAAATGTCTTAAGGACCGTCGGGAACGGTAATCAACGGGAGGTCCTGGCACAGCTTTATGGGATTGATCTGGCGAAACAACTGCTGGAAGTTATTTTTGAAGAAGATGGGATTAAGATCCAAGGTTTTATCAGCCCGATTTCTGTAAACTGCTCTAATCGCAAGGACATCACCTTTTTCGTTAATGGTCGATGGGTGCAGGATATTGCCCTTACCGCTGCTTTAATGAAAGCCTACCAAACTTTTTTGATGGTAGGAAGATATCCGCTCTCCGTCCTTTTTATTCAAATTGAACCCGAAGAAGTGGATGTGAATGTCCATCCAGCAAAGGCAGAAGTGCGCTTTCGCCAGCCGGATACTATTTTTACCGCCCTCCAACGAGCTGTAAGACGAGCTTTAATGGCGTATTCACCGGTCCCTCAGGTTTCTCCTTCATACTGGCGGGTTCCGGAGCCACAATCTACCCCCCAGGAAAATCCTTTAGGGTGGAACTTTCCATCAAATTCCTCGCCAGCTGCGGAAATGAACCCGCTGGCTGCTCCTCCAGAAAACACAAACTCAACTCTGCCCAATGCCGAAAATCCAGAGCGTATTCCGATCCTCCGGTTGATTGGTCAAATCGGAGCAACCTACCTGGTTGCGGAAGGACCTGACGGGCTTTACCTGATTGATCAACACGCCGCCCATGAAAGGGTCCTTTTTGAGAAAATGACTGGATCCAGCCGAAATATTCCTGCACAGGTTTTGCTTGAGCCGGCATTACTTCAACTCCCGCCTCAATCTTCACATCTCCTGCGGGAAAACCTGGCACTTCTGAACGAGATAGGCTTTCAAGTTGAGGAGTTTGGCATCAATACTTTCCGGGTTCGAGCCATTCCGGCTCTTTTTGTGCACAATAACCCTCTGGCTGCCATCCAGGCAGTGGTGGATGACTTTGAAGAAGATGAAACCCCTCTGCAGGGGATGTTGAGGGAACGCTTGATTGCCCGGATTTGTAAACGCATGGCGGTCAAGGGCGGGACAGTGCTTTCATCTCAAGAGCAGCTAGCCCTTTTGAGCGATCTTGAATCCTGTCTGGCACCCAGAACCTGCCCGCACGGACGCCCTACCATGATTCACCTTTCGGTGGATTTGCTGGAGCGCCAATTTGGCAGACGGGGAGCCCGTTCTTCCTGATTTTGTTATCTTCTGTTCGATACTTTTTCAGTGATCAGGGGGAGTACTTCAGCCACATTTTGATGAATGACAACATCTGCATACCGGTCAAGATAGGTGGCGGAATAATTGATGATGATCAGGCGGCTGCCATGCTGATATGCCTGGTAAGGGAGTGAGGCGGCTGGAACAACATCCAACGATGAACCAGCAATCAAGAAGAGATCCGCCTGCGAGGTTTCCTGGCATGCTGCAACCCAGGCTTTTTCCGGCAATGCCTCTTCGTAAAGAGTGATATCTGGCTTCAAGATACCCCCGCACCGAGAACAATGGGGAATGGACCCTCCTAAAATTTCTTCAATAATTAATTGGCTGTCTTGTGGAATAGACCGGCACATGGGACAGTGAAATTGAGACGTGGCACCGTGCAATTCAATGACCTTCCGGGAACCAGCCTTCTGGTGCAAACGATCGATGTTTTGTGTGAGGACCGCTTTGACAAAACCCTTTTCTTCAAGTTGAGCAATCGCCTGGTGCGCCGGGTTGGGAAGAGCTTTCCAGGAAGCCTCTAAGAGCGGTCTCAACCAGTTATAGAAACGCTCCGGGTGTTCTCTAAAAGCAGTTGCTGATGCCACCTGCATCGGATCGTCTTTAAGCCATAAACCACTTTCTGCACTTCTGAAGTCAGGTATACCGGAAGGGGTTGAAATCCCTGCTCCGGTAAATACGACCATATAAGTTGACTGTTGAATCAGAGTTGCTGCTGCCTCGACCTGATTGAGGAGCGAGGTGCTCATGCACCTGCTCTTGAATGAATCAAACGGGCTAGTTCATTAATTTGCTGCGAATACAAACCTTCCGGTTGAATCTTGACCAAAGGTTGGTATTTTTGATTTGCCTGAAAAACCTGCTCTGGAACCGAAGGGAACATCGTCCGCACCGGTGTCCCGGGGAGCATTTTGTCGATCTGATCTTTAGTCAACATTAAATCCGAGCGGAGATGGTTGTAAAGGATGACTTCCAGGTTCCTGTATGTTTTAGGCGGTTCCATCTGGATGTTGCCAATAAGTTTGCGGGTTCGCAGTACCGTTGATTGGAAGCCATCCGTAAGAATAATTAATTCCTGGCATCGTGCACAGATCTCATCATATCCGGGGAGGTAAGGATTCCCAATATCCAGGATGAGTACCGGATTCTTTTTATTCAGCACCTCGATCATCCTGATCAGTTTTTCGGCGGTGCCTGTGAAATCAATCTGTCGCGTCTTATTGGAGGCCATCAGCAATTTAATACCGAAGGTGGTGCGGACGATATATTTATCCACTGTCTCGTCTGTGATCTCTTCAAGAGGAAGCGCGAAGATTTTTTCCAGCCCATAGGAGTCAGCAATATCCAATTCAATTCCCCAGCTACCCATGCCTGGTCGAAGTTCAATTGCGAGGACTTCTTTTTTACTGAGGTTGTAATATTCGACGGCAAGATTGAGTGCCAGGGTTGAAGCACCTAAGCCGCCTTTGCAAGCGGTAATCCCTATAATGTGACCGGGAGATTCAACCACTGCCGGGACTTCGGTTCTGACGGACCGTGCGAGCAGGGATTTGACATGAGCGCTTAACTCAGCGGGGTGAACTGGTTTGGTCAGATAGTCATCAGCCCCGGCATCATACCCCGCAATTTTGTCATCGACCTGACTTTTGGCAGTGAACATCAAGATCGGTATCTGAGCTGTATCTGGATCCTGGCGAATTTCTTTGGCGACTCGGTAGCCATCCATTACCGGCATCATAATGTCCAAGACGATCAGATTCGGGTTTTCTTTTTTTGCCATCGAAACAGCCATTTCACCGGTGTTGGCTGCTGCGATTTCATAACCCTGACGCTGTAACATGACCCCGATCAGACGTAATGTTTCGAGGTCGTCATCAACTATTAGAATTTTCTCGGGCATACCGCCTCCATTGAATTATCATTGTCAGTCTAGCATAATCCTCCTTGCAGTTCAAGGGATTTTTACAAACCAAAATGGTAAGGTGCCAATGCTATAATCAAAATTATGAATGAATTGGCAATAATTGAAGTTCTGGAACGGGATTGCCATGTGGATAAGGTGAATCCTCTGCTCGTCGGTTTTTCCGGAGGTCCAGATTCTCTTTGTTTGCTGCACATCCTGAAGAAAACCGGGTTTTCTCTCCTCGCAGCGCACCTTGATCATGGTTTGCGCGGAACGAGCGCTGAAGAAGCAAAACAGGCGCATATGATTTGCGACCAGATGGGAATTGCTTTTATTACCTGCCGCGTGGATGTGAGAGATTACATGTTGAAAAACAAACTCTCCTTGGAGGAGGGCGCCAGGCATTTACGCTACGAGTTCCTTTTTAGATCCGCGGCAGAGCATCATGCACAGGCGGTCGTGGTCGCCCATCATGCTGATGACCAGGTAGAAACTGTACTCATGCATTTATTACGCGGCAGTGGATTGAGCGGGCTGGCAGGCATGCAACCTTACTCACTGCCAAACCCTTGGAGTGAAACCATCCCACTCATTCGTCCCTTGCTCACCACTAGCCGGGATGAAATTCTTGCATACCTCAAAGACAATGACCTGACCCCGATCTATGATGAATCCAACGCTGATATCCGGTTCTTCCGTAACCGAATCCGAAAAGAACTGATCCCGGTGTTGAGTACCTTCAATCCTCAAATCAAGGAACGGATAAGCCGCATGGCGAATGTTCTCTCGGCGGATGAAGATTTTCTTGTCCATCAGGCGGAGCTTGCCTGGCAGACTACAGTGAGTGAGGAGTATGATGAGTTTCTGATATTCGATCGGACAAAGCTATCCCGGTTACATCCAGGCATGGTTCGCCGCCTGGTGCGTAAGGCGATTGCTCGTCTGGAGCCTGATCTTCGCGATATCGACTTTGAGGTCATTGATCGGACTGCCCGCTTTTGCCTTCAGCCAAATCAAGCCCGGCGAATCGATTTACTTGCGGGGTTGGAATGTTTTCTGTTCCTAAAAGAGAAAATTGTATTTGCTCATGCCGGAGATCCGTTGAATGGGTTATGGCCACAGGTTACGAGCAGGGGGAGAGCTTCATTGACTTGCCCAATGACCAAACCGCTGAACGGATCTTGGATATTTTCCTCCCGAATAGTGGATCATTACCTGCATCGTCCGGATCCATTTATTGCCCAGCTGGATGCGGATAAGCTGACAGGTTCTCTTTCGCTCGGTGTGGCGGAACAAGGAGACCGCTTTGCACCATTCGGTATGAAAGGGAAAATGGTGAAACTGGGGAATTTTTGGACGAATTCCGGTTTACCAGTGCGTGCCCGTCATTCGTGGCCATTGGTACGATCCGGAGAAGAAATAATTTGGGTGCCTGGTTTTCGCATCGCCGAAGGTTTTCAGGTAGACCCAAACACACAACATGTGCTCTACCTGACGATATCAAAGGAACCAGTTTAGGAAAAAAGAGAAGGGTTATTCTCCCGCAAGCTGCTTAAGTTTCATACTGACTTCGCGCCATTGAATTTTTGAGACGCCCATTTTTTGTCGAAGTGCGTCCTTTTCCATGCCTGATTTCCAGTCGTCGAGGGCGCTTGTCCAGCGGCACATATCGAACGACAGGTGTTTTTCCAGTCCAGCCTCGTTGCCGATATCTTCCAGCAAGTATTCCAGCCGCCGCGGAGACCAGGGGAATACCTGATCTACTGGATGATATTGTTCCAGATACTCTTTGTAGGATTCAACCCAATCCGGGGTCAACGGAATGTTTCGTTCCTTGTAACGGCTGCCGCTGGTGGAATAGCGGATGAACATACGCGGACTCTTTGGGCTATCGAGGTCGATGTGATTCAAGTTTAGAGCCAGACATTCACCTTTCTTGATTGCGGAGATAAGGAGCAACCTCAACAACGTGTACGGGCGGGCATCGGGTTTATCAGAGACGCGATATTTCTGAGCAACATCAAGGACTTTTTGTTCTTCTTCTGCTGTGAGAACAACGGGAAGGGGGCTGATGACAGATTTCTGCAGCACTTTTTCAGATGGATCCGCTGGAATTCTGCCGGATTGGGTGAGCCAGCGGAAAAAAGATTTGATGGAGGTAATGCGCCTGGAAAGACTTTTTGGGCTGCATGGCACATTGCGTTCATGTTGCAGCCAATCCAGGAAGCGATTAATGTCGTTGGTAGTCAAGCTGCCCAGGGTGGTATCCGGTGGAAAGTAACCCGCAAACAGGTTCAAATCACCAAGAAAAGCCTTAATGGTGAAAGAAGATCGTCCCTGGTCATTGAGAAAAACCTCCCAGGATCGAATAGCTGGAATCAGGGTAGTTTCTGTGGTGATATGAATTTCAGGGGATTGATTCATTTGATTGCCTCGTCTTTCGCATAGCCTAAAGCTTATTACAGTTTACAAGGAATAAAGTGATTTGTCAATAGATTAATTTTGTGGATCTGCGGACGGGTAAATTGCCTGCTGTATGATTTTGGCGACAGCTTCATTGTTGGGAATAACCACCATCGCGCCACTAACGGGAACTAGATAATCAGTCACGTCTGCCTCAGTGATGGCATAGCGCTGCAAATTCGAGGGATCTTGCAGATAATTGGCAGCGAGTGGAAGCATTTTTACGATCAAGTCGAAAGGAACATCCGTCTCCACGGAATAGCGAAATAGATCAAAAAGCTCCGCTGCCCGGTTGAGCGCATCCAGGCTCATTGTTTTTTGTACAATGGCAGTAATCACTTCCTGTGCCCGGCGGGTTCGATCAAAATCATTCGTCGAATACCGTGAGCGTACGTACCAAAGTGCTGTCTCACCGTTCATGGTGATGCGCCCGGCAGGCACATAACACATGTGGTCGACGGCTTGTGGCAGGTCACAGGTATCATAGAGTTCATAAGCAGCGTTTACTGTTATTCCACCCAGCGTATCAATGATGCTGACAAAGCCGGAGAAATCGGTCAACATGTAATAATCGACAGGGACATCAAAATTGTAATCGAAGGTCTCTTGTACGAGCGGAAAACCGCCAAATTCTAAGGCTGCATTAATGCGTTCATAACCGTAACCGGGCAGATCCACATAAAGATCACGGGGAAAAGAGGTGAGGGTAATCAGGTTTTGTTCGGGCATGAGCGAAAGAAGCATCATCACATCAGTACGATACCCCAACCCAGGGCGAAAATCGGATCCCATCAAAAGAATATTTACCTGACCCTGCGGTCTTTCCAACCCCAGCGAAATGATCTTGCTCTCGTCTGGTGTCGCGGTCAATGTCCACTCGGGTGTTGGAGTCATTGGAACTTCACCAGCAGGCTGGAAAGGTGTGGGAGTGAAAGTTGTTTCCAGTGGGTCGTTTGGTGGAACTTCCAAGGCATTGCAACCTGCCAGTAAGAACATGAAAACGCATAGAAAAATCAGTGGAATTTTACGCATGTTCCAATTTTACTCCCGATACTCCGGGTAGATTGTCAATTGATTTGAACAACGGATTGACAATCCTTCAGAGTCTGATAGAATATTCCTTTGGTAAGCCGAAGTGGCGGAATTGGCAGACGCGCTACGTTCAGGGCGTAGTGGGCATTACGCCCGTGAGGGTTCAAATCCCTCCTCCGGCACCTCAAAACCCGCAAGTCTTTGCGGGTTTTTTTCTTGTCGATCAATCTCGTTTAGGGTAATATTAAGCTGTGAATAAATTCTTTGCCCGATTTAAAGGTTTTCTTGATCTCAAAAAAATCGCCTTAATCGCTGGCGCAGTCATCCTGTTTTTCCTCGTGATGGATTTGAATTCGCGGTTAAATGAGCTTTCACGCCTGACTGAACAACGGAATGATGCTGCGACTGCAGTAGCCAAACTGGAAGGTACATTACAGGTCTTACAGACACAGCAAGCCTATGCCGGTTCGCAAGGCGCAGTGGAAGAATGGGCATACTATGAAGGTCACATGGTCAGACCGGGGGAACAGTTGGTGATTCCCATCTCTCCACCAGGTACAACTCCAGAACCGGTATTTGTTCCTACTCCGACGGTTCAACCTGTGGAGAACTGGGAAATCTGGTTAGCCCTGATCCTGGGTGACTAAACAGCGCCTAAATTGGTATTATTCTTCAGCCGGTGGATTGCCAACATCGTAAGATCGTCAGAAGGGGGTTCCCCTTTGCGAAACACGTTGATTAAATTCTCTAGGCTTTCTAGCAGTTCATTCGCTGACCGATAAAGATTTTCCTGCAGGGCAGCAATGACTCTGGACTCAGAGAATTGTTCACCTGAAGATGAAAATGCTTCCGTCAAGCCATCTGTATACAGTAATAAGGTGTCTTTTTCATTGAGATGAATGGCATGATTTTTATATTCTACGTGCTCGATGACTCCCAGGGCAATTTCTCCCTTGGCTAGTTTTTCAATTTCCTGAGATTCGCCCCTAAATAACAGGGGCAGGTTATGTCCGGCATTAGCGTAGGACAATTCTCCAGTAGTGGGATCTAAAAGGGCATAAATTGCTGTTACAAACATCCCGTTTTGTGATTCTCCAACCAGAAGATCATTCACCCTCGCTAAAATCTCAGCAGGTGAGTTAAGCGTCTGCGCGGCTGCGCGGATCAATGTCCGCGTAACCGTCATATACAAAGCGGCAGGCATTCCTTTATCCGACACATCCGCGATAACGAATGCCAGTTTATTCTCCTGAGTTGAAAAAATATCGTAGAAATCTCCGCCTACTTCGCGGGCAGTCCGCCAACGCAGATCAATATCCCAACCTTCTACGCTGGGGGTGGATTGTGGCAAGAAGGTCCGTTGAATCTGGCGGGCGAGTTGAAATTCGCGTTCCATGCGTTCCCTGCCAACCATTTCCTCCTTCAAGCGTTCATTTTGAATGGCAAGCGCGGTCTGCTGGGCAACGCCTTTGATCAGTTCGATCCTTTTTTGATGGTACGCTGGTTGAACATTTGTCTCCCGTGTCAGCATGATTCCATATCGTTCTCCCTTAATGCTTAGCGGAAAACCTAATAACCAGTTGGAGTTCTCGCGGGGATGAAGGGAGTTTTCATCATCGCATTGGAGTTGATCCCAGTTCTTTACCGCAAAATCCGGAATCTCCAGCAGGCAGCCTGCCACCTCATTTGTTTCCAGGACTTTATCCAGTAATGGAAAGTCACCCCGGGAAAAGGGGTGATGAAGGATCTCTTCCCGATCGGCATGGGATGGCGCGATTGCTTTTATCGGCACCAACTGGTCGTTATTTTGTTCCCACAGGTAGATGACACAGGTATCAACGCCCACTAATATTGGCATCAATTGGACGATTGTATCCAGTATGTCCTCTAATTTATTCTGACTGACCACTGCCTGGGCAACTTGCAGCAAAACTGCCGTAATATAGGCTTCTTCCTGCCGATTTTCCAGCAGCTGGATGTTTTCCAGCCCAATGGCAGTTTGCTGGGCGATTCCCTGTAAAATGGCAAGAGTTTGCTCGTTAAACCGGTTTGCCATTCCTGCTTGTCCCATTCGAATGTGAGACACCAGCAAGGCTCCGTGCAGCTCACCATGCGCAATCAAGGGCAGCAGAACCAGCGTGCTTTGATCTTCAACGTACGGGATCGAGTTTAACCCCAGCTCCATTTTTGGATCGGTGATAAATACAGGTGCGAGGGTTGCTTTTAATTTCAAAAAAGCAATGGCGTCGGCATCCTGGACGATTCGCTCATTTTCTGCAGGTTGAAAACCGTATGCCTTTATGAGCTCGAAGGAGTCTTCATCAGATCGGATTAAGTAAGCAGCGCTGTGTTCGACACCCACAAGCAGGGGGATCAATCGGACCATCGTAGAAAAAAGGGAATCGAGGTTATTAATCGATTGGATGGCTTCTGCAACCTGGAGCAGGACTGTGGATGACCAGGCTTCTTCCTGGGCTGAGGTGAAAAGCCGCGCGTTTTGAATAGCGACAGCTGCATAACTGGCGAGGGTTAGAGCAATTGCCGAGGCTTCTGAACCGTACCGCCCTTCTTTACGATGCGCGATAGTCAAAACGCCAAGGATCTCCTCTCCTGAACGGAGGGGAACCGCCAGTGAAGAGTAATTGGATTTAAACTTTCGCGCCATCCCTAACGGTCCGTAAGGGTCTTCAGGTCGACGAATTGTTAATTGGTCACTTGAAACCCCATGATGGAGGAAAGTGCGCACACTGACCGAGCCCTGAACAGCATCAATAACTTTGGCTTGGCTGACCCCACGTACAGCTGCCAGCTGCAAAGGGCGTTCTTCAATGGGTAAAGTGGATTCTTCATCGAGCAGCCAGATGGCAGAGGCATCACAGGGCAGGTTCGCTTCGAGCGCAGCGAGAACCCGATCCAGCATATCCGGAAGCGCAAGGTTGGAACTTAACAAACCTGCGATATCCCGGAAGCTGTCCGCCACCCTCCGACGCCATTTTTCAGTTCGGTACAGCGAGGCGTTTCGAATTGATTGCGCAATTCCAGATGAAAGACTCTCAAAGAGTTCCAGATCGGACTGGCTAAATCGATTTAATTCATCCGATTGAAGATCAAGGACACCCAGTACATCATCCCCAAACTTTAAGGGGATGGTAAGTTCGGATTTGATTTTTTGGGGAAAATATTTCGCCGGCAAGTATATTGGCTCATTCTCGACGTTATTGACCAGACGTGTCTGACCGGTGCGCGCCACAAAAGGAATGATCCCAACCTCCGCATCCAGGTCAAAGGCGAAAGAATTCGGTTTTAGTTTGCGCGCGATTGGACCGGTGCCGGCTTCGAAAATGACTTTGCGGCGGTTGGAATGATTGGAAAAAACATAGACAAAAGGAATAGAAAATCGTTTTTCGATTACCTCAACGACTTTCTTCAGCAAATCATCCAAATCAAGAATCGATGAAATGGCGGAGCCAATTTCCGCCAAAGCGTTCATTTGAGTGGCTCGTTGTTCGAGTGAGTTAAACAAGCGCGTCGTTTCAATTGCCAGCGCGATGCTATCTGCCAGTGAGCGCACTACCAGCATATCATTCTCGTGGAACGCTCCTAGCCGGTTGCTTTGAATATCCAGCACACCCAAAATCCGATCTTCAATTTTTAATGGCAGCACCACTTCTGCTTTCGTATCCGGCAAAGCATCCACTTTGCGGTAACGGGGTTCTTGTGATACATCTTTGATCACCAGCTCTTCACCATTTCTGGCGGCTAGTGCGACCAAACCTTCGTCGTAATCGAGTTCTGAGAGTGGGTTCTTCTGATTCGGTTCACAATTGAGTGAACTGGCGCGAAATTCCAACCGATGGGTGTTTTCGTTAAGGGTAAAAATGCTGACGTGGTAGTAGTTAAAGCTGCACTGGATCAGATTGGTCACCCGCACGCATAGTTCGTCCAGGTCGAGTACATTAGCAATTTGTGAACTTACGGAGCGCACGAGAGAAATCTGCTCATAGCGCCAATTTTTTAATACTGACTGCCGGTTGACTTGTAAAGCCAGGGCTGCCATAGCACATATCTGATTAACTTGATCGACCTCTTCCGGGGAGAACCGTTCATGCTCGTGCCGTGAAAGAGAAAGAACCGCCAGGGGATTCCCCTGGGTTAAAATCGGAAAGACGGCAACGTGCAGGACTTCACCGGATGTTGCTGAGGCTTCTAAAGTAATAACAGGCTGTCTGGACTCAAGACATTGGTTTACAGAAGCAGGGGCAGGAGAGGTTGGGATGGTCTCAACTTCCGGCTCTCCTGGTAATGGATAGAAAGGTTCACAGAACCATAACCGAGCACTGCAATTAAATTTTTCCGCGACAGTTTTACAGAGCAGATCTCGCAGATGGATGGCATCTGATTGGGAGACAAGGTTTTCTCCCAATGTGAGAAGCTCAGTTAAGGTCAAATCAGGCCCTGCAGGATGGGCATCCATTTATTTTGAGTGTTTGGTTAAGGTCAAGCGATTGCTTTTGGGTGTGAATTCGAATTTTACATCATCCATCAACTGGCACATTAGAAAATAACCCAACCCATTATTCTTACGGTTTTTAAGTTCAGCCTTCAAGTCAGGAAGCGGTACGCAGGATGGATCAAATGGCTGTCCATAGTCTTCCAAAATGACCTGGATTCCATTTTCAATTTGGATGCAGGTGCAGACGATTTCTCCGATACCCTCACCACCGTAAGCATGCTCAATGATATTTGAAACAGCTTCGTCAACCGCGGTTTCAAGCTCAAAAATATCTTTGAAGGTTAAACCAGCCGTCCTGGCTTCGATTCTTACAAATTCCGCTACCTTTGCCAGACTTTCATAGCGGCCGGGGAAAGTACGAGATGACATAATGAGTACTGGTTAAAATGTCCCTACTGCGGTAAGAACATCCTCATAAATTTTGAATATTGAGGTGAATCCAGCTAAATCAAATACTGAATAGATGCTCTTGGGCATTCCGGCGAGGAGAAGGTCGCCACGGTTGTACCGGCGGCAATTCTTCAAGGAGGCGATGAGAACGCGTAATCCGGCACTGGAAATAAATTCCACCCCGGACATATCTATCACGATTTTGTAGCGTCCAGCATCTTGAATTCGAGCAATGGCTTCCGCGAGTTGAGGAGCGGTGGAGCTGTCAATCCTGCCCGTAACTTTAACCAGGTCACAATGTTTGAATTGAGTAGTGGTAATTTCCATTCTTCTCTCCCGATGAATAAAGTTTCCAATTCAGTATAAAGTATTATAACATGCCGCTTTTTTCCATTTCCCTTGACATTTATGGATAAGTTCAATTTGTGGTATGATGAAAAAAACCGATTGGACGTAACTCACTAAACACTAAAACAAGCTGTATTAACAGGGATAACTATGAGTTCAAAAGAAAATCCTCAAGAAGTTATTAATAAATTCTCGAAACGGCAGCGCATCATGCCTTATTTGTTAGGCGGGCTGGCAGGTTTGCTGGCTGTGGTCGGTACTATTCTGATTATCAGCGTGGCTACCGGGTCGGGAAACATCTTTAAATCCATTTTCGCCACAAAAACACCCACGCCAACCGCCACCTTTACTCCAACCGCTACAGTTCCATCTCCCACTCCTTCAATGACTCCTACCAGCACTTTGACTCCAACCGCAACCCTCACAGTGACACCATCCGGTCCGCAATATTACACCGTTCAGCAAAATGATGATTGTTGGACGATTGCCTCTACCTTTGGAGTGGATCTGCTCGTGCTCTTGGCGATCAACAATTTCCCCTCTGACTCCTGTCCGATTCAGCCGGGAATGCAGATTCTCATTCCGGCTCCCGGGCAGGCATTGCCTACACCAACCCCACTTCCTACAGGGCTGCCACGTGGTTTTGAGATTCTCTACACGATTCTTCCGGGTGAAACTCTGGCGGATATTGCCTCCCGCTTTAATAGCACAGTGGAGGATATTCTGAACATCAATAATCTTGAAGACGAAAATGTAATTTACGCCGGTCAACAGATCAAAGTGCGGATTAATCTCGTCACACCCACTCCAACTAAAGCCCCCACCAGCACCCTTTCCGGGGTCATCATCACTGCTCCACCCACAAAAACACCCACGGTCACCAAAACCCCTTAGTTCGGAATGGTGGATAAAAAGTCCCTCCAGGGTTTTCAACCTGGAGGGATTTTATTTATCTTGTTCGTTCTCAACCCACAACCATTCCAGATATTTTCTGATCAGGGGGTCTTTCTCGGTTAAAAGCAAGTCCTTTGCCACGAGGGCGGCTCTTCGGTCGCCACTGTGTTTTAGCAGAATCGTCAAATTTCTCACCAAACCGCTTCGTTTCACCCTTGAAACCGCCCGGGTTCCGAAGCGGGCTGTAAATTCCTCTGCTGTAATTCGAATTAATTTGAGCATCTGGTCAAGATCGAACTGGTTTTCCGGCGGAAAGGGATGCTGTTGAAGGCTTCCTCGGTTCCACGGACAAACAGACTGACAGATATCACAGCCTGCCAGTTGGTGACTGATTTTTTGATCCATCCAGGTTGGGATTGAGCCGCGATTTTCGATGGTCGCATAACTGATGCACCGCTTCGAATCCAGAGTTCGGTCAGGCAGAATACACTTTGTCGGACAGGCTTCTACACAACGCTGGCAGCTACCGCAGCGGTCAGCCATAAAAGGTGGATCGGGGAGGAGCGGAAGATCGGTAAATATCTCTGCCAACAGAAACCCTGAACCCATTTGCGGGGAGATGAGGCAGGAATTCCTGCCGATCCATCCCAACCCTGCGCGTGATCCCAGCTCACGTTCAAGAATCGGGGAACTATCGGTGAAAATCCGCGGTCGTCGGGTTGCCGGGCTGAGGGATTCAAGAAATACAACCAGCGGTTCCAGTCTCGTTGGGATGCTTTGATGATAGTCTTCTCCAGCCATATACCCGCTGAGGACCCCCATATTTTTCTGCAGCAGGGTTGAGGGGGAAGGGAGCGCGTACATTGAGCCGAGCACGATAATGGATTGCAAACCGGGGAATAATCTTTCGGGCTGCCGCCGGGTTTCCATGTGATATGGCGAAGCGAGATAGTTCATCTCAGCATGATTATCATTCTCTACCCATCGCTCGTACCGGAAGTATTCTTGGGGCGGGGCAGCACTTGTGATGCCACATAATTGAAAGCCAAGGCTGTTTGCCCTGGCTTTTATTTCGTTTTCAAGACTGCTTTGTTCGGGTTTCACATTCAACTAGGGTTCGGTTATTGGCACAGGTGTATTTGTGGGTGTCTTTGTAGGTTTTCGTGTAGATGTGGCGGTTGGCGGCACCGTAGCCGTAGGCGTGCCCACCTGGATGCTGACGCTCAACACCTCACCAAATGCATATCCGTTGGCACTGTACATTTTCCAATAACTGCTGTAATTACCGGGTTGTGCCGGTGCGGTGAAGAGAGCGCTTACATCGGCAAATTCTCCGGGGGGTACCTCTTTGGTAAGGTTGAAGATCAAGGTATTATTTCGTCCGGGCAGGTTGCCTTCCAGGTAGATGATAGCATATGCGGTTGTCCACGTGGTTTTGCCGGTATTTTGCACCCGCCAGGTTTTGGTGAATTGCTCGCCCGCTTTTAATATTTGACCATCTGGAATGGTAATGTCAGAGATAAATTTGGCATTGTCGTTGCTTGGTCCGCTTTGAGTTGGCACGACAATGGGTGTGGCAGTCTCTGGCACTCCCACCGGCGTGTTGGTGGGCGGAGCCGGAGTGATGGTCAAAGTTGGGGTTGGCGCGACTTCGGTGTTTGTTGCCGTAGGGATCACCGGAGCGGACAGGGTAAGCTGCGCCTGTAC
>JAGPFF010000037.1 GCA_018056725.1 Anaerolineaceae bacterium
AGGCAGGGGCATGCCATCCAGCGCATTTGAGATCGTTTGGCGCGCCAGGCGCAGTAAATATTTCCGTTCCTCGTCAGATAATGGAGCCGTCATTCGCAAATCCTGTGATATTCCCGATCCATATAAAGCAATGGGGGCAGGTTTTCACTCTTTGCCGAATGGAAAACCTCCCCTACAAACAGGGTGGAAGTGGGCATTTCATAACGATGCACAATTTTACATTCAACCCAGCCTGCCGCCTCACTTAACAATGGCAAACCCATTTCACTCGTGTGCGTGGCGAGGTTATGGAAGCGATCTTCTTTTTCAGGAATCCTGCCGGCAAACCGGTCGGAGATCTCCTCCTGCCCCTCTGAGAGCAAGTTTATGGCAAAATAACCAACCTCATCCATTAGTTGTTTGGTTCGAGTGGTATTGTTCGCGGTCACGGTGATCAATGGTGGGTCAACCGAAATGGACGTGAATGAATTTACTGTCATTCCATGGCGATGATCGAGATTTCCGGTTGTTAAAACAGCAATGCTGCTTGCCCAACGTCGCATCACCTCCCTTAACTCAACATCTTTCATTCTTGATAATTCTCCTTTCACATACTATGCATTATATACTGTGTATGAAGGGTAAAGTCAAGGAAAAAATCCCCCATAAAGTAAAGAATGGCACAAACCTTGCTATAATTTATCCAACGAGTTGACATGTCTGATCATTCATTGCCCCCATCGGCACCCCCCCCGACGGATTCTGCCGTTGTTCAAGAGGATTCCTCTACACCGCCAGCGGAGAATACGCCAACGCCCCGAGCTTTCAGTATTTTTGGCGGGCTTCAATCGGTGCTCATCACGGCTTTTTTAATTGCTTCCTTCCTGACCCTTTTCACTCCCACCAACCTTTTTTCCGGTGAGATGCTCGACCGGGTTCTGCAAGCCTGGCAGGCAAACCCAACCACTGTGGCTCCGCTGATCATGAACAATCCCCCACCCGAGACCCTGCCCATCGGCATCGTCTCCGGACACTGGAAGAATGATTCCGGCGCTGTGTGCTCGGATGGATTGAAGGAGGAGGAAGTCAATCTGCAAATTGCCACTCTCGTCCAGCAGAAATTAATCGCGGAAGGGTACAAGGTGGATTTGCTTTCCGAATTTGATGATCGGCTTTCTCAATATAAAGCCATCGCCCTTGTCTCCATCCATGCCGATACATGTGATTTTATCGACGAAAATGCCACTGGTTTTAAGGTTGCAGCCGCCATGGATAGCGCCTACCCAGAAAAAGCCAACCGTCTGACCCTGTGCCTGGCAGACCGTTATGCGGCAGCAACAGGTCTCACGTACCTTGTCAAGGCTTCAAGCGATGATATGACCTATTACCACACTTTCAATGAGATTCACACAGAAACCACAGCCGCAATCATCGAAACGGGGTTCTTAAATCTCGATAGGCAGCTTCTGACTGAGAATCCGGATAAGGTTGCCCAAGGGATCGTCAACGGTATCCTGTGCTACATCCGCAATGAAAATATCGCTCTACCCACGGCAACGCCATGAACGAACAGGAATTTCTTCAATACAAGCAGGCGGTACAAAATGCCCAGGCTGCCCTCAAACGGCGTGATACTTTCGAGGCTGGTCAATGGGCATTGCGGGCGTCGCAGATCGCACCGGAGCGTGAAGAACCCTGTTTATTGCTAGCTGCAGTCTCGTCTCCCTCTGAAAGCATTTCCTATCTCCAGCGCGCGCTGAGCATCAACCCGCAAAGCGAACGGGCAGCCCAGGGCATGAAATGGGCACTCCATCGCCTGGCAGAAAGCGCTGCCGAAGAGCCCCCCCAGCCTAAACCCGCGCTGGAAGAAACCCAACCCATTGCAGTCATCCAACATGTTCCGCCCTTCACTGAAGAGATTCCCGCCCCTGAGGCGGTTACAGAACCCGAACCGGATGTCGTGGACCAACTTCGTCCAGTGCCAGTCGTTGAGAAAATTCCACAAAAAACGGTGGAAAAACCGCCCCAAAAAAAGAAACGCCGCTCAAGAAAGGGCTGGTATATTCTCCTCCTGCTGTTCCTGGTGATCCTGATCGCCGTGGTAATCTGGCTGGCGTTACCTGGCTGGTTGGCACTGGCACGCAGCGCCGCCGCCCCCATCCCCGGGGATATGCTTGCCAAGCCAAGCCTCACTCCTACCCTCACCGCCACCCCCACCCTTACGCCCACACCTACCGCCACTGCAACTCCAACCGAGACTGCAACATTCACACCTTCTCCAACTGATACGCCTTATCCAACAGAAACCCCTGCGCCAATCGAAGAGGAACCTGTTGTGATTGTCGACACTGAAGGACACTGGATTGATATTGATCTTGGTGATCAGATGCTTTATGCCTATGACAATGATGAACTGGTGGATTCTTTTCTTGTCTCCACCGGCACCTACCTTCACCCCACCGTCACCGGGCAATACCATATTTATGTGAAGTACTATGCCACAGACATGCGCGGGGATGGTTATTATTTACCCGATGTGCCCTATACGATGTATTTCTATAGTGGGTATGGAATTCATGGCACGTACTGGCATAACAATTTCGGAACACCAATGAGCCATGGTTGCGTTAATATGCGAACCAGTGATGCTGAATGGCTCTTCAACTGGTCTTCAGTTGGCACCCTGGTAAACATCCACGATTAAACCTATGGCTCAATCACTGGATCTCCGCGGTATCTCCAGGCGTGAATTTCTCAGGTTGAGCAGCGCCGCCCTGCTCGCTCTCCTCGCGGCAGGCACGGAAGTTCCCACGGTTGCCCGCGCCCAATCCCTTCAGGAATCAGTCGAACCGCTGGGGCGGATCACCACCAACCGCGTGGATATGTTCGATACCCCCTCCCTGGATGGAAAGTTCATTCGCACCCTGTGGAAAGATCTGGTGCTGCCTATTTCCAAAATCGAGATCGGCAATGGTGAACCTGTTCATAATAAGGTCTGGTACAGGTTGAATGATGAAGGGTACGTACACTCCGGAACCGTCCAACCAGTGCAGATCAAACTTAACGAAGCAGTCAAAACCATTCCCGAAAAAGGTCTCCTGGCTGAAGTCACTGTTCCCTTTACCGATGCACTCTGGAATCCTCGCTTCCCAAAACAGGTGGCTTACCGTCTTTACTTCACCTCCACACACTGGGTCACCGACCTGATCGAAGATGACGACGGCGGGTTATGGTATGAAGTACTGGAGGATTTCTATCAATTCCATTATTTCGTCAATGCCGCCCACTTACGCATCATTCCATCTGCAGAAGTGGCGATGATTTCTCCTGATGTTCCGGCAAAAGACAAAAAGCTCGAAGTCCATTTGAATGATCAAATCGTCATCGCTTATGAAGGAAGTAATCCCGTCCAGATGATGCGTTGCTCTGGCGGCACCGCATTGCGCCGTGGATACCTGACCCCCACCGGTGATTTTAGAACAGACTACAAACGTCCCTCCCGCCACATGGTAAACAGCCGCCTCGCTTCCGCCTACAGTTATGATCTACCCGGCGTCCCCTGGATCTGCTACTTCACCGAGGAAGGCATTGCATTCCATGGCACGTACTGGCACAATGATTTCGGTCGTCCAAAAAGCCATGGTTGCATCAATCTGCTTTCAGAAAACGCCAAATGGATATACCGCTGGACCCTGCCACAGGTTCCTTATGAAGAACAGCGTTTTGATAAAATTGGCGGTACTGCAGTAAAAATCGTCCTGTAACCCCCCTCACCTACAAACAGGCAATTCCTCATCGTATGCTTTATAATTACTCCAAGAGGAGAAAAATGAATCAACCTTTATTTACTGGTTTAATTAGTGACGAAAATGATCAGCCACTGGAAGAAGCGCTGGTCGGAGATGAACCATGCTATGTGATCAACGATCATGGTTTTAAACGTCATATTCCTTCCCGGTCGATCGATCTGGAAATATTAAAATCCTTCGGAAATCAAATCGAAGGGAACGAAGACCTCATTGCTGACCAGGCAACCAAAATGCTGGGTCAAGAAGACCTTTTCACACGGGCATTCGTAGAAGCCCAACTTAAAAACCTTGATCGCCAGTACGAAATGATTCTGGAAACCGGAATCCCGGAGGAAACGAAAGCCTATCTGGGAATGATGGGATTTAAAGTCAAAGTAAATATTCACGGTGAAATCATCGATATCGATTACCCTGCTGCTTCCTCCGATGGGGGAAACGAAGGGGATGACTAGAGAGGTCGGGGAGCGGAATGTCATCTGATAACATCATTTCGGTTACCGAATCCAGCTTCGAATACGACGTGATTGCTTATTCACAGAACACGCCGGTAGTGGTTGATTTTTGGGCGGAGTGGTGCAAACCCTGCAAGGTACTGACTCCAATTCTGGAGAGAATCACTCGGGAAGCGGATGGCAGCTTTCGGCTAGCAAAAGTGGATGTGGATGAGAATCCCAACCTGGCGCTGCGCTATAACGTCCATTCGATTCCCACGGTTATGGCTTTCAGCCAGGGGAGAAAGGTTTCAGATTTTACCGGGGTCATTCCGGAAGCACGCATTATGGAGTTTATCCGGGGCATCCTGCCTCCCAGTCCATCCGATCTCCTCGGTCAAAAAGGCGAGAGCCTCTTTGCAGCCCGCGATTTTGACGGCGCCCGCCAGGCTTTTGAAGAAGCCCTCGAACTCGATCCGAATCACCCTGCCAGCCTGCTAGGTATGATGAAGATTTACCTCATGACCGGTCAGTATGATCTGGCGCAATCGATTTATCGCAGCTTTCCAGCCAGCCAGGAGTTCAACGCCGCCGAGGAACTGGTACCCCTGATTAAAGCCATGGATGATTTTTCACATCAGCGCCTGCCAGAAGAAACAGACCTGGACCTGGCATTCAATAATGCCATCCACCTCGCCATGCGTGGAAATATCTACGCCAGCATTGATGGTTTGCTCGATATTTTGCGTCAGGATAAGAAATACCGCCGGGGTCGGGCACGCAGCGTGCTACTGGCATTGCTGGATCTGCTCGATCCGCAGGATGAGCAAACCCGCCGTTATCGCGCAGAGCTGGCTTCCATTTTGTTTTAGCACAAAGGCTGCGCCAGCGCAGCCTTTTGTATAACTTTTCTCTCCTACTCCTCAATGAAGAAGGAGTTATTTTCAATCACAGTTCAGTTTTGTTCTTTTTTACCAGCTTGTCTTCTTGAAAAACCTGCGCAACTTCCACCTGCCCGTCCCGGGCATAACGCACCCAACTGCCCTCCTTCTTTCCTGCGAGAAAATGCCCCACCTGCCAGAGCTGTCCGCTCTCGCGGTAGAATTTCCATTCTCCCTCCATGCGCTCGTTTGCAAACTCACCTTCCGCCTTTAGCATCCCGTTCTTGTAATAAAAAGTCAGCCAGTTATGTTTTAATGTAAACCTTTGCTGCCCATTGGTGTATTCCTTTTTATCCAGCACCTTGATCACCTCCGTGGATTTTAACCGCTGTCTATATTTTTCCTTGGAGATCATGCACTATGAAAATTTTTTCTCTATGAGAGGCAGCAATTCAGGATCATTGCGGGTCAGTTGTACCGTAGAGCGCCAAAGCATCACGCAAAAACTCTGCTCCGCCAGGAACGATCTGCTCGTAAAAGGATCTAAAATGGGCATCGCTAACATACATCTCCGCCAACTGCTGATGGGCTTCCAGAGAATAATTCTCTTCTTTCCAAAAAAAACACAGCCATTTGCGATGAGCTTCACAAAGGTCACGGGCTTCTGCGCCAGCCGGGTTTCCTGTCTGAACCGCCTTTACGAGCAAAGTTCCAATCTCTTGGGAAAGAGTTTCCTGTTCCTGCCACTGTACACGGGTCATCCCTGCCACGCGGGCATTTGATTCTGTTACGACCGCTTCGCCGTACCGCTCCCTGACTTCCTGCCCGTACAACTTTTCATTTTCAGAGATCAGTTTTTCTTTTAGGCTGTTGAAATTAATATCATCACTCATGCAGTTTCTCCCATGTAAAGTACGTTTCTCATAAGCACCAGTGCCATTTCTTCATTTTACCAGCCACACTCTTCCACAACCAGCAGGATGTTTTACTGGAGAAAATTTATCCATTTAATGCCTTTCAGTTAATTTCATTTCTGCCTGATTAAGCCACATTCACAAAAGGGTCAATCTGTTTAGAAATTTCAACCACTCGCCAGAACAAGGTTATCCCCAGGTAAGTACATCTGCTTCAAAAAGGATTGGGGAACGAGCGCCAGATACCTTTCCGACAGAAATCAGGGGGTTAGATGTGTTCGAGCAAGCATATCGTCTCAATATGGTAGGTCTGCGGGAAAAGATCAAACGGTTGCACTTTGTCAATTTTGTACCCGCGCTCCGTGAACCGCCGGCAATCCCGCGCCAAAGTAGCCGGATCGCAGGAGACATAGATGATCTGTTGAGGTTCGGAAGCTGTAATCGCATCAACCACAAGCCGTGCCAACCCCGCCCGTGGCGGGTCGACCAGAACGATATCGGATCGCAACTGAAGCTCCGGTAACACCTTTTCTACCGCCCCGATATAAAGGGAAACATTGTCGAAAGCGTTGAGATTATCGCTGAAATCCGCGCAGGCGCTTTCTGAAAGTTCCACAGCCACCACATCATGTACAACTGGCGCCAGAAAAGCCGAGAATAATCCCACCCCGCAGTACAAATCCAAGACCGTGCTGGAAGCGTGAAAATTCCCGTTTGCCAAAACGAAATTCACCATTGCCTCGGCTTGGAGGAGATTCACCTGAAAGAAGGAGCGAGGTGAGACCTTGAACTCCACACCCTTGACATTAAAAAGACTATACGCATCTCCCGCCAGCAGCACATCCCGATCCCTGCCCAGAAAATGCACCGAAAGGGGTAAATCCAGAGCCAGATCAGGCACCTGATCACCTTCACCCTCCAGACCCACGAGTACTTCCTCATCCGAACCAGCCCTTATAAACAGGCGTTTAATTCCAAGATCCGTCTCAATCTCAAAGTTCGACCACACCTGCTGAATGGCTTCAACTGGTAAATGGCATTCACGAATTTCCACCACCTCGGCTCCATGGATATCCCTGAACCCGGGAGCGCCGTTTGGCGAGAGATGAAACTGCATCGTATTGCGGTAGTTCCACTCCAGTGGAGAAGGTTGCATTTCTTTTACCGGTACCTGGGTAAACTTGCCAATGCGCTTGAATTGATCTTGGACAATTTTTTGCTTCAGAGCCAGCTGCTGATCATAGGGGACATGCTGATAATGACATCCTCCACAGCTACCAAAATGGGGGCACCGCGGCTGCACCCGGTGGGGCGAGGGCGTTAACACCTCAAGCAGTTTCCCGCGGCAAAAGTCTTTATGATCCACTACAATGGCAACCCGTACCCGTTCGCCCGGGAAAACAAATGGAACAAATACCGGTCTGCCATCTTCGAGTCTGCCAAAGGCATCTCCGCCATAACTGGCATCCAGCATCTCCAAGTCTACTATTTTCTGCCCTTGAACCGTCATTTACAGCCTCGCTGGTTTTCAATGTTATAATCGTGTCAGCGCCCCGGTAGCTCAATAGGATAGAGCAAAGCACTCCTAACGCTTAGGTTGAGAGTTCGAGTCCCTCCCGGGGCACCAGAGCCAGAATACCATAATCGAACTTGAAAAAATTTTATCTTTAAGGTATTATAAAGCTAAGAAACATTTGGGTGCCCCCCTCACTCAGATGTTTCTTATTTAAAGACAAACATCCGGCAATGTCCGGATGTTTATGCTAGTTATCTTCATCCACTCCCTGGGTAGGGTATCGGATCCACAAGAACAGAACTTGCCCTTCACTTACTTCGCTGGCTCTGGCTGCCAGAATGGGGACTTTCTCCTCCAAACCGATCTCATTACGATAGTAAAGGTAGATGGGTTCCTTTTGATGCCACATACGGTGGCAGCGTTCTACCAGAGCCGGACCGTTGAAGGTACGCAACCTGGTCAAAGCCATGCTGTAACCAGACGGACTATCATTTAATCCCAAAGCCCAACCGTCTTCAATTCGCTCAAAAACTGGCGGTGGTCCTTCAATGATTGTAATTCTATCTTCCATCATTCTTCCCTGTTGGCGGGAATCATACCACAAGTTCCTGGTCCTCCCTGATGGCAGGAACGCTTATATGATTTTTATAGAACTTTAACCGTTCTCATATATACCTCCTCTAAAATGAGGTCATAAATAAAAAAGGTTATAGACAACAGGAGGTATAAAATGGCACTTTACTATAGAAACCCCGAAATGATCGCTGAGGCACGCCGCAGAATGCTGCGTCAAATGATGAATGAATCGTATGAGCCTGAAAGAGTCCTTACCTTCCCGATTGAGCTGAAGGCAACGGAAAACGATTACACGTTGAAAGCCATGCTGCCCGGGTTATCCGCCGAGGATGTCAACATTCAGTTTGTTGACAATGTTCTGACCATTGATGGCGAATACCGCGAGTTGAACGAGGAAGGCAAAGAGACATTGTTCTCAGAACTTCCGGTGGGTCGTTTCAGCCGCTCCATCGAGATTAATGACCCGGTCAAAGTTGAGCAAATCGAAGCCAGCATGAAAGATGGGATCCTGACGATCCACATCCCGAAAGCTGAAGAAGCCAAACCCAAAACAATTAAAATTAACGCAAAATAGTTCCTCCTTGTTTCATCTGTTGACAATAAAAGCAGCCCCGGCTGCTTTTATTGCGATTAACGGGTAGAATAACTCCATGTCCGAAGACATGATCGCACATGCCCTGCAAGACACTGACGTGTCTCAATTTCGTTATTTTGACCGCATCGGTTCAACCAACGATGAAGCATTGAAGTGGGTGGATTCTGGAGCCTCAGATTTTTCGCTGGTCATTGCCGATGAACAGACTTTCGGTCGAGGTAGATTTGATCGCCGTTGGATCACGCCAGCGGGGGCATCGCTCGCCTTCAGCCTGATCCTGCATCCTTCATCCCCTGATCCCTCACTTATACCCTTCTATTCCTCCCTCGCCGCCATCGCTGTTCACGAAGCCGTGGCATCTCTTCTCGGCATCACAGCAATGATCAAATGGCCAAATGATGTATTGATTCGCAGAAAAAAATTCTGCGGGATTCTTGTGGAAGCCGCATGGGATGGCAATTCTTTAGCCGGAATTGTGATGGGTATTGGCATCAATGTCAGCCTTGACTCAATCCCAGATAAAATTCACCAGAACTTTCCAGCTACTTGCCTGGAGGCAGAATTCGGTCAGCGTGTTAATCGATGGGATATTCTACATGCCACATTGCAATCCATCGAACACTGGCGATTCAGCCTGGGCACAGACGCTTTGATTGAGTACTGGAATCGACATCTGGCTTTCAGGAACGAATGGGTCAGGATTGAACATTCTGAAAAACCTTCTATAATTGGTAAAGTGAGAGGGATTGATCCTCTTGGAAATCTAATCTTGGATGACAAAATGGGAAATGAAACCCGGATCATGATCGGGGATGTTCACACCCGCCCCGGGATTGAAGAAGATGGGAGGGAAAACCATGCTGGATGATTTGCGTAATTCGGTCAAGAATGCCTATGAAGAAGAACAGGCAGAAGAACAACACCTTCTGGAACAAAAACGGAACGTCCAACGAAAACCGTTTCTTGGTTTGAGTGCTTTACAGCGCTTTATTCTCGCAGTGATTTTCTTCCTGATGGTTGCCATTATCGGTATTGCCCTGTTAATTGTCAGCCAGAAGATCATGCCCCCTATTGGCTGATCAACGATCCCGCTATAATTGCAAAAAAGAGATCCTGACCAGGCGGTCGGGATCTCTTCATTAATTTAATCAATTGATTTCGCCCGGTCCGGTGGTTTTGATTTCTTCCGACGTGATGCGCGCCACCGAAGCGACTTTATCCTCATTTTCCAGATCCATCAGTTTAAAGCCACGCGTTGCCCTCCCGGCGAGTGTGATATCTTTCACTTTCAAGCGCAGCATGATCCCTCCACTGGAAATGAGCGTCACCTCATCTTCTTGCTGCACTACACGGGCAGCGGAGATCCAACCGATACGTTCAAATTGCTTCTGATCGGTTGTCGCAACTCCGCCCGTAGCCCGACCTTTGACTGGATACTCTTCAAGGCGGGTGCGCTTTCCATAGCCACGCTCACTTACTACCAGCAACTGACCGTCTGGCTCGACGATTTCCATCGATGCCACACGATCATCCGTTTTAAGCTTGATCCCACTGACACCGGCTGCCTGCCGCCCCATGCTGCGAATTTCACTCTCGGCAAAACGCAGCGCCTGTCCTTTACGAGTCACCAGAATGATCTCGTCTTTTCCGCTGGTAAGGCGCACCCAGCCCAACTCGTCGCCCTTATCCAGCGAGATCGCAATCAAACCAGAGGGGCGGACACTGGAAAATTCGCTCAATGCCACCCGTTTAACCGTACCACCCAGCGTCGCCATGGTAAAAAAGGATCCTTCATCAAAACTTGGAACCGAGACGGCAGCGGTGATTCGTTCACCATTCTCAAGGGAGAGGACATTGACAATTGGTATGCCTTTGTCGGTGCGGTTGGCATCCGGAATTTGATAAACCTTTTCTGAATATACCTTCCCTCGATCCGAGAAGAAAAGGATGGTATGCAGCGTGCGTGCTGGAATTAGAAATTCAACCTGGTCCTCCTCGCGCACCGTTTGACCGGTAACCCCGCGTCCTCCCCTACCCTGTGTGCGGTAGAGATTGGCTGCCACCCGTTTGATATATCCCTTGCGGGTGAAGGTGATCAGAACGGCTTCATCTGTTACCAGGTCTTCTTCTTTTAATTCTTCATGCGTCTCGCCAACGATTTTGGTACGCCGCTCATCGCCGAATTTTTCTGTCAGTAATGAGAGATCTTCTTTAATCACTGCAAGGATTTTCGCCGGGTGTTCGAGCAAATCCAACAGGTAATCGATGCGCGCCAGCACTTCACGATGTTCTTCTTCAATCTTTTGGCGTTCCAGCGCTGCCAGGCGCCTTAACTGCATGTCCAGAATGGCTTGCGCCTGTATATCCGTCAGCTTGAAGCGTGACATCAACCGTTCTTTCGCCGCATCGGCATCCTTTGATTCTCGAATTGTACGGATGACTTCATCAAGATTGGCGAGTGCGATCAACAAGCCATCCAGTATATGAGCCCGTGCCCGTGCTTTCTCCAGTTCAAAATTTGCACGCCGGGTGATGATTTCCTGACGGTGTTCGATGTATATCTGAAGCATCCGTTTGAGGGAAAGCAGCCGTGGTTCTCCACCAACCAGCGCCAGCAAATGCACCGAAAAAGTGGATTGCAGAGGAGTATATTTGTACAGCTGGTTCAATACCTGCTTTGCCTGCGCGCCGCGCCGCAATTCCAGCACAATGCTCATCCCCCTCCGATCGGATTCATCGCGCAGGTCAGTAATGGCATCAATCTTCCCCGTGCGCACCAATTCCGCGATGCGTTCGATCAGCCCGGTCTTGTTCACCTGATAGGGGATTTCGGTAATGATAATCTGGTAGCGGTTGCCTTTCATTTCTTCAATGTGCGCCATCCCCCGCACGACCAGCCGCCCGCGACCGGTGCTGTATGCCTGTAGGATGCTATCCCGACCGACGATCACGCCACCCGTCGGAAAATCCGGTCCCTGAATGAAGCGCATTAACTCCTCGATGGACACTTCGTCGATCGTGTCATAGTGATCGATCAAATAACTCACTGCTGCGGAAACTTCCTTCAGATTATGCGGGGGGATGCTGGTTGCCATACCTACAGCAATACCACTTGACCCATTAAGCACCAGATTGGGCAGGCGGGAGGGTAAAACGATCGGTTCTTTCAACGAACCGTCAAAGTTGTCGATAAAATCGACGGTATTTTTATCAATGTCCGCCAGCAACTCCTCAGCTGCAGCCGCAAGGCGGGCTTCCGTATAACGCATCGCCGCCGGGGCATCTCCATCAATGGAGCCAAAGTTGCCCTGACCATCAACGAGCGGGTAGCGCATAGAAAAATCCTGAGCCATACGCGCCATGGCATCATAAACCGCCATATCGCCGTGCGGATGATATTTGCCAAGCACCTCGCCTACAATACGGGCTGATTTCTTATAAGAGGTGTTAGAGCGAATTCCCATATCCGCCATGGCATATAGGATTCGGCGATGCACCGGTTTCAACCCATCACGTGCATCGGGCAGGGCGCGTGAAACGATGACACTCATCGCATAATCGAGATATGCCGCCCGCATTTGTTCATCAATATCTACCTGTTGAATTGAGCCTGCGTCCATAAACTACCTTCCCGGAATAATTAAACCGCTTGATTATACCCCATTCATTTTTCGCACTCCATTTTCAGGTTGCATCTGGTGATAGAGGATCAGAATTCAGCTGTTTGGTGTTTTCCAATACTGGAGGAAATACCCCGAACTATGGACCAAATAAAAAATCCTTCCCACGCACAGGACCCTTAAACTGGATCTTGTAAAAATGGGAAAGGATTTAGCCGGTAAAAATAGGATGCCGGATTGAAGTTAAGAGAACATGCGTGAGTAGATCAGGGAACTGGCTTTACGCCAACGCCGTGATCAAATACCAGGCTGCCGCCAAACATGCCGGTGACGATCAACAAGACCATCCCGATCACCGAGAGCACCTTGAAGGCGGTCGAATCCATGACATCCTTGTTCTTACGTCTCGCCTGCCACTGCCAGACGATCAAGACGATGAAGATGAGGGTGGTCAAAACCGCAAAAATCTGATGCGGTTGGACAAGCGCCCGCTGAGGGTCTGCCAACATCTCCGCGGTGGCATCACCGGTAATCGCCGCGAGAATTGCCCCGACAGTACCTATGATCATCGTGATCCAGGCTGGTTGACGAAAGTTCGGCCAACGCCGCGATAGTAGATTGAGCACCACACTGATGGGCAAAAAAGCCGCTGGAAAATCTGTCAAAAGCGGATGAATATGACGCACGGTACTCGTTACAGCTTGTAAAAAATCCATGGTAGGCTCCTTTTTATCTTTCTATATTCTGTACCAATTTCATCCAATTATAGAATTATATTCCAATTAACACTCAATTCTTTTTAAGGTTACAGGCGGAATTCCAGGCAAAAAAGTAGAATATAATCGATAATATGAGGCGATTTTCTCCTCTCTTTTTCCTTTTTATTCTTTTCCTCACTGGCTGCCAGGCTGCTGTAAATTCAACGGCAGAGGTAAATGCCGCACTGCCCATTGAAACCATCGAGAATAAAGGTTCCGATACAATCGTTAACCTTGCGCTCGCCTGGGCGGAAGC
The DNA here is from genome assembly GCA_018056725.1 of Anaerolineaceae bacterium. Taxonomy (GTDB): domain Bacteria; phylum Chloroflexota; class Anaerolineae; order Anaerolineales; family Anaerolineaceae; genus UBA6107. The sequence continues at coordinate 13,336 of JAGPFF010000037.1, forward strand.
TTATCAGAAGGTTGACCCTCACGTCGCCATCTCTGTCACAGGCGGTGGAACCGGCACCGGCATCACTGCCCTGATCAACGGCACGGTGGACATCGCCAATGCCTCACGCCGGATCAAGGACGAAGAGCTTTCAGCCGCCCTTGCCGCGGGATATGACCCTCAGGAATTTATTATCGCCCGTGATGCCATCGCGATCATTGTCAACCCGCAGAATCCGGTGGATCACCTGACCCCTCAGCAGCTTTCCGCAATTTATAAAGGGGAGATTAACAATTGGAGTGAACTCGGAGGGGATGACCTCGAGATCGTCCGTCTCTCCCGGGAGACAAATTCAGGTACTCATGTTTATTTCCTTGAATCAGTAATCCGGCTTGGAAACCCGGAGGACGACGCAATCTTTTCTGCGGATACATTGCTTCTTCCCTCTTCTGAAGGAATCATTGCTGAAGTGAAAGAAAACCCGCATGCCATTGGTTATGATAGCCTGGGGTACATTACCGATGACGTCAAAATGGTTGCCATTTCTTCCCTCGAAAACCCTGCGGATTATGTTCTCCCATCCATTCAATCGGTTAATGATAATTCTTATGTGATCTCCCGCGACCTTTACATCTACACTTTGGAGCCGCCTGCTGGCGTCATCAAGGAGTATATTGACTGGCTGTTTAGCCCGGAAGCCCAGCAGATCGTCAGAGATCTGGGATTTGTCCCCATCCTCAAGCCATAAGGAAGGTTATGAAAAACTCGCAATATCAGGGAAATAGGATCATCAACAGCGTCATTCGCATTACAGGCTATTCAAGCATCCTCTTTGTGCTGCTGATCCTGTTTTTCCTCCTGCGCGAAGGTTTGCCCGCGCTTGGCAGCACGCCGCTCGCTTCGCTCTTCAGTCTTCGCTGGTACCCGATCGAAGGGTATTTCGGCATCGTGCCACTCATCCTTGGCAGCCTGCTTGTTACAGTGATAGCCACGCTCATTGCGCTTCCGTTTGGAATCTGCACCGCGGTTTTTCTAGCTGAGGTCGCACCCTCCTGGCTGCGCGATATCCTTAAGCCGATTATCGAGATCCTGGCTGGAATTCCATCCGTAGTGCTGGGTTTCATCGGCATTTTGGTTTTTGTACCGTTCATACGGAAGTTCCTGGATATTCCCACCGGGCTTACCGCCTTTACCGGGGCTCTTCTTCTCGGTCTGATTTCCATACCAACCATCGTCTCTGTGGCTGAAGATGCACTGAATACCGTGCCCGGTTCTTACCGCCAGGCAGCCCTGGCACTTGGCGCAACCCAGTGGCAGACAATCTGGCACGTCACACTGCCCGCGGCAAAAAGTGGCGTTCTGACCGCTGTCATGTTAGGGATCGGGCGCTCATTGGGCGAAACAATGGCTGTGATGATGGTGACGGGAAATGCCCCGGTGATGCCCGTTCACCTCAACTCGATTTTTGCGCCAGTGAGGACGATGACTGCTACCATTGCCTCTGAAATGGGCGAAGTGGCTTCAGGCAGTCAGCATTATCAGGTACTGTTCTTTATCGGCATCATCCTGTTCCTGCTGTCGCTGGTGATTAATATCAGCGCCAGTCTGGTAAGCACACGTTCACGCGGTCGCGCGGAAAGGTTGCTTTCCTGATGAATGCCACCGACCTGGGTAAATCCAAAATGATTCAGGCGATTGGTTTCAGCTTCCTTCGTCTAATTACCGCTTTCACTGCCATTCCCATCATCGGGCTGGTCATCTATATCGTCGTCAAAGGCGCGCCTGCCATCAGCTGGGAGTTCCTGAGCGCTGCGCCGACGAATGGCATGCGTGACGGTGGTATCTTACCCGCCATCATCGGTACGATTTATCTGACTCTTGGTACAGCCATTTTTTCCGTCCCGCTGGGAATTCTTGCCGGTATCTACCTGGCTGAATATGCCAGCGAAAACCTATGGACCCGCCTTATTCGCATTGCCATCATCAATCTGGCAGGAATTCCTTCGGTGGTGTATGGACTTTTCGGTCTCGGTCTTTTTGTCATCTTCCTTAAACTGGGCACGAGCATTCTGGCAGCATCCCTTACCCTATCCATCATGACCCTACCGACCATTATCAGCACCACCGAGGAAGCTTTACGAAGCGTTCCAAACTCCTTTCGAGTGGTTTCCACCTCGCTGGGTGCCAGCAAGTGGCAGACCGTTCGGCAGATCACTCTCCCGCAGGCACTGCCGGGCATCATCACCGGGGTAATTCTTGGTTTGGAACGTGCCGCCGGTGAGACAGCCCCCATCCTCTTTACCGGAGCTACTTTCTTCCTCCCGCAATTACCTTCCTCCCCGCTTGACCCCACCATGGCATTGCCCTACCACATCTATGTTATTTCCACCCAAATCCCTGGCATGCCCATCCAGATCCAGTATGGCACGGTGGTAGTCCTTCTAATTTTCGTACTGGGTATGAACGTGATCGCCACGCTGATCCGGTCAAACGCACGTAAGAAACGGCAATGGTGAAGCAATGAAAGAATTCATCATTCGCAACCTTTCCGTAAAATACTCTGATGACAACGAGAGTCTCAGGAATGTTTCCATAGAGATTGAGTCCCATGCTATCACCGTACTCTTTGGTCCGGCAGGCGGTGGAAAATCGACCTTTCTGCGCGTTTTGAACCGTCTGAACGACCTGGCTGACGTCAAGGAAATAAAAGGTGAAGTGATCTTTAATGGGCAGAACATCCTTGACCCGCAAACCGACGTGATCGAATTGCGGCGTAAAGTGGGTATGGTGTTCTCACGTCCCGTTCCGCTGCCCCTCTCTGTATTCGATAATGTCGCTTACGGACTGGTAATGGCTGGCGAACACCGCCGCGAAAGGCTGCAAGAGGCAGTGGAACAAGCCTTGAAGCAGGCTTTCCTGTGGGAAGAAGTCATCGACCGGCTCAAAGAATCCGCCTACAGCCTCTCGGGCGGGCAGCAGCAACGGGTATGTCTCGCCCGGGTTCTCGCCCTCGAACCGGATGTGATCCTGCTCGATGAACCAACTTCCGCGCTGGATCCCATTGCCACTGCCAACATTGAGGAAATGCTGCGCCAGCTAAAGAAGCAATACACCATCATCATCGCGCCGCATAATGTTCAGCAGGCTGCCCGCGTGGCAGATTATGCGGCCTTCTTTTTGATGGGTGAATTGATTGAATATGGCAGCGGGATTGATCTCTTTCAGGTGCCGAAAGACCAGCGCACCTCTGACTACGTCACTGGTCGTTTTGGATAATAAAAGCGAGCCCTTTGAAAACTGCACAATGGGCTCGCTTTTCAAGTCTCAGAGAATTTACTTGCGTTCCTGAATTAATTTTTGCGCCATCAAGGCTCCATCACGGATGGGTTCGTAACCCGTGCAGCGGCAGAGATGCTTATTCAGGGCATTTTCCAATTCTGCCTGTGAGGCATCAGGTTTCTCCTCCAGTAGCCCGTAGAGTTCCATCACAATCCCGGGGGTGCAAAATCCGCACTGGATCGCTCCAGATTCTGAAATTGCCTTTTGTACCGGGTGTAATTGCGTTCCTTTTGCCAGCCCCTCGATGGTGAGAACCTCCGCTCCGGCGATCTTTTTTAGTGGCAGGTTGCAGCTCTTTACGGCTTTACCGTTTACCACAATTGTGCAGGTGCCACAGGTGGAATTATCACAGCCATGTTTCGTTCCGGTCAGATTCAACAGCTCCCGGATGACATCCAGAACCATCATTTCAGGATCCGTCTCCACGGTAACGGGTTTGCCATTCATCGTAAAACTGATTTTCTCAACCATTTTTAATTCTCCTGCCTGGCTTCCAGGGCTTTTTTCATCACATCCGGAGTGACGGGGATTTCATAAAAATCAACGCCTACCGCGTCATAAATCGCATTCAGAATCGCCGGCGCTGGACCGATCACGGAGTGCTCCCCAATACCGCGCGCACCAAAGGGTCCGACGGCGTCAGGGGTTTCGATGAACTCGATATCCATCGGGATGGCTTCTTTGTAAGTGGGAATGTGGTATTTGAACATGTGCGGATTATTGATACGTCCTTCAGCATCGATATCCAGTTTTTCGTAAAGTGCAGCGCCCACCGCCATTGTCACGCCGCCCAAAACGGAACCCCGAATCTGACGCGGGTTAATCACCTGCCCGACATCGAATACCGAAGTGAATTTGTCAACGATGATCTTGCCGGTTTTCTTCTCGATGCGGATCTCTGCCGCCGTGGCGCCAAAGGTGTAATTCACCCCCAGGCTGCCCTGACCATTCTCATCCGGGTTGGCATAGCGCGGTAGCCGGGCATCTGAAACTGCATGGGCATATTCCCCAATGGTAATGCCATCTGAAGTGATATAACCACGGCTCAGGTCAGCGACTGCCACACGGATATCAGGATCATTGCGCAAATAGACGTATTCGCCATCATATTCCAAATAGTCCACATCGGTCTTCAGAACCTGGGCAGCGTTATTTTTGAGCACGGCAATCAAACGATTCGCCGCTCGGATGATGGCACGCCCGCCCTGGGTGGTAAACATCGACCCAATGGTTTGCCACTCGTAGGGAGAATATTGGGTATCAATCTCGTTGTAAACGCGGATCTTTTCAGGAGGGATCATCAAAGCTTCCGCAGCCACCTGGCGCACCACGGTACGCAATCCCTGACCGACCTCCGCGCCGCCCATACTCACGCTGACACTGCCATCGATGTTCATCTTCATATAGCAGCCCTTGGTGGAAAACGGCGCCCCTTTTGGCGATTTCATCGCTGCCGCGAAACCGCGTCCATAGTAATAGTTCTCATCCTCTTGCGGTTTCGCTTTAGTGAAGACCTTTTCCTTGACAATGTTGGAGCAAGTGAGAATATCCCCATGGGATTTCCACATCCGTTCGCCAAGCGCATTCACCTTGCCCTCGGTGAGGTAATTCATCTCACGCAGGCGGATCGGATCCATGTTCAATTTGCGCGCCAGTAAGTCCATCATACGTTCAATGGCAATCTGGGCTTCCTGGTGACCGTATCCACGGTAAGCGCCTACCGCCGGGGTATTGGTGTAGACGGTGTAACCAGTCAGATCACAATTCTCAAACTCATAGGGACCGGTGCAATTGTGGGTCGCGGCAATGGTAATATTTACTGCCGTGTCAGCATAGGCGCCTCCGGAATGAATCACTTCATTCTGGATGGCGACCAGTTTGCCGTCCTTGCGCGCTCCTACTTTGATGCGCGAACGGATGCCGTGCGCGATCAGCGTGGAGGTGAAATCCTCCTGGCGTGTCGCCACCCATTTCACCGGATAGCCAGGTACAAAGCTGGCGATCCAGGCAACCGTCTGCTCGACGGTAATGTCGGATTTGTAACCGAAACACCCGCCAATATCCGGGATACGAACGCGCACATCCGAAACTGGCAAACCATAAGAATGTGCCAGGTCTTCGCGGATGATAAAGGGGCAAATCGAAGACGACCAAACCTCTATGGTATTGTCCTCTTTGAACCAGACGATCGAACCGTGAGGTTCAATTGCGGTGCAAGAACCGTGAGGATAGTTGAATTCTGCTTCAATAATCACTTCGGCGTCTTTGAAACCATCCACCCCGGCACCTTTTTTGAGATGGTAGGTATGGGCGATATTCGTGCCCGGAGTGGCTTTGATAGTGGGCAGGTGCCAGTATTCGCCATTCTCTTTGTGGATCAGCACCGCATCCTTTTTCATTGCATCACGGGCATCCACATAAACCGGCAAGGGTTTATACGACACCTTGATTTTCTCAATCGCTGCCTGGGCATGCGGCAGGGTATCAGCGATAGCTGCTGCCACCGGTTCTCCGATGTAGCGAACTTTATCCACCGCCATCGGCACCAGATCCTTGATATTATCGCCGTAATGGTAGTGACAGTCTTTGCCAGTGACCACTTTGACCACGCCGGGCATCGTTTCAGCTTCGCTGGTGTCAATATTTAGGATTTCAGCGTGGGCAAATTCCGGGCGCAAAATCGCCGCGTGCAGCATGCCGGGGATGCGGAGGTCGTCCAGATAGACAGCTTTACCGGTGACTTTGCTAATAGCGTCCGGTCGGTTGTAACTCTTGCCAAGATATTTAAACTTCATTCCTTGCTCCTTTCAACAATAAGGGGGATGCGGGGTTAGGAATTCAGAACGGTTTTTCATGTGCCTCTATGGTAATCAAAAAACAGGGAAGAATCAAGCCAATCTGGTGATGAATGACGTTTAGATTGGCGAAATATGAGCTTTGATTGGCGGGGAAAAATAACGTGAGGGAAATTAGCGGGAATTTAGCCAACGTCAGCCGCTGCGCCTTGCAGGAACGCCTGAGACATGTTAAAATCCCGACATCAATATTGGGCGCGTAGCTTCGCAGATCCTGTCAAGGACAGTTGGTTAGAGCGCCAAAGTTTAACAAGTTCATTTGAGGGCGCGTAGCTCAGTTGGTTAGAGCGCACGGTTCACATCCGTGAGGTCCGTAGGTTCGAGCCCTATCGCGCCCACCTGTACTTTCGCCATCCTAACAGGGTGGCTTTTTTATCTCCACGACAAAGGTTCGAGCCACCTGCCCCGGGTCGATTTCATCCGGGGTATCGCGCCCACCTTTTTTCGCCATCCTAACAGGGTGGCTTTTTTTTCCAAGCACAAAGGTTCGAGCCACCTGCCCCGGGTCAATTTCATGCGGGGTATTGCGCCCACCTTTTTTCGCCATCCTAACAGGGTGGCTTTTTTTCCCAAGCACAAAGGTTCGAGCCACCTGCCCCGGGTCGATTTCATCCGGGGTATCGCGCCTACTTTATGCAAAAATGACTCACGGTTATCTCAAAATGATCGACCGTGAGCCATTGGGTAGAAAAAATCGAATAATTCATTCAACCATTTGCCTCACGGGTTGGGAATAAAGAGCGACCAGAATAAAAAAATTCTGGTCATTTCGGAGTAAGTCTAACTCCCTTTTTTAGACAGAAAGATCTTACAATCCCTTGAATAAGGTCCCCAACATAAGAAGAATAAACCCGATCAAAACTAACCAAAATCCATATGGTTCTAGCGCAGGAATGACACCAAGCTTTGCGATCAATCCAATTACTCCAAGGATCACAGCGATCCACCAAGTGATAACTTTCGGTTGGGTCAGTTTCATTTCTCTCTCCTTTTGGTATGGAATGGTAAATTCATTATACAATTATACAAATTGATTAATCCTTAACAATTTTATCTTCTCATTTTTTTCGCTCTTGAGGATATATGAACACTCTCTACTACGGTGACAACCTGGATATCCTCCGCCGATAAATCCCGGGAGAACCGGTTGATCTGATCTACCTGGACCCGCCTTTCAACAGCAAAGCCACCTACAACATTCTTTTTGAACAGCAAGATGGTTCGAGCCACCTGCCCCTCCATCCCCATAACCTCCTTATTCCTTGATCCCTTCTCCAAAACATGACAATCCTCCTCTTCTCACCTCCGCAGAGCGGTGTATAATATATGCAAATAAACGCATATTCATATATAGGTTAAAAAAGATAAGGTAGTCTCAAGATGTCCGATAATTTGCGCGAAGAAGTAGTTCGCCTGCACGCCCAGGTGTGCAGCGGTCTGGCGGATCCCAACCGAATCCTCATCCTTTATACCCTGGCGGAGAACCCGCATTGTGTCAATGAAATCGCCGCTGCGCTCGAATTGCCCCAGCCCACCGTTTCACGCCATCTCAAAATCCTGCGCGATCGCGGCATTGTCCGTGCGGAGCGCGAAGGGCAAAGTATCAATT
>JAGPFF010000076.1 GCA_018056725.1 Anaerolineaceae bacterium
GTACTGGGGCGTGGTTACAATTACGCTACTGCTTACGAGTGGGCATTGAAATTGAAGGAGCTCACTTTCATTATGGCTGAACCTTATTCATCCGCTGACTTCCAGCATGGTCCAATTGCGTTGATCGAGAGCGGCTTCCCGGTAATGGCTGTAGCGCCACACGGGAAGGTGCTTTCAAATTTGAAGGAAGCATTTCTGCATTTGCGCAATGATTTTGGGGCAGAATTAACCCTCATCTCGGATGTCCCTGATGTCCTCAACCTTGCCCGAACCAGCCTTCCGCTCCCTAGAGGCATACCCGAATGGCTGACCCCACTGGTAAGCATCATTCCAGCCCAACTTTTCACTTATCACCTGACACAAGTTAAAGGTTACAATACCGAAACTCCGCGCAGCATCCATAAAATAACGGAAACACAATAAGGGCTGCCTGATCCTTTTTCAAAGAAGCCAAAATACTGGCAGAAGTTGAATTCTGCCTTTTTATTTCTTCGGAACTTTCGCCAATTCTGCGTTATCTTTTTTTCGCAGCACTGCAGCCGTGGAAAATGAGGAAACCAGGAACATAATGAACAAAATCAGGGCAATGACGAGGGCAGTAACATCAAAGATTGTAAAAAGGCTTTCACCCAGGAAGCTGATTTTGAAGTGAGGATTTCCGGCAAAGAAAATCACTGTGTTTACCACCAGCGCGATAAAGCGAATTTCGGTGGGCCCTAACCCGCTGAAGGATATCTGAAAGACATGATTGGTATAGGTGGACAAATACGTGTAAATGGAGAGCAACAGATATCCGATTAATGCCAGTAAGGCAAATTCAAAGCGTACCAGTGGAGAAAATCCCAGACCCAAAAATATTAACAGGGTGCTTAACGCATCAATGATATGGTCAATGAAAAAACCATAGAGTGGTCTTTCGATATGCCGCTTTCTCGCCAGTGTTCCATCCAGGCTGTCGCCAAACCAATTTAAGACGAAGCCAAAACTAGCCAGCCACAGAAAGCCCGCGTCAACAGTCGTTGCGCTGTAAGCGAAAAATATGATAAGTGAAGCGAACAAGCCCAACGCCGTAAGATGATCAGGCATGACCCACGCGGGCATATGATCCGCGAGCCAATTTAATGCCGGGCGTTCCAATGGTCCCAGGATCGTGTTATTGATACGAATATGATTTTGTTTTTCCATTGTCGTTTCCTTTTTAGATTTAATATTCTTTCTTCGTTGAAAATGTGTATCCCTTTCAAGCCTTACGTTGAAGAGACCGCTCCTCTTCGAGAGGATAAGGCACGAAAGGCAATCATGCCAACAAAAAACGGGATCCAAAAAGAGATCGCCCGGAAAGAAAGAGTAAGAATTGTCGCTGCTTCGATTTCGATCCCTAACATTTCCAGAGCCAGCGTCATCATCCCTTCTACAACTCCAATGCCTGAAGGCGTCGGGGAGACGATGGTAAAGAGATTGCCTAACGTAAAACCGCTCACCACAATACCCAAATCAACGGGAAACCCAAATCCCAAAAATAACATGGCAAGGATGAGAATCAACAGAGCTTTGTTGGTCAATGCCAAAAAGACCGGAATGAGCAGACGGCGATAGTCATCCTGTATGGCTTGCGCACCGAGGCGAATTTCTTCAGCAAAATGGATCATCTGAGCTTCGTTTATACTGGTCTTTTTTGCCACCAGGTGAATCACGCTGTTGATCGCGTTGATGACCCAAGACAGGAACTTTTTTAGCCAGTCAAGATGCTTGATGCTTAAATAGAGCAATAAAACCAGACCGGCAACGATTAGACCCAAAAGGCAGGTCGCTGCAATTTCCGCCCAGCCCAATTTATCACGATGCAATAGGATCAGCAAACCAGCGAGCGCAGTCAAAAATAAGCCAAAATAATCGAACAAAATATAAAACATGCACGCAATAGTTACACGAGAGCTCGGATGCCCTTTTTCTTTGCCATCCGAGATAAACAATGCCAGAGATGAAATTCCAGCGGAGGGTGCGATCACGCCAAGGAAATTAATGGCTGCCGAACTCAGTACAATCATATGCCCCAGCGACTCTTTCAACCCTACCAGGCGATATGCAACCGAATAGGACAAGCCCATATTGGTGATCCACAACCCCGCCAGCAGTAGTGCCAAAATCAAGAATTCTGGTTTTGCCCGACTCAAAATGGTCACCATTTCCGATACTTCGGAAAACCGGGTCAGGAGAAAAACCAGGGCAATAAAGAGAACCAGAGCAAAGAGAAATTTTTTTATGGCAATCCACCTATCCTTGGAAAGGTAACCTCTTGTTCACAAGGAGGATTAAAAATTCGAGGTAAAAATCATTAATACACCAAGCCCGACAAAAACGCCACTGATTAATTTTTCCAGGGTTTTTTCACTTACTTTGTTTGCCAGCCGTGCCGTCAATAATCCTCCCAGTATGGATCCTGCCGCCACGAATAAACCGGAGGAAAAATTGACATTCCCGTGTGCGGCATATCCAATTGTTCCAGATGCGGCTGTCAGGGACATGATCAGAGAAGAAGTGCCAATGGCTTTATGGGTCGGGTATTTGAGGACAAGAATAAGAGTAATCAGAAAAGCCATCCCACCACCGGCACCAAACAATCCACTCATGATGCCCAACAAAAGCCCAATCCCAAGCGACATGAAAATGGTCTTGGCTGTCATCGGTTGAATGGTCGCCGACTCCTCTTTTGGCTTTGCCGGCAACTTTGATTTTCTCCACATGGCAATCGCCATCACAAACATCATGATGACGAAGCCTATCCCCATCTGGTTGCTGGAAAGCGAGACATTGGCAAATGAAGCGCCAATTTGCGCGCCGATGATCGAGCCGGCTGCCAGCCAGAGACCGGATTTCAGGTTAACATTTCCACTTTTATAATAAGACCAGGCTACAAACAGCGGAGTGATGACATCCACAAATAGACTGGTGCCAATTGCCTCGTGCACCGAAAAACCCATCAGCACGGAAAGAAGGGGCACCACCACCACCACTCCGCTGGCTCCAGTTAGACCTACCACACTACCTGTAAGCAGACCAATTCCAATCAATCCAATCCATTGCAACAATGAAACATCCATGAATTTGCTCAAGCTCCTCTTTCTTCGTTGGTGTAAAATACCAAACCCAGTGTCCCCGGACCTGCATGGACACCAATCACCTGTCCCATATCCGAAGTGATCAGCTCGGCACAATTAAACCGGCGGCGAATGGATTGCTCCATCTGGTACGCTTCTTCGGGGACATTCCCATGTAAAATCGCCAGATGAACGGGCTGATTACCGACGCTTTCCTCCATCAGTTCCAACAAGCGGGATATGGAGTGTTTTCGCGTGCGTTGTTTTTCTAACGGTTCGATCCTACCATCTTTGATATAAAGAATCGGTTTAATGTTCAAGGCTGAACCCAGGAACGCCGTTGCTCCGCCAATTCGCCCGCCTTTGTATAAGTAATCCAGCGTCTCAACAGTAAACATAACTTTAATTTTTTGCTTCAATTCCTGCACCAGTTGAATCACAGCTTGGGCATTCTGACCTTCTTGCGCTGCCCTGGCTGCTGCGAGTGTGATCATACCCAAGCCCAGGGAAACAGATTCCGAGTCAATGATATGCACAGGCACAGCATCAAATTGTTCCTTTGCCATTTCAGCTGATTGAATAGTGGCGCTCATGTGGTGAGAAATCACGATGGTGACGATCTCATCCACTTCCTCCGCCAGTTGGTGATAAAGGTTAAGAAAATCTCCAGCTGTTGGTTGAGCAGTAGTGGGCAGCTTTTTACTGGCGGCGAGCAAACGATAAAATTCTGCTTCATCCAGATCAACGCCGGCGCGGTAGGTTTTATCACCAAAGGTTAGATAAACAGGCGCAACATGGATGCCCATCTGTTCGCCTTGCACCGGGGTCAATGAACAGGCTCCATCTGTTACAATCGCCACTTTTTGCTTTTTCATCATCTCTCCTTTCTTAGCAAACAGCTCCAGTGATTCAGTGTTGATTTTTTGAAATCGTTACAAGTTTGACTCACTTGCTAGTTTATTTTTTTCAACGGTTCCCTGCCCCATACTTGGCGAAAAATGACTACCGCAAAGGGAGGAAGATCTAGGGGAAATTATTTATTTCTCGCTTACCAGGTTTCTCTCCCTGAATTCATGCCAGTTGTCGCCTAATAGCAGTGAAGAATCCACATGGCGCGCAATCTCAGCCGGGTCAGTCTCCGTTCCCGGTAAGTCGTGATGAATCGGGAGCAGGTAAGGGGCTGACAGTTGGTTCACCATGGCAAGAATCATCGCCGTGTACCTGGAGGAATTAATGGGTGACTTGCGCCATGGGAGGCAGAAAATGTCAGGGTGAAGCTCTACCGGAAAGCGGTGAGCATCCCCAATATGTAATAGATCGGCATCATCGCGAATATAAAAAGATAATGGCACACCACCGGGATCTGGACGGCGAGCACGAAAAATCAGACTCATGAGAAAGTACACAGGGTCATTAACAACGCTGTACCCCGGGTAAATTTCAATGTTCTCGATTTGTTCTCCGGCAATGACAGGTCTCATTCGTGAAGAAGGGATGCCCTTTTCGAGCAAAATATCACAAACTTGAGGAGACGCCAAAATTGTTCTCTCAGGTACCTCGGTTATCTTGCCAATATGGTCTCTATGGGCATGAGAAATGCAAATGTACTCAACCTGCGGTAATGGTTCACGGGTGAAATCCGGATCGATCAAGATGTGGTGGAGG
>JAGPFF010000038.1 GCA_018056725.1 Anaerolineaceae bacterium
TAACCAGGCATCACTAAAAACAGTGCCTCCTGCTGAGAAGACAGTGCCTCCGTTCAGAATCGACGAGGAGCTGCCTCCCTTATCTCTATTGATGGATGAGCAACTAAGAACACCTGATGAAATAGTAATCAAAGAAAATGCGCTGGTGATTGAAAGAAAGCTGGCAGAATTTGGAATTCCGGTAAAAGTGATTGGCTATCGAATTGGTCCCAGTGTTACTCAGTATGCGGTTGAGCCAGGGTATTCGGAGCGAATTGGACCGGATGGAAAAACCGTGCGTCATAAAGTGAAAGTATCCCGGATTACCAGTCTTTCCCGTGATCTTGCGCTAGCGTTAGCAGCCCAACGGCTGCGGATTGAGTCACCGGTGCCGGGAAAATCCTATGTTGGAGTGGAAGTTCCAAACGTGGATAGCGCTTTCGTGCGCCTTAAACCCTTGCTGGCTTCTGAAACCTTTTTTCAAAAGAAAACACCGCTCAAACTCGCTCTGGGACGGGATGTTTCAGGAGAACCTGTGCATGCTGATCTGGAAAAATTACCTCACCTGTTGATTGCCGGAACGACAAATTCGGGCAAATCTGTTTGCGTCACCGCTTTAACCACCTGCCTGGTAATGAATAACTCTCCCGAGCAATTAAGGTTGGTGATGCTTGACCCAAAAATGGTGGAACTGGTAAGGTTTAATGGGCTGCCGCATTTGATGGGCAAAGTTGAAACTGAGCTGGAACGAATGCTCGCAGTGTTGAGCTGGGCACAAATGGAAATGGACCGTCGTTACCGGTTGTTGGAAGAGGTGAATGCACGCAACCTGACAGCTTATAACCTGAAAATGCAGCAGAAGAAAAAACCTCCGCTGCCACGAATCGTCATCATTATTGATGAACTGGCTGATTTAATGATGAGTGCTCCTGATCCAACCGAGCGTAGTCTCATCCGCCTGGCGCAAATGGCACGAGCGACCGGGATCCACATGATTGTAGCCACCCAGCGCCCCAGTACGGATGTGGTAACTGGTTTGATTAAAGCTAATTTTCCAGCACGAATCTCGTTTGCTGTAGCCACTTCGGTGGATTCAAGAGTGATTCTGGACTCAAGCGGGGCGGAAGAATTGCTTGGCAGAGGTGATATGCTCTTTCTCGATCCGGCGCGCTCCGGATTGCAGCGTATACAGGGTGTCATTGTCAGCGATGCGGAAATTGAAAAGGTTCTTAAATACTGGCAAGGAAAGCATCCTCCTGCGCCGCTACAGAGTGCTCCGTGGGAAGAAATGGTAGGGCAGACAAGCGGGATGGAGAATGATGAATTGATTCAGCAGGCAGAAGATATCGTGAAGGCGGCGGGCAGAGCTTCCACTTCCTTGTTGCAAAGAAGATTGCGCATCGGTTTTCCACGTGCAGCCAGATTGATGGAGGAGTTGGAAGAAATGGGCGTGATTGGACCGGCAACCGGCAGTGGTAAAGAACGGGAAGTTTTAGTGAATTCAGAAGAAGATCCTCTGACTGAAGAAGAATTCGAAGAATAATGGACATTTGATTTGCCTTAACTTAGAGTAAAATTCACCTTTATTGGCAGGCGAGATGACAACTGAGAAACCAACCCCACCGGAAGTGAAAAAAAACTGGTCTTTTGAACAATTTATGCGTCAAACGTTCAAGGGAATTTTGGACACGATCGCTGCTTTCCTTTTAAAGTTAGGACTGACGCCTAATCTGATCACGACTTTCGGACTGGTAATAACAATCGTCGCTGCTGTGTTTGCAGCGTTGGGCAGATTCCCATTAGCCGGGTTAATTCTGCTTATTGGTGCCCCTTTGGATGCTGTGGATGGGGCGATGGCTCGAAAACTAGGCACTCCAACCCGGTTCGGTGGTTTTTTTGATTCAGTGATGGATCGCTACTCCGAGCTTTTCATCCTGGGTGGATTATTGGTCTACTATAACGGGAAAGCGGACACCACCACTGCACTTCTCGTTTACATTGCGGCTGCGGGTAACCTGATGGTTTCCTACACACGGGCGCGGGCAGAAGGATTGCAATTAAATGCGCGGGTAGGATTTTTTTCCCGTCTGGAGCGCATGATCTCGTTGATTTTTTTCCTGCTAATCGGTAAACCCGTGATCGCCATCTGGTTGATTGCCATTCTGGCTAATTTCACTGCAATCCAACGCATTTTATTCGTACACCGGCAAGCGAAGGATACAAAAGTAGATGCTGGATAAATGGAGAGGACTTAAACATGGTTGACGGTTTTACGATTTTTGGGATCAAAATTTACTTTTACGCTTTGATCATTATCGCGGGTGCCTTACTGGCTGCAGTATTAGCTTCGAAAGAAGCAAAAAGACGCAGTTTCGACAGTGATATTGTTTGGGATTTACTTCCCTGGCTGTTGATGGCTGGGATTATTGGGGCACGCATCTGGCACGTATTGACGCCTGATTCGACCTTATTGATCAATGGAAAAAACCCTTATTTTATTCATCCCCTTCAAATTTTTAACATCCGCAAAGGCGGGTTGGGGATTCCGGGGGCGGTGATGGCAGGGGTGCTCGCCTTGTGGATTTACTGCCGCCGCAAGAAATTAAGCTTTATGACCTGGGTGGATATCGTGGCACCTGCTGTTGCACTCGGGCAGGCGGTCGGACGATGGGGTAATTTCTTCAATCAGGAAGTGTATGGTATGCCCTCCAATCTTCCCTGGGCAATTCCGATCGATCCAGCACACCGATTGCCCGGTTTTGAAAATATCGAAACCTATCATCCCACCTTCCTCTACGAATCTCTCTGGAATTTGTTGAATATGGCGGTTTTGCTGGTGGTCGCCAGAAAGTTCAAAGATAAACTTATCGCAGGAGATATTTTCTTCCTCTACCTGGCTATTTATTCTATTGGGCGATTTTTCCTGGAGTTTATCCGGATTGTTAATTCTCCTATTGCCGGAATTAACAGCAACCAGGCACTGATGGCGATCGTCTTCATCGGATCGACGATTACTTTGGTTGTCCGGCATCTCTCACCACGAAAAACAGCAGGAAATACTGCGCTGGACTAGGTATAGACACGTTTGGGAGGAGGAGCGATGAGCCGATTTGTCATTTTAGGTTCTGCGAATGCTGTCGCCAAAGAAGGGCAGGATAATACCCATCTTCTGATCGAAGGTGCCCGGAAAGTCATTCTGGTGGATTGTGGCGATAATCCGATGGCGAAACTCTCGATGGCTGGATCCTCGATCCATGCCGTTACCGATCTGGTTTTAACCCATTTTCATGCGGATCATGTGGGCAGTTTGCCATTACTGCTCATGGATATGTGGCTCGAAAAGCGAACCACTCCTTTAACCATCCATGGTCTGGAAGTTACCCTTGAAAAGGCGAAAAAGTTATTGGATCTTTTTGGCTGGCTGGATTGGAAAGAGATGTTTCCGGTTAATTTTGCCCCCACTCCTCAAGAGGGCGAGCCGCTGATTCTCTCGGATAATGAGGTGAAGGTTTTCGCCCTACCAGTGGTTCATTTAGTACCGACCATCGGGTTGAGGGTGGAGCTTGGCAGCCACCGGGTTGTGGCTTATTCTTGCGATACGGAACCCTGTCAGAATGTGCTGCGGTTGGCTAGCGGGGCTGCGGTTTTACTGCAGGAAGCTGCTGGCGCTGCTAAAGGTCATACATCCCCCGAACAGGCTGGGATCATTGCCCGTGATGCGGGGGTGAAAAAACTGATTCTCATCCATTATGACAATCGGGTTAATGAAGAAGTACTGCTGGCAGAAGCTCGAAAACATTTTCAGGGCGAGATATCACTGGCGCAGGATCTGTTTGAGGTCTAGGGATTACCAGCCTTCTAAGAACTCCCGCCATTCGTGGTTTTCAGGCAGGTAATGAGCGAAGATATACCCTGCAGTTGCCGGAGGTTCCTTCGGAATTTTCAGCAGGTTCATTCCGGTTTCTGGTAAGGTACGTCCGCCCTTCTGGTGATTGCAGGCAGAGCAAGCGGTAACGAGGTTTCTCCAATCATGGGAACCGCCAAGTCGTTTCGGCACAACATGATCCACAGTCGGATATGGAGTTGTTTTCCCGCAGTACTGGCAGGTGTAATGATCGCGGCGAAATATTTCACGGCGGGAGAGTGCCACCCGCGGACGAGGCGCGTGAACCATGTAGGAAAGGCGAATGACGGATGGGATGGGGTAGGTTGTATTTGCAGTGTGAATGATCCCCCGCCCGTTCAAGATGAGTGTGGCTTTATGAGTAACCATCAATCCAATAGCGCGCTGAAATCCGCACACGTTAATTGGTTCGAAATTTGAATTCAGCACCAGAACTGCTTTTTCCATAATAGCAAAATTATAGCATGAACCCCCAGCAGAGCTACATTTCGCATAGGTACTAGATAGGGTTTTTCCGAAAGGAGTACCGTCTGCTGGTATAATCTACTTCTAAATTCAACTTAACAAAAAAGGAGGAAGCCGCAATGAACATCAATGAACAAGTCGAATATTTGATGCAGGGTACGGAATATGGCGACGAAACACTTAAGAAAAAGATGGCGGATGAATTGCGCGTTCGACTGCAAACCTGCCAAAAAGAAGGAAGGGTGTTGCGCGTTTATTGCGGTTTTGATCCTACAAAGGCTGATCTACATCTTGGGCACACTGTTCCAATGCGAAAATTGCGCCAGTTCCAGGAACTGGGGCATGATGTTTCCTTTGTCATTGGTAATTACACTTCCCTGATTGGGGACCCCTCCGATAAAGATGTGTTGCGACCTCAACTTACCACGGAGGAAGTGGAAGCTAATGCGCGTACATATGCCGAGCAGGCATTCCGTATACTGGATCCTGAGAAAACGCACATTCGCTATAATGCCGAATGGCTTTCTGGAATCACTTTTCGTGATCTGATCCGCCTTGCCTCGAATTTCACCATTCAACAGTTCCTCACCCGCGAAAACTTCAAGCTGCGATGGGAAAAAGGGGACCCGGTTTACCTGCATGAAACGTTTTACTCCCTGATGCAGGGATATGATGCCTACACACTCAAAGCTGATGTGCAGGTGGGCGGAACCGACCAGTTGTTTAATATCATGACCGCTTCAAGAAAAATCATGGAATTCATGGGGCTGCAGCCCAATATCGCCATTATCCTGGGGATTTTACCGGGGACGGATGGCGTGGTGAAGATGAGTAAATCTTTGGGTAATCATGTTCCCATTAACACGGATGCGGCAGATATGTACGGTAAGGTGATGAGCATTCCCGATTTTGCCATGGGAGTTTATTTCCGCCTGGTAACGCGCTTCACTCCGCCTGAAATTGCTGCCATTGAAAACGGGTTACGTGAAGGTACCCTTCACCCGCGTGATGCCAAAATGCGTCTGGCGAGGGAAATCAGCGCTGCTTTTTATGGCGAAGATGAAGCCAATAAAGCCGAAAAAATTTTTGTCGAAACCTTCCAGAAAGGGAGTGTGCCCGAAGAAATTCCTTCCATCCGCTGTCAAAAAGAGGAAACCATCATGGATATTCTGCTCAGATCCGGATTGGTAAAAAGTAAAAGTGAAGGAAGGCGGTTATTGGAACAAAAAGGAGTGCGTTTCGAAGGAAGGATCATTGAAGATCCAGCCTTTTTGCCCTCAACCGACGGAGTTTTACAAGTGGGGAAGCGGCATTTTCTGAAAATCACGTACTAAACGGGATACTTCCCATTCGCTGAAGAACAAATTAAGCCGGACGTTGTTATCAACGTCCGGCTTGCTATTGGGTGTTATGGGTGGTGGCTTGGAGGAAGAGTTGTTCACCAAGCTGGCGGGTAGCGGCGGGCGATCCATTTTCGAGCGCGACAACTGCTACTACCGGGGTGCCATACCAGTCACCAGGAGTGCCGGCAACAAACCAGGAAATTTTTGCTTCTTCATGCAGGGCGTAAGCTGAAATTTCCCACCCGGGAAGGTTGCCCGAACTCAGTAAATTTGCAGCTTCGTCAGCGTTGAATTCCTCAACCGGGGCAGGGTTGGACGTAATCGCAATCAGATTCCAATCACCATCCGGCTTTCGATAGGCGGTTGCGATTTGCGGGGAAACCACTTTTCCACCATTGGAGAGTGTGGCAGCCACAACCGCAACCTGTGTCGGAGAAACCAGGATCCCTGCGTCTCCGGAATACAGGCTGTAATAATCAGGGGCTGTATCTACCTGAACAGGCTGACTTACCTCAAGAGGTAAATTCAAAGGCAAGAAAAGCCCAACTTGCTGATAGAGCTCTAGAGTATCCGCCATGGAAGAAGAACGATTGATTGTCGCCAGTGCTTTGATACAACCAGCTGAAACCAGATCGCCCCAGGAGGGATCTCCATTTGGCTGTATGGCGCAAAAATTCGGGTCGCCGGGCGTTGTTGTCCAGGAAAAAGCTGGTACGAGCGTGGATAAGGAGTACTGGGAATGAATGCGTGCTAACAGAACCCCACCAGTGGTGGCACCAGGAGGATAGAGGGCTTGGGTGGCTCGATTGAGCAAGGGTGCATCTTCATCCTGCATCCAGGTTTCCCAATTCGTGTCCAATTGATTGGCATCAAAGGTAGGAGAAGTAGCCATGGCAAGGATTTCGCCGGTTTCAGCGTTCATTACGACAACTGAACCGATATAGTTGCTGATGAGTTCATCGGCTGTTTGCTGTATTGGCAAATCCAGACTGAGACGGAGATCGAATCCGGGTGGAAACTGACCGTAGAGGAGACGTGTAGTCTCGATCTCCGATGTTGAGTTGTAAGTAATCCCGCGGAGAATCCCATCCAGATAATATTCAATTCCAGTTTGACCATAGTTGGGGTCGCTATAACCGATCACCGAAGATAAAGGTGGGTAATTCAAAATCCGTTTATATGCTCCTGTATCCCCAGTGACACCGGTCAAAGCCCGGTTATTGCGGTCTACAATGGTGCCGCGATAGACATAGCGATCTGAAATTGCCCTGCGTGGATTGTCGCCTCTCGCCAGTAAATCATCCGCCCGGATGACGCCCCAGTAAGCAGCCAGGAGGATGATTAAAGCAAAACCTGCCAGGTACACTCCGCCGATTAGTGCGTACGGTTTGGTACGGTCAATGGCGGCAGGGTGATCTTCAGCCTGATTGCTTACCAGCAGGAGAATAAGACCTGCAGCGAGGGAGACCACGAGCGAAGTGCCGCCATAGGAGACGAAAGGCAAGGTTACGCCGGTCAGAGGCAGCAGCCGGATCGTTCCCCCCATGATCAAAATGGATTGGGTGGCGAAATAGGAACTGAAGCCAGCAGCTAAAAAACGTTGGTACTGGTTAGGGGCATGGAGGGCAATGGTAAAACCGCGTATGGTAAGGAAGGCAAACAGACTCACAATCAGGAAGCCGCCAGCGGTTCCGAATTCTTCCAGAATGGCAGAAAAAATAAAATCTGAATGCACTACCGGAACCACTCCAGGGCTGCCGAGACCAATTCCTCTTCCTGCCAGCCCGCCATTCGCCACTGCGATTAGAGATTGGACAATCTGGTATGATCTTCCCCGTGCATCCAGCCAGGGATTGAGCCAGGCTTCAACCCGCAGCTCAATCACATCAAATACCAGGTAGCCAATGACAAGGGCAACGGAAACCAGTAGGAAACTGATCAGTAATATTCGCCGTTTCCCTGAAGCCAGGTAGATGACTACTGTGTAAAGGATTATAAACAACGAGGCAGTTCCAAGGTCACGTTGAGCAACCAGAATAAGAACTGCCAGCCCGATCAGGATAAGTGTCGGAGTAAGCAGCCTGGCAAGATTGACGCGAAGTTGGAAAGAATCCGCCAGATAAGCAGCGAGGTAGATGACGAGGAGAAATTTTAAGATCTCCGAAGGTTGAACGTACAGTCCACCCAAACTGAGCCAAAGCCCGGGTCCCGAACCACCAGGATAGACGCCAATAATGAAGGTCAACAGGGTCAGCAGGATTCCACCAATTAGCCAGACATACTTGTAGCGACGAAGGAAAGTCAAGATGTCAGGTATCCGTAAAGCAAAAATCACCACTGCAATTGCAAGCGCCATCCAAATGGTCTGTCTGAATCCATACATCGGATCCAGACGGTAAATCATCAGCAATCCCCAGCCATTTAGCAGGGAAATGATCGGCAGCAGGTAGGGATCTCGATCAGGGAGATATTTGTTTGCCTGAACGAAAAGAGTGCCGTAACCTATCACCCAAACAATAAAACCCACCCATTGCTGCCAGCGCAAATCCGTTTCCAGCGTGTGCATGCGAACTGCCGGGGCAAAAGTAAGAATGACACAGCCAAGTAACATGAAAACCAACTCCAGGAGGATCAACCTGGTTTGGACCTGGTTCCTTGGCGAACGATTATCCAGAAGGAGATGGTTCACTTTAAGTATTTATCGACCAATAACCCTAATTTTTCAGCAATTTCAGGGGATATCCTGGCTCGATTGGTGATGATGGCGTTTTCAAGAGCATTCTGACAACTGCATGGCGAACTTTCCGGCAGGAATTCCACCAGAGTGGTGATGCTTTGCTGGGCTATTTCAGTATTTTCATGCAGCGTTTTGACCACCATTTCTACATTTACAGCTTCCTCGGTGATATGCCAGACGTCATAATCGGTGACATGCGCCATTACTGCATAGCACATTTCAGCTTCCCTTGCCAGAAAAGCTTCAGGTGAGGTGGTCATGCCAATCAGCGATAGACCCCAGGCGCGGTAGATATTGGATTCAGCCTTGGTGGAGAAACGTGGACCTTCAATCGTGATCATCCCACCGCCTTTGTGCACCATCGTACCACTGGCTGAAACGGATTGATACAACTGGGTGGAAAGTTCCGGGCAGAATGGTTCCGCACTGCTGATGTGCACCACAAGCCCTTCGGAAAAGAAAGAGCGCGGACGATTTAGCGTATGATCATAGATTTGATCCGGAATAACGATATGACCCGGGGCAAAATCTTCACGCAGGGAACCGCAGGCGCTAACCCCAATGACACGTTCCACGCCGAGCAATTTCAATGCCCAAATATTGGCACGGTAATTCACTTCGCCAGGTGGAATGGTATGACCGATGCCGTGACGGGCAAGGAAGGCTACTTTCTTCCCTTTGAGATTTCCGAGGATGATTGGCGCGCTGGGAAAGCCAAAAGGCGTTTCAGGATTAAACTGCTCGGTATTTTCAAGAGAAGGAAAATCATATA
Source organism: Anaerolineaceae bacterium (assembly GCA_018056725.1). Taxonomy (GTDB): domain Bacteria; phylum Chloroflexota; class Anaerolineae; order Anaerolineales; family Anaerolineaceae; genus UBA6107. The sequence goes on from JAGPFF010000038.1 coordinate 9,201, forward strand.
AGCCTGAACCACCAATCACACCTAGAACCGGTTTTTCGTTCATTTTATTCACTCCTTGCTTAATCTGTCTAAGGTTGTATTTCAATGATGAGTAATACTTTGCCTACGCGGATCTCATCACCACTAATGAGAATCGTGGGGGTTTCTACCTTTTCGTCATTTAGAAAAGTGCCATTTGTCGACATGAGGTCTTCAATCCACCACTGTTTGTTGCGAAACCACAACCTGGCATGCTGGTTGGAGACGGTTTCATCATCTAACTGGATCTCGCAAGTTGGATCGCGACCAATTCGTAATTCTGGAATGGTGAAGACTTGTTTGTTTTCAGCAGTATCGTGCTCGCGGCTGATGGAAATGTAGGGAATTTTTTGCGAGATCAGGCTTTGGGATTGGAATTTAAGATCCCGCCAAAGGGTAAAAAATGCCCAGCCCACAAAGGAGAGTAAAGCGAGCAGCAGGACAATCCGCAAGATCAAAATAATCACCGCCAGCATGGCTTATTCCCCCTCTTTTGTGCAACGTAATTCCGATGTGATCCCCTTTTTAGGGTTTTCAGGGCTTTCCAGATCTGAAGCGAAAATCATGGAATACCCGGCAAGGGAGATGACATCTCCCGGGCGCAGCGTATGTTGTTCGATGCGATTGGAATTCACGTAGGTTCCTCCCGTTGAACCCACATCGAAAAGGATGTAGTCATTTTTCACCTGCCGGATTTGAGCATGAACCCTGGAAATGCGCAAGTCATTGATGACGATGTGATTGGCACTTTTTCTGCCGAGGTTGATCACGCTGCGGTTGAGCGGGATGGTTTTTCCATCCTGAAGGATGAGGATAGGTGTTTTCACGTCCTGTGGATTCAGGCTGGCAGGCGCGGCTGATTCGACGAGCGATACTGCACTGGTTTCAGCTCTTGCTGGAGAAGCGGACTCTTTCAGTGTGATGGCAACGTCATCGACCATCAGCGAAGCATCAGCGGATAGTTTGACTGTTGGCAAGGTTTGGAAATGAACATTGTACTCCTGGGCAGAAGACACCAGAAGATTGATGAGCGTCCTTTCCCACTCCGGCTGATTTTTCCATTGGTAAAACGTTTGCGGATTGAGATTAATTTGAAATACTGGCGCAGTAAATTGATCTGCCGGGATGCCTCCCATGAACAGGTCCTGAATGGCAATGGAGAGCTCATGCACCATGCGATCATTTGGATCTGACCATGGAATCACGGCTGTACTTGTTTCAAACAATGAGCGAATCCTTTTTTCGATCTGATCAAGTTTGTTCATCGTAAACTATTATATCCAAGGGATTCCAAAAATTCACCGGTAATTTGTCGCTGAGTTCTGGAGATAACGGAAGAAAAACGAGCGAGACCCAGAGCTAATGCAATCCGACTCGATCCTTTCGAATGTAAATCGGGTTGCTAAAGATCCAGCCGCGAGGTTTGCCATTGATCTTGAGTGCTGCCTCCACCCGGTAAGCCCCAGGTGCGACAATTGTTTTAACGAGATGATCGGCATTTTCAACGGACTCGATTTCCACGCCATTGTGGATCAGTCGTAATGAAGCCCGCACTGGCAGCGAAACGCGGAATGTAGCGCCATTCTGAATTGATAATTCCTGACCGCTGTAGATCTGGCGCTCCTCATTTTCAGCGGTAAAGGTGAACCCCTGGCTTGGTGCCAGAAGATCGTTACCAATAAAGGAGGATCCATTCCGTAAAGCATTGAGGATCAATTCCCGATCGGTATTAAGCTCTCCTGTTAAAGGCTGGTTCAAGAGGAGATGATTGTTAATGGCGGAAAAATGATACTGATAAGGGAAGATCTTTTTATGAAATGGACCCAACCGGTAAATTAACGCGTGTGCATCTGAACCGGCAATGGCGACGACCTTTTGACCCTTTGCAAGGAGCTCATCCCATTTGTTTAACGTTTGCGGGAGTGGTCCGTGAGGGAGATTTTTCGGGAAAAATGCGTAATAGAGAGCTTGAGGCAGGGTGTGAACGACGGTTTTGAATTCGCTAAAACCGTTCCAGAGCTCGATCCCGGTGAAGTGATTTACCTCCCATGAATCCCAGGAGATTTCTTTTTCATTGAACAAAGGCAGTGCATACTCAAAGGGATGCGCCAGGAAGGTTAACCCCTGGTGACGGTCGACAAAACCAATGAGCCGCTGCGGATCGTAAGCATAAGGCGCAGCTTCACGATTACAACCAATTACCAGCAAGTGGTTCTTTTGCGGCATGCGATTGGCATCGTGAACTTCTTCACCCGTGAGGATCAAAACCCTTTTTCCATCTCTTTCGATGACTTTTTCAAGCCCTTTGACCCGAATATTATGATCCGTGATAATGACTACATCCACATTTGAACTCAGGGCTTGCGAAGCAATATCGGAGTAATCACCACTGCCATCAGAGTAAGTGGAGTGGACATGCAGGTTGCAAACGACTTCAATCATTAGGTTGACTTTTTTCTGTAATGAACGGTATAATTTTCGATGTTCGTTATCTTAGGAGGATACTCGTGAAACTGTACATCGACATCGCATTAATTATAACGTCACTGGCGCTTATCGTCAGTGTCATTCTGCAAAACAAAGGGATAGGTCTCGGAGGATTAACGGGAGCCGATACCGGTGGTGTTTACACTGCCCGGCGTGGCATTGAAAAAACTCTCTTTTGGGCGACCATCGTTTTAAGCGTTTTATTCTTCATCCTCACTGTAACTGCGGTTATTCTTGAGGGGTAAAATCGAGTATCTGAATCTGCATACCCTATAATTCGAGGCGGCTATACTTGATGAAGGGTAGCCGCATTTTTATATAAACCCTATGAAAAAATATCGCTGGCAACTTCTGATTCTCTTTCTGACTGGTTTGGTAGTCGGTCTTTTGTTGATTCTTGAAAGGCGCGGCGGCTTGGGTGAAAATTCTACTCCTCAGCCTGCACAGGGTGGAGTGTATACCGAGGCTTTGATTGGCAGTTTGCAGCGTCTGAACCCGCTGCTGGATGACGCGAATAGTGTCGATCGGGATATGGATTCGCTCATTTATTCTGGTTTGGTCCGATTTGATTCTCGTGGCATTGCCAGCCCTGATCTGGCTCAGACGATTGGAGTCTCTCAGGATGGAATCCTTTACAATATTCAACTCAAACCTGATCTGGTCTGGCATGATAACGAACCGGTTACCACAAAGGATGTGCTTTTCACCATTGAATTGATGCGGAATGGCAAAGGCTACATTGCCAAGGACATCCGTCAACTGTGGAATTCGGTGGAAGTTCATATCTTTGATGATCAGAATATGCAGCTCAAATTGCCTGAAGCTTTTGCGCCGTTTATGGATTATCTTGCTTTCGGGATAATCCCTCAACATCTCTTTGAAGGTAAAAATCTTGAAGAAATCGCTTCATCGCCTCTTAACCTTCAACCTGTTGGTAGTGGTCCTTATCAATTTGACCAACTGATCATGGAGAATGATTCGATCGCCGGGGTTCGCCTGAAAGCATTTCCGAAATATGCCGGCAAAGCCCCTTACCTGCAGGAACTTATTTTCCGTTACTACCCGGATGCTCAGAGCGCTTTCAATGCCTTTCAGGAAGGGTTGGTGCAGGGTATCAGCGAGATTCCTGCAAATCTGGTTCCTCAGGCGTTGATGAATGAAGATCTTAACCTTTACACCGGGCGTCTGCCCAGGATCAGCCTTCTTTTGCTAAATCTGGATGATGTCAGTGTTCCATTTTTTCAGGAAGCGGATGTAAGGCGGGCATTGCTCTTAGGCATAGACCGGCAGGCGATTTTACAGGAAATTTTTAACGGTCAGGCTATCCAGGCTGACAGCGTGATCTTGCCTGGAACCTGGGCGTACAATGATTCGATTGAACCGGTACCTTATGATCCACAAGCTGCCGAAGAATTATTGAAAAACGCCGGATACGTTATCAGTGGCGAAACCGATACGGTACGCAAGAAGGAAGAAACCGAATTATCCTTCGTTCTTTCTTATCCCGATGACGACCTGCACTTGAACGTTGCCAAAATGATCGCAGAAAACTGGACATCCATCGGTGTAAAAGTTGAACTTGAAGCGGTTCCACCTGATGTGTTCGTGGCTGAAAAATTGGATACCCGTGCTTATCAGGCTGCCCTTGTCGACTTGAATTTAAGCCAGACACCGGATCCAGACCCCTATCCTTTTTGGGATTTGGGGCAGGCAAAGACCGGTCAAAATTACTCCCAGTGGAAGAATCGGCTGGCGAGTGATTCGATCGAGCAGGCAAGAGTGACGACAAACCTGGCAGAACGGACGCGCCTTTACCATAACTTCCAGGCAATTTTTGCCGAGGAACTGCCCGCCTTACCGCTTTTTTATCCAGTCTATAACTACGGTGTATCCAACCTGATCAAAGGCGTTACGATGGGACCTCTATTTGATACCAGTGATCGGTTGGCGACGATTGGTGATTGGTATCTGACTACCGCCCGGACAACAGAGTCCACCGTAGAGTCTGAAACGCCGTCAGGAAATTAAATGACCTACCGGAAGTTGGAAGAAGATCGGGCATTTATTCTATCTTCCACTCATGAGCTAGAAAACTACCTCTCATCCGAGGTAATCCTCTGGCAAATGGAAAAGAATTTGCCACCCTTAACGGTTGGCAACCTGTTGCTGGCATGGCAACGGCTGACCACCCACGAAGGGCGGGAGCTGGAGCAGGTAAAAGAAACCCTTTCCAATCTTATTGAAAAGAGGCGCACTGCCTGGGAGAAAAAAATTCAGGCAGAATTACCAATGCGCTTGAACCAATGGCGACAAATTGTTGAGGATTTTGCTCGGGAGCAGGGAGTAGATGCTTCCTATTCCTCAAATGTGCGTACCCGAACGATGCTCACTCTCTTGCTTTCAGAATTGAGATATCCTGCTGAATCAATTCAAGCAAGTTTGGCATCAATAGATAGGGAAATGGGTCGGTGGACCGAACCCGGACCATTCGTCTGGGAGCAGAAACTGGAAAAAGCTTTCCCGTTTGACGTTCATCCGTATCTTTATGTAAAAGGAAAGGGGCGGCAATGAAAGAGTTTTATACACGTACAGGGGATGATGGAAAGACCGGGATCTTGGGCGAAGGACGGGTGGAAAAATTCGACCTGCGGATGGAAGCTCTGGGTACATTGGATGAACTTTCCGCTGCTCTGGGGATGGCACGCAGCTTTCTTGAGGATCGAATGTTGAATGATTTCCTTGTTCATTTACAACGAGAGTTGTATGAAGTGATGACAGAGGTATCAGCTTCACCGGAAAAGGCTGATCAATTCCACCGGGTGAAGGAAGAGCAGGTGTTAAAACTTGAGGATGAAATTGCCCATTTTTCGACAGTTGTTAAAATTCCAAGTGGCTTTATCCTTCCTGGAGACAGCCCTGCCAGTGCGGGTATATCCTTCGCGCGCACCATCGCGAGGCGGGCTGAGAGAAGGGTAGCAGAGTTGATCTTTCGTGGTGATCTTCAGAATCGTGAGCTGTTGCGTTATCTCAACCGCCTCTCCTCCCTGTTGTTTGTTTTGGAGCTGTATCTGATTCAGCAAGGGCAGCACAAGAAACCACTCATGGCGAAGGTTGAAAAAGCATGACTGGAACTATCATCAATACGGCATCCATCATTCTGGGGGGATTAATCGGATTGTTTCTGGGTTCGCGGATCAAGGATCATTTGAAGCAGACTGTGGTCAGTGGTCTTGGTTTATTTACGCTGTCTTATGCTATTTCTCTTTTTCTTAAAACCCAAAATCCGCTCATTGTTCTTGGCAGCCTGCTGCTGGGCATATTACTTGGGGAATGGTGGAAAATTGAGGAAGGACTCGCCTGGTTGGGAGTAAAACTTGAATCCAAAGTGAATCGGGGAAATGGGGGGTCTGAGGGGTCATCGAGATTCATCAAAGGTTTTCTTACCTCCACACTGTTATTTGTAATTGGACCAATGGCTATCCTTGGAGCCATTCAGGATGGACTGACCGGTGATGCCAATACTCTGTTGATTAAATCCATTTTGGACGGATTTACAGCGATGGCGTTTGCCTCCACTATGGGTGTGGGTGTCGTATTTTCAGCGTTTCCGGTGCTGATTTATCAGGGCTCCATCACCCTTCTGGCACAGCAGGTTCAGCAGATTGCCACCGATGCGATGATGACCGAGTTGACAGCAACGGGGGGCGTGATCCTGGCTGGATTAGCCATTAGCAGTATCCTGGAGATTAAGAAAATTCGCACGGGCAGTTTTTTACCCGCTTTGATCATTGCGCCTATTCTCGTTTTTCTGGTCAGTTTAATAAAATAGACCCTGATCACAAATATCAGGGTCTATTAGTAGATTCAGCAGAACTATTTCGCCAGACTATCTTCAATTGCCTGGACCAATTCATTCGCATTAACGATCTTGCCATCTACGAGGAAAGATGGTGTGTAGGTGGCACCTTGTTGGGTGGCAAACAGATTATTATCTTCGATGGTTTGGGCGTATTTTCCTGAATTAAAACAGGCATTGAATGCGTCCATATCTAATCCTAGCTCCTTGGCAAAAGCCACGAGGCGTTCTTTTGTATAGGCTCCCTGATTTTCACCATTATGGTTGGCAAAAATAATGTCATGGAATTCCCAGAATTTTTGCTGTTCATTCGCGCAGTAGGCAGCTTCAGCAGCCTTTTTAGATTCATCCCAGGTTTGCCCCTGCCCAAGGAAAGAAAACGGCGAATAAGTGTATTGAATTTTCCCGGTATCAACATAGAGGGAAATAATTTGTGGCTCAAGCTGGCTCCAATAAGCAGCACAGGCTGGACATTGGAAATCTGCAAATTCCACTACCTGTACAGGCGCATCTGCGCTACCAAGCGTTAAGCCGTTGCTCTCGCTGGTATGCACTCGATCCGGTAGGGTGATGTCTCCGACCGGTTTCAATTGGTAAGCGATTATCACGCCAATGACGACAACGACCAAAGCTGAAACAATGATGATTGTGGTACGGTTCTTCTTGGCAGCTTCCTTCTTTCTTCTTTCTCGAACTTCTTCTCGTTTACCCATACAACCTCCAAATTATTGTTCGGATTGTCTCATAGAGGACTGAATTTGTCCAGTATTCAGACACGATCTGTTTATTTATGGTTTAGTGAATAAATAGGAAATGATTGCGCAGTTAACTGAAAGCCAAGTTTCCGATACAAGCTGATCGAAGCGAAATTGTTTTCCTGGGTATTAACCGTAATATTCCGGATGCCCTGGGCGGCGAAATCCCGGATCATCTCTCGGGTGAGGTTGTAGCCTATATGCGCCTTTCTGAAATGAGGTGAAACAGCCAGTCGAGTAAGATGGGCACTCATTCCGTTCGCAGTCGAAAGTTCGTAGCCAATGATACGATCATCGATTTCAGCTACGATTGCGTGTTGGACATTTAGAAAGGTATATTTTAGGGACGGAAGAGAGATTACCCAGGCAGGTTCAAAGGCTTCCCGGTCGAGGGCTGCAACGGCATCAAGATCACTTTCTTGCATTGGACGGATGAGAACCTCCGGGGGAAAAGCCAGGGTAGGTGGGGGATCTGCCAACCGGTTGAGCACGATGACATTTTGCACCAACGAAAAACCCGCACGAAGAATTAAATTCGTAAACCATTGAAACATTGAAATGGTGTAAAGATCACTGTGCGTGGATTGCAGAATGAAAAGCGAGCGATCAAGAAGACCGTCCCAAAACTTGTAAAGATCAGAAAACCAACTATCCGAGGCGAAAGCGTGAATCCAGGCGATTCCTTCTGGATCTGGCGCGCAGGAAAGTAGCGCCGTGATTTTCTTCTCCTCCTCCCACAAAAGGAAGGGTTCCAGGGGGATCCAATCCGATAGCGGACGCCAATCCAGATTCCGATGGACCAGAGAAGCCTGATCAATGAACTCGGTAATAGCGCTGATATCCTGGCTGTTCGCCTGGCGGAGGATGTGTTTTTCTGCAGAGGGGGGCATTTATTGGATTAGCTTTTTCCTGATGGATGAAAGAAGGGATTTAAAGAAAGAATCTTTCAGAGGTTTCTTTTCTTTCTGATCATACGCAGCTTCCATGGTGGCAATTGCCTGAAAACCACGCTTTGTTTTTAGCTGGAGATCAGAGACTCTGCGCAGGATGCTGGCACGCATCTCTTTTTCACCGATTTCCTTGAAAATATCCAGTACCTGCTCGTAGAGGGCGAGCGCTTCTTCTTTTCGGTCCAGGGCTTCCAGAGCGGCTGCGGTGTTGGCGATCGCCATACCCTGACGCTTTCGGTCGCCATGTCGGGCAAAAATCTCGTCGGTATGGACGACCTCTTCATAAGCGCTCAGAGCATCTTTCATCCCCAGGTGAGTGACGCTCAGGTTATTGCGCGCTTCAGCGACTGCAAGTTCATCCCCATTTTCCTCATAGTAAAGCAAACAAGCCTGAAAGCCCTGAATAGCCGCCTGGAAATTCTTTTTATTGTAATCTTTTACTGCTTGTTGTTTGATTTGTTCAATATCGTCATTCATAGGATTAGTAGGTAATTTCCAATAAGGATTCTGCAATAGCTCGTAAACTGGCAGTGTCCATACTGCTGATCTTTTTTGCTAACTCGAAATAAGGGCGATTGGCGGAATTTGAAACAAACTCAGCCAGTTCAGCCGGTAAGTCTCTTTTTACTTCAACTTGTTCGGCGACTGCTGATTCCGCCTGGGTTGAGATCGGTGACAGGAAAGCAGATAAATTGAGCCCCATTTTTTCACAAAACAGAGCTAACACCGGCTCAGGAACGGGATAGGTTCCTGATTCATAGCGCTCGATTTCTTCTTCCGGAATACCTATCATCTCAGATAATTCTGCGGTCGTGATTGAGCGCTCTAGCTGGATTTTTTTCAATAAAGCTCCGATGATGCGCGTGCGCAGCGCGATGAAGGCTTTGGTTCTCTCCGGATCGGTGATCTTGTGAGGTTCAGCTGAACTTGGAGACCCCAGAAGGAACGGAAGGGGAATCTGATAAGCCTGCGACAAGAGTTCCAATTCGGGCAGGCTGGGGGATTCGATGCCGTTTTCGAGCCGTTGGATTTTTTCCACCGGCAAACTGGTGATTGATGAAACGACTTCAATCGGAAACTGACACAATTCGCGCACTTTGGAAAGCCTGAAGCCGATTTTTCCGGTCTGATTTAAGAACAATTGGTCATCCATATACCTGATTCCTGTAGTAGTTTTTCCTGATTCTAAGGTTTTTTATAAATGCGCACTCTCGTCCAAGACTGGCATCTGATACCCCATGCCCGTCCGGGTGACAATATGAACCGGATCGTGGGGGTTGTCTTCAAGTTTTTGGCGTAAACGGGCAATGCTTACCCAAAGAATCTCTTTTTCATCCTTATAACCTGCCCCCCAGGTTGTTTCCAGTAATTCTTCAGCGCTGAGAACCTTTCCGAGGTTATGGGCGAAGTGTATGAGTAGTTTGTACTCCGTGGCGGAAAGATAAACTTGATGATCGCCTTTCCAGACCTCCGCTTTGGCAATGTCAATTTTTAAATCGCCATGGCTGAATACCTTGGCGCCGGCGCTGTCAGTATGATCCTGACTGCGACGCAAGACTGCCCGAACCCTGGCGATTAATTCGGTTGCGGAAAAAGGTTTGACAACATAATCATCAGCGCCAACGTTTAAACCTTTCACCTGATCCTGCTCTTCACCTAAAGCGGTAAGCAGAATAATGGGTACCGTTGAAAACTGACGAATCCGTTGCATTACTGTAATCCCGTCCACTTTGGGCATTACCACATCCAGAATGATGAGATCGGGCATGTTCTGCGAAACCATTTCGAGAGCTTGTTCGCCATCCGAGGCAGAAAAAATCTGGTAACCTTCCTGTTCAAGATTTACTTTCAGCAAGCGAACATACAACGGCTCATCATCGACAACAAGAATCCTGGCGCTCATTCTGTTCCTCCCTTCATAGTTCTGGAATGGTGGTGATCTGTTGAGGTAATTTGATGATAAAGGTAAGCCCTTTTCCTGATAGTGATTGGACGGTCATCTCACCATTGTGGCTCTCGATAATCTTTTTGCATATGGAAAGACCCAGACCAGAGCCGCGCACCTTGGCTGAATTTTCAGGAACGCGGAAAAAGCGCGAAAAAACCATTGGCAAATACTTTTCATCTATCCCGGGTCCGCCATCAGAATACTCGATATAAACGTAAGTATCTTTGGGGTAAATATTAATTGAAATAGGAGCCTGAGGTGCATACTTAATGGAATTATCAAGCAAATTGTCGATTACCTGAGCCAGCCGCCGGGGATCTCCCATAATTGGGGGAATTTTTCTGGCGGTGTTCATTTGAATTAATTGCTCGGGATTGTTGGTCCGCGCGCGGCTTACCTCATCCCGGATGATGGATTCGATGCGTAAGGTTTGAAAGTCAAACCGCATATTGCCGCTTTGCAACCGCGATGAATCAAGCAGATCATCAATCAAATTGCTCAAATTATTCGTTTCACGGTCAATGATTTCAAGAAAATCATGCTGGGTCTTTTTATCCCAGTTGGTGTCTTCGCGCAGCAGGGTGGTGGTATAACCGCGGATGAAGCCGAGCGGGTTGCGAAACTCATGCGAGATTGTGCTGATAAAATCACCTTGCAATGCTGTGTACGTGCGCTGCTTTTCTAATTCCTTTTCCAGATCATTGAGGCACTTCAATCGGATGAACGAGGTGATCTGAACCGCCAGAAATTTCGCAATTTCAAGGCTACCCTCTTCATAAGCAGGTCCACCAAACCGGATGAACACCAGGGCTGCGCTGAGTCCGTTGGCGATATTCAGGGGAATACCCAGGACAAATGGCGCTGTCAGGCGGTCGTTGGGGGGATTTGTCAGTGATTCTTCAAGGATGATTTTCTTCTCGGCAAAAATCCGGTTGGCGATGGTCTCTCCCCAGGAAACATCCGCTTCTTTAGACCTTCCCCGACCTGTTGCCCGCGCATATATCACGTCCATTCGATCAGCAGTGTCTTCATTTAAGTATATAGCTACATTATCAAAAATGAAAAATTGTCGGATGTAGGTGAGGAGGTGATCAGTACCTTCCTTCCAGTCTTGAAATTGAGCCGAAATTCCATAGATTTTCAGCAGATTTTCGTTATTGATTTCCTGGAAGGTATATCCCGTTACCATGATTATAAATTATACAATACTCTCACTTTTCCGTGACCGGGAGGTTGAATTCAAAAGTACTTCCCTTGCCCGGTTCAGAATGGACAATTATTTTTGAACCATGAGTTTCTACAATTTGTCTGGCAAGCGCTAAACCCAAACCAGTGCCTCCCTGCCTCCGGCTGGCACTACCATCAAGCTGGTGGAAAGGCATGAATGCTTCCCGGATCTGTTGGTCTGATAACCCTACACCATGATCCTGAACGGCAATGATTGCCTGGTTATCCAGTGTTGTCAGGTGCAAAATAATTTTTCCCTGGTTGTTCATGAATTTTATGGCGTTGTCTACCAATTGATTGATCACCCATGTGATACGGTTTTTATCGGCGAAAACATAGAGCACATCAAAGGGGCAATCCATTTCGAGGCAAATTTTCTTGTTTTCTGCCCTCGTTTGATGGCGGGATAGGATGATGGAAGCCA
>JAGPFF010000039.1 GCA_018056725.1 Anaerolineaceae bacterium
GCCGGCGTGCTTGTGGTGGCTGTTTTAGCGGTACTTTCAGTACAAAGCACGCCATCCATCAACGAAAAGTGGGCGCACATTTCGACCATCCTGCTTATTCTGCCAGGAATCCTGGTGGGATTATTCGTCCTTTCCTTAATCCTCCTGTTTTCATGGTTGATGGTAAAACTGAGCCGGCAAGTCTCTTCAATTGGAGCTATCCTCCAGGTTTATTTCGATCAAACCAAACGATTAGTAGAGAAAGGATCCACCTATATTGTCCAGCCAATCTTCTGGATCAATTCATCAGTGGCAGGATTCCAACATCTCAAGCACCTCATTCAAATGAAAATCAATCCTCCCAAGGAGTTGAAATGGAACAAAAAACAAATAGGAAAACTCTAACTCTGCTGATTGGCGGCGGAATTGGACTTCTGACCGGACTTGCTGCCGCAGTTCTGGTAATTCGAAAACAGGAACAGACCGGTAAGGCTGTAAAATTTACTACCAGTGATGGGGCAAAAATCGGTATGGGCGTTGTTACCCTATTACGAATGATTGCGGATACTGTAAAAAAACTCCCATAGTCGCACCTATCTGAACGAAGAACGGTCAAAATATTCAGATGACAGCCGGAAATTTTCTTCAATTTATCGTGGCTGGGCAAATCAGGGAGGAATATATAATTGACCGGACGGGAAAGGCAAAGCCCCCCATCCTGGGCGGGTCTCTGCTTTATTCGGCTGTAGCCACCCACCATTGGGGTGGCAATACCGGCTGTTTGGGTGTGGTCGGAAATAACTTTGATCCCTCTAAGCTGAATCGTCTGGAAAAAAAGGGTCTGGATTTCCGCGGTGTAAAAGTCCTGCCACAACCTCTCGCTGTGAAGGATGTGTATGCATTTCGAGGCGACAGTAACCCCCTCCGTGAAAACCCGGTGGCTATCTTTTCAAGTTATCATCATCCACTCCCCAAAGAGCTGCTCTCTCCCAACGAAGTTATGGATTCACAAGAGGCTAACCAAACCACGGAAAACCCATTTTTTACCCTCGATGACATTCCAACCGATTACCTGGAAGCAACGTGTGGACATATTTGCCCTCTTGAAATCTCCAGCCAGATTCAGTTGAGCACCTTGATGCAGAAAGGTTCCCTGCGGATGTTGACCATTCAGCCGCACTCTGCAACGATGATCCCGGCAAAATTCGACGAGATTTCCATTCTCGCAAAGGATTGCATGGGGTTCATTACCAGTGAGCTGGAAATCCGCTCACTTTTTCAATCAAGAACAGTGGATTTATGGTCCATGATGGAAACAATTGCCGGTTTTGGCGCGCAAACGGTTGTGATCAAAAATCAAACCACCGGATATTCCATGCTGGATCGCATGGCGAACAAAAAATACTGGATCCCCGAATATTCTTTAGAGAAAGTTGATCCCACAGGAGAGATGGATGTATTTTGTGGCGCCTTCCTTGCCAGATTTCAAGCCACGTATGATGCACTTGATGCTGTGACGATGGCATGCGCCGCTGCATCCATAAAATGTGAGGGGACAGGACCCCTTTCAATCGAAACGAGTCTGCCGGGTCTGGATTTTGCCAGGAAGCAAGTCCTGGCTGATCAAGTAATCCAAATATAAGATCAGGATTCATTCATCTGGAGGTACAAATGGAAGGATTAATCCAATGGGAACTGCTCTTTTCAGCCTGGGTACAAAGCCTTGGTCAATGGCTCGAATTCCCCATGCAGGTTTTTTCTTTTTTAGGCAACGAGATGTTTTTTCTCCTCATCATGCCGGCGATCTACTGGTCGTTGGACCCTGTGCTCGGGTTCCGCGCTGGAATGATGTTGGTAATCAGTGGTGGATTGAACTCTGCCCTGAAAATGTTTTTCCATACCCCGCGACCCTATTGGGTTGACACCAAAATTAAAGCATTTTCGGCTGAAGCTTCCTTTGGGCTTCCCTCCGGACATGCCCAGACGGCTGCTTCAATCTGGGGGATGCTCGGAAAAATGGTTCAAAAACGGGGATCACTGCTCATTGCGGGTGTTGTCATTTTCCTCATCGGTCTTTCGCGCATCTACCTTGGGGTTCACTTCCTCCACGACGTACTTTCTGGATGGCTTATCGGCATTTTGATCCTCATCCTCTACTTGAAATTGGAAAAACCAATCGGAAAATGGCTCGAAAGGCGCACCCTCTGGGCACAGGTCATGTATGCCTTCCTCTTTTCAGCTTGTATCCTGATGCTGGGACTTTGGGCGCAAAATTCTTCCTCTTCATGGTCGGTTCCGGTTGAATGGTCATCACTGGCAATTGCAGCCAGCGGAAAAGCCCCTGATCCTTTCAACCTTGAAGGTGTGTTGACCATTGCAGGCGTCGCCTTCGGTTTCACCGCCGGCTTTGCCTGGTGGCGGTCAAAAACAGGAATTGAACAGATTCACTACGGAACCGGAAAACGGCTGGCACGATATGGCATCGGGTTGGTGGGCATTCTGATCCTTTACCTTGGATTAGGCTTCATTTTCCCTGATGAACCATACCTTCTTGGTGCAGCTCTACGTTACCTCCGTTATGCTCTAATTGGCGGCTGGGTGACTGCTTTTGCTCCCTGGTGTTTCAAGCAAATGCATCTTGCATGATCATCCTCTTGTATAATAATGGAGGGTTGATGATAGACAAAAGGAGGTTCTATGGATAAGGTGGAGAAATTCTTGAAAGGTTTCCTGATTGGCGGGATCGTTGGTGCAGTGCTTGGGATGATCTTTGCACCAATGCCCGGTACTGAAACTTGCGCGAGGGTAAAACAGAATTTTTCTTTCATCAGGGATGAAGTCAAGAAAGCCGCGACACAACGCAGCGAAGAATTGAAAAAAGAATTGGAAACATTACAGAAAAAGGGAGAATCCAGCTAACCCTTTCCGCCTGATGACCGGTTTTTGTTTCAAGTTGGAATGGATACAGCAATTAGTCCCTTATCTATATCTCACAGCTTGAAATCTATCCTTTTTGGGTGCCACTCTGCAGTGTGCACACTTTGCGGCAAGGTTTAAACGTCACTCCTTTTCGCTTTTCGCCCTTTTGATTCCAATTAATACATCCCTGTTTCCTTAAAATATCGACAACAAGGCATTAATAAACGGGCTGGAGAAAATTCTCCAGCCCAATGCGTGTCTACCAAAAGAACGATTTTCCTTTTCTTTATACTCAATAATCTTAGTTCGAGTGAGATTCTGGGACAGATAGTGTGAAAATGCAGCGCAGGTTGCGCAAACTCGCCCGTCTTCAATCAGATTAAATTGTCCGGCTGATCAAGGACTTTTAAGGGGAGTGGGTTCTGCTGGTTTGTACCAGCGCCACGCAGCGGTCACCAGACCCAATGTAAACCACATATACGGCAGGGCAAAACTATCCACGCTGAATTCCTCTGCAATCAATGCCGTCAGCATGAAAACTCCAGTAAAGCCCAGTGTTTTCCGCATCCCCTTCCCTCTGCGGATCATATCTATTGCCAGGACAGCAAAAATGACGAGGAAGTTTAGAAACAACGAAAATCCGATGATTCCGGTCTCCGCAAGCAGCCTTACCCAGAGATTTTTAATGTTCATTAATCCTTCAGAACGGTAAAGCAACTGCCGGACTTCACTTAACCCCCAGCCGCTATCAGGAAGGTATTGTGGGAAGTAAAATCCAGAAAAGCCAACACCTACACCCATGATGGGATGATCGTTAAAGATGTTCCAACCCGTCTGCCAGTAGATAACCCTCTCGCCAAATTGCAGCTCATCAGCATATTTCAGCAGTGGATTTGTTTCATTCCTTGAAAACTGGAATACGTTTTCCATGCGCGGGTCCACCTTGCTAAGCCCCCATAACCCGGCAACGATCAAACCCGAATAGACAACAATCAACACAAGGGTAACCGTTGCGGTCAAGAAGTGCCGGCGCCTGCCAGACGTTTTCCGAACCAACCAACGGATCAAACGCAGATTGAGCAAAACAAAAATCAAACTGAAGACCAGCAAAAACGCCATCAAACCACCCCGTGAAAGCGTACCCGCCAGCACGATGACTCCCAGCCCCAATAAAAGGTTTTCAAAGCTCAACTTCCAAATTCGCCAGGAATGGGCGCTCGTTCCGGTATACGTTGCCCCAAGCCAGTATGCCAGAAAAACAAGGTTGAGCATGTGAGCCAGCCAGGAAGGTTCGGAGGCAAAACCAAGCATGCGATTTTCAATGAGACGAGTCGGGGAGAAGAATTTTTGAATCTCATTCAACACCGGCTTTCCCGCAGGGTAGATGGGTTCCAGCGTCACCTGCAGAATAGACCACAATACCAACACCAGACCGGTCCAGTTAAGCAACCGCAGCGTCAGCTCAATTCGTTGGCGTGATCGTGGCATGAAGACGGAGACAAGGTAAAAAAGAAGACCCACCCCAAGAGTGACAGCCCCTTCCAATCCAGCTAAAAGGATCGATTGATCCTTATAATCTGGCACTTGTGTGATAAATGCCAGTGAAATGGTTAGAAGAGCGAAGAGAAAAAAAAGAAGAACCGGTTTTACATGAAATGGGAGCGGTAATCGATCCTTCATTAACACCGGCAGGATGAGGATGACGAGAGGGATGAGAAAGAGCAGCGACCCGGGTGCAACAGAACTTGAACCGGTAAGGCGCATGACGAGCGGCAATGTGCTGAATGGCAAGGCAATGACACACAATGACCATAACAACCAGGTAATCTTGTCCCAGATTCTGGAGACCACTTTACTCTTTGGCATGACTGCGCACTGGAAAACCGGAAATGAAGAGAATAAGGGCTGCCAACAGACCTGAAATGCACCCAGCCAATGTGGTTAAATTGCGGTGAAGTCGGATAGGGGATACGGGGAAGGTAGATTCGCGGGTCACCTGAAAGCTGATCCGGGAAAGTAAAACCCTTGAAAGGAGGGCTGGATTGCTTTCTTTTAGATTAAGCGCGGCAAGTTGCTGCTGAATTTCGTGCATGTTGGTCACATCACAATAGGGTGAAACCGGGTCAATTACCACCGCCTGTTCAAAACAGGATTCAATGCCAGCCTGTGCGTTCAATTCAGCAACAGCCCGGAAGGAATCCTCCCGGATGGTACTCAGCGCATTGACGGCACTTTCCAACCAGAGCTGATTGAGTAACTGAGCTGTTTCCGGGTCGGGGAGATGGGTGGAGAGAACCCAGCGGTACCCCTGACGGGTCGCCGTGAGCTTCTGCCGTAATTCCTGCGTGTCGACAACCCATCCCGCGGAGATTGCACGATCCGCAACATTGTGGATCACATCATCGGAGAGAATAATATCTCCGATATCGTTCAGCAGATGATCCTCTTCATAATCAGTCAATCGACCTGCATAAGCGAAATCAATGACGGTGGTGATTTCCGCATTGGATTCATAGACCGGTTTCAACAGGTAGGAAACAAGGCATCCCACAACTCCGCCCATCCCAATAAAAATCAGGATGACCCACCAGGAGTGTATCATCCTGCTGATGAGATTGGCAGCCAGGAAATCGTCGCTCGATTGATCCTCAAGAGAGTCCATTGAATAAATTATACCCTGCCATAAAATGACCCGGAGAAGAAATTCTCTCTCCGGGTCGAGTTTCCATGGACCAAAAATTAGTTGGCAACAAAGTTGATCAGGACAAGATTGCGATTACATTTGGCACGGGTGTTGAAGGCAAACGGTTCGGTAAGTTGAACCCCATTTGAATCGAAAAGTTGGATGAAAAGCGTGCCAACAGAATCGACTGCTACATCCCCTAAAACAACCTCATAG
Organism: Anaerolineaceae bacterium; assembly: GCA_018056725.1. Taxonomy (GTDB): domain Bacteria; phylum Chloroflexota; class Anaerolineae; order Anaerolineales; family Anaerolineaceae; genus UBA6107. The sequence goes on from JAGPFF010000039.1 coordinate 5,798, forward strand.
CCGCCTTTGCCGTAGGGTTTCCCGGCAACCATCCCTGTTACCGCTTCCTGGTTCACTTCCTCACCATTCCACGTGCCAAAAACCTTTACGATCAAGTATTTGATCGGTCGTTTGTCGATGCCAAAAACCTGCCCCGCAACCCCCTGCCAGGCGCAGCCTTTATCCAATTCATTAAAATTCGCCAGATAGGACGGCGTCCCGGATTGGACGGAAAATAGCGGACGTGTCGGGAGGGCGCCTTCCGTTATTTCTTCTCCCTCACCCGGTAAAATTGTCTGCTGAGGGGTTACAACCCCTTCTGTTGAGAGAATTTCCGATGAATCATCAACGGGCGTCCCAATCGTCTTTTCAGCGACCGGGGTAGTTGTCAGGGATGACGGGTCCGCCTGACGCGAGAAAACAATCGTGCAAGCAGTCATCAATAGCAGTATGAAAATCCAAAGTATTTTTTTTACCATATTTTCCTCCAACGAGCCTGAATCAACACAGAAATTAATGCACATTCCGTGCCAATATGGCTCATTTCCCTTTTTCGTGTCGTTTATGAGGCGGACAATAATGGAATATAATCGTTGTGAGGTGAAACGATGAAGCAGATTCTCCAGCAGATGAATGATGGCAAGACCGTAGTAGCGGATGTTCCGGTTCCCATGCCAAAGAAAGGAACCGCATTGATCAAAACTTCAGCCTCGCTCGTTTCTGCCGGCACAGAAAGGATGCTGGTGGATTTTGCCGGAAAGAATCTTATTCAGAAGGCTGTTTCCAGACCCGATTTAGTCCGTCAGGTGCTCTCCAAAGCTTCCCGTGAGGGAATAATTTCATCCGTAGAAGCTGCTTTTAATAAACTTGATCAGCCAATGCCGCTTGGCTATTCTTCCTCCGGCACAATTATTGAAGTTGGCGAAGGCATGGGTGACTTTAAACCCGGTGACCGTGTAGCCTGCGCTGGTGGTGGCTATGCCGTTCATGCTGAATACGAGCTTGTACCTTACAACCTGCTTGCCCGTCTGCCCGATTCTGTGGATTTCGAATCCGCTGCCTTTACTACCCTCGGCGCAATCGCGTTGCATGGCTTTCGCCTTGCCGTCCCCCAGGTTGGTGATACTGTCTGCGTGATCGGTCTTGGTTTGCTGGGATTACTTGCCGCTCAAATCGCGCGCGCTGCCGGCTGCCAGGTATTTGGCGTGGATATTGCCGAAAATCGCATCCATCTGGCAGAGCAATTGGGGTTTACCGCTTCCTCTACCTCAACCGCTTTCGAACAAATGCCAGGTTTGACCAGGGGTTTGGGCTTTGACCATGTATTGATTTGCGCCGACACCCGCAGTGACGAAACCGTCGAACTTGCAGGGCAGATCGCCCGGGATCGTGGAAATGTGATTGCCATTGGAGCTGTAGGATTGGACCTCCCGCGCAAGGTTTATTACGAGAAAGAGCTGACCTTCAAAGTCTCCCGTTCTTACGGACCAGGGCGCTACGATCCCCTCTATGAAGAAAAGGGCATTGATTACCCGGCAGGATTTGTGCGCTGGACAGAAGGACGCAACTTGCAGGCATTCGTGGACCTGCTTGAGAAGAAACTGGTGCAAGTTCAGCCACTGATCACCCATCGCTTCCCTATTGATCAAGCCCCGCAGGCCTATGACCTCATTACAGGCAACAGCGGCGAACCCTTCCTTGGTGTCGTGCTTACCTATCCCCATAGTGAAACTACTACGCAGATCGAACGCAAAGTATTCATCACTTCAAAAGAAGCCGCCGGGATACCTGACATTCATGTTGGTGTGTTGGGAGCCGGAAATTATGCTCAGGCAGTCTTTTTACCAATAATGAAGAAGACTGGTGGAGCAAACCTGGCAGGGATCGTCACCAGTTCTGGATTGAGTTCCCAGCAGGCGGCACGAAAATTTGGTTTCTCATTTGCCACCACAAATGAAGACCGAGTACTCGAAAATCCTGATATTCACGCATTGGTGATCCTGACACGCCATAATCACCATGCCAGGCAGGTGATTAGCGCGCTGAAAAATCATAAAGCTGTCTACTGTGAAAAACCGCTTGCGCTCCATCCTGATGAGATTGACGAAATTGAATCCCTGTTGAAGGAAGCAGATACTCCCCTGCTCACTGTCGGTTATAACCGCCGTTTTGCGCCGATGGCATTGGAATTAACTCAATTCATCCAATCCAGGAGCGAGCCTGTGTTCATTCAGTATCGCGTCAACGCCGGATTCCTGCCTCTCACCCACTGGCTACACGACCCTGATCAAGGCGGTGGACGCATCATCGGCGAGGGCTGCCACTTTATTGATTTCCTCACTTTTCTGGTTGGCTCTCCTCCAACCGCCATTAGCGCCGTTGGGTTGCCCGATCATGAAAAATACCATCAGGATAATGTTCTCATGACATTGAATTATCCAGACGGGTCGGTGGGAACGATCAGTTATCTGGCAAACGGCAATAAGAATTCTTCCAAGGAACGGGTGGAAGTTTTTACTGGCGGTCGCATTGCTGTTTTGGATGATTTTCGGTCGCTCGAACGGATAACCGAATCCTCACGAAAGCAATCCCGTTCCAGGCTGCGTCAGGATAAGGGTCACAGCGCTTCCTGGCAGCGGTTCCTTCAGGCAGTGCGTACAGGTGGTCAGCCGCCGATTCCTTATCAACAATTATTGAGTACTTCCCGGGCAAGCTTTGCCGCCATGGAATCCTTACGCCTTGGCAAAGAAATTGATCTCTGATTCCTTCTCATAGGCTAGATTTGACCTCGTGGCGAAATCTTCCTTTGCTGATCAAAGAGGTTGGGATTCCCGACCTGAGTCAGTATGCTCTCTACCAGTTCCGGCTGAAGAGTGGCATCCTCAAGATGCAAACCCCAATCGGGGGTAGAAAACATCATCGAGAAATGCTCCTCGAACCAGTGATGAATCCAACCCTCTGGCTGGCAAACTTGGAGCAGGTTTCAGCGCTGTCTTCAGGCACTTTACCCGAGCAGGAAAGCCGCCTTCTGCGGCAAGGACAATTCCTACCGTTTTATCATCAGCCACAATCCCTCTCCTTCAGCCTTGAAGATACTCGTTTGGAGCATTGGTGTGATTACCATGACCAGTTTGCGGGGAAGGATATCAAAATAATTTGGGAACCTGCCCGGTTCATCTGGAGTCTTTCACTGGCATGGGCTTACCAGGTTACGGGTGATGAGTTCTTTCCAGCCTTGTTTTGGGAAAAATTCGCTGAATTCCAACATTTCAATCCGGTCAATGCCGGTCCGAACTGGTCCTCCGCACAGGAAGCAGCTCTGCGCATTATCATGTGGTCGCTTGTCCTGCCCGCCATCCGCCCATCAAAAAACACAACGGTAGAAAAAGTGAACCAGCTCGTGCTAGCGCTGGAGCAGCATGCCGAGCGGATCCTTGCCACCATGGAGTACGCACGGTCTCAGCACAATAATCATATTCTTAGCGAAGCGTTGGGGCTGGTTTTTGCTTCTTCACTTCTCGAATCGATAAACCCAAACGCGCATCACTGGTGCCAAAAGGGCAGGCGCGAGTTTGAATCAGCGTTATTGAATCAAATTGACGGGGAAGGCAACTACGCGCAGCAGAGTGCCAATTATCAACGCATGATGCTCCAACTGGCTTTGCTTTACACCTCCTGGCTAGGAAAAAAACAGCTGAAGTTATCTCCTCGACTGGAAGAAAAATTGGCATTAGCCAGCCAATGGCTGATCGCCCAGTTGGATGTCACCTCCGGTCGCTTGCCCAATTTGGGTCATAACGATGGCACTCTATTACTGCCATTTGGAAGCATGGAGTACCGGGATTACCGCCCTACTGCTCAGGCAGCCTCCCTTGCTTTTCTTCATAAACCTTGCCTGTCACCGGGTCCCTGGGATGAACTTGCCTGCTGGCTTGGCTTTCCTCCGCCCAGCGCTGGCGGTTCCATGAGCGCGGTAACCTCTCCTGCTATCCACAAAATCGGCACGCCGCAGTGCTGGGGAACGCTTCGCGGGGTGAGTTTTCACAACCGCCCGGCGCATGCTGATCAACTGCATGTTGACCTTTGGTGGGAGGGGTTGAATCTCGCCAGAGATGCCGGAACGTATTCCTACAACCTACCTCCGCCCTGGCAGAATGCGCTCGACCGCAGTTTTGTTCACAACACGGTGACCATTGACGGGAAAGATCAAATGCAGCGGATCAGCCGCTTTCTCTGGCTTGACCAGGCGCACGCAAGCTGGATTAACGAGGACAACCCGCAAAAAATAACCGCAAGCCACAATGGCTACCGCGCGCTTGGCATCAGGGTTCAACGATCCCTCGAATATCTTCCCGACCACGGTTTTAGAATCAGCGATCGGTTGACCTCCTCCTCTTCAGACAACAGACAGCATGAATACATCCTTCACTGGCTACTGCCCGACTGGCAATGGCAAGCAACGGGTTCAACTTTTGTCATCCACCATGAAAATCGAGTCGTACGTCTGGATGTTCATACAATACCTGACTTTGCGCAAAACGTTAACCAACCAATTATTTCGGTCATTCGCGCCGGCGAGACTCTGCTCGGTCCAAGACAGGATCTTCATCTCGGCTGGGAATCCGACACCTACGGGGAAAAACATCCCGCTCTCTCCTTTTCTGCCCTCTTCCGCACACCTGGCGAGCTGCAAATCATTACAGAATGGACACTTTTAGATGAAGCCTAAAAAAGATGAGCTAAAAACTGGAAAGCATATTTTGCTCATCCATCAGGCATTTGCTGCCCTGAATGAACCCGGCGGAACTAGGCATTATGAAATGGCTCAGTTTTTCATCCAAAAAGGGCATCGAGTGACGGTCATCTGCAGCCCAATCAGCTACCTGACAGGAAAAACGGAGAGCGCTCAGAACCGTTGGCTCAGCCGTGAACATCCCCAGCCCGGACTGGAAATCTTACGCGCTTATACTTATCCCGCTTTGCATCGCAGCTTCTTCCACCGCCTGCTCAGCTTTTTTAGCTTCATGTTTTCCTCTTTCTGGATCGGTCTGGGCGTAAAAAATGTGGATGTAGTCTGGGGAACATCACCCCCCATCTTCCAGGGGCTGACTGCCTGGTTACTCGCCCGTTTGAAGGGAGTGAAATTTGTTTTTGAAGTACGAGACCTATGGCCAGAATTTGCGATCGCGATGAAAGTGATCCGCAATCCATGGATCATTTTCCTTTCCACAGCGCTGGAAAAATTTTTCTACCGCCATGCCGATCACCTGGTGGTGAATTCACCCGGTTTTATCGAGCCAATCACTGCCAAAGGCGGGCGTAATATTACCCTCATTCCCAACGGAGTCGACCCGGAAATGTTCGATCCACTGGCGAAGGGTGAAGCCTTCAGGGAACAATTTGGATTGCAAGGAAAATTTGTAGTTTTGTATGCTGGCGCGCACGGGGTTTCGAACGATCTTGAAGTGGTTTTACAAGCAGCCAGCCTCACCAGGAATCAACCGGATATTTCCTTTGTTTTAGTCGGCGATGGCAAAGAAAAGACCAAACTCCAGCAACTTGCCCTGGATTTAGAACTGACAAACGTGTTGTTTGTTCCCTCTGTTCCCAAGGAAAATATGAAAGAAATCCTCGCCGCAGCGGATTGTTGCGTCGCAATCCTCAAACCGATTGATCAGTATAAGACAACCTATCCAAACAAGGTGTTCGATTACATGGCAGCCGGTCGCCCGGTCATCTGCGCCATTGATGGCGTCATCCGCCAAGTTGTCGAAAATGCCAATGGCGGGTTATTTGTTCCTCCTGGTAACCCTCAGGCGATGGCGGACGCGGTGGTTAAGTTGAAACGAATGGGGGAGGACGCCCGTCGCCTGGGGGAAAATGCCCGCGCGTATGTCATTCAACATTTCGACCGCCGTAAGATCGCTGCCGAGATGGAAAAAATCCTCACCTCCGAGAGCCGCTCCTAACCTTATTTACCTTCCCCATTTCGGTTCCGGATCTACCATCGCCTGCATGAGTCCCGGTTTTTCATTTCACAGAAGAACCTTTTTCTGGCTAAATGCAGGTATTCCTAACCCCAAGGCGCAGGAGGGGAATGAATTATGGATCTTCAGAAGCCAGAAAATTCTGCAGATCCAGGCAATCGCCCACCCTCAGATTAGCTGATTCCTGCGAACAAATCTCGTTCTCGCTGCCTGTTAGCAGGTGGATAGGCACGCATAAAGGGATCACTAATCCCGAAGAGCTTGCGCAGGGTGTCCATCGGACCTTTGGTTATGCGCATCCCGCCCTGGCTGGCATGACAGGCAACCGCCTTGTTCTTTTTCTCCAGCACAGAACGGTAATCAACACGGGCATTGATGGGAAATTTTGCCTCGCTCACCTGCCACAGATCAATATCCCCATTTTTTCCGAATTTTCGAGGATCCTTGCCCGCAAGCTTCATGATGCGAACGCTCAAACGCATGAAGCCCCGAGGAAAGGTATGGAAATACAATTTCTGTGGTTGCCAGGGAGTCCCCTGCAGCGGAAACAACTCCGCATCACCCGCGGCATGGAATGCCCGCACCGTTGCCCGGTGAATGGCAATATGATCAGGGTGCATGTAACCACCAATTGGATCAAAAGTGACCACCACTTGAGGTTTTAGCAGCCGCATGTAATAAACAACCTTTTCAGCCACGGCATCCAGGTCGGCTGCAGCCAGTGCCTGGGGATGATGGTTTTCAGGTGACCCCGCCATGCCGGAATCCCGAAAATCAAGGAAGTGTACGCCAGCCAGACCCAAATGCTGGGCTGCACAACGCAATTCATTCTCCCTCAGTTCACCAATCGACTGGTATCCTTCCAACATGCCCGGTTCCACTTCCCCCACCTCGCCCCTTGTCGCGCAGACCAGGTGAACTTCAACACCCTGCTCTGCATAGTAAGCCAGTGTGCCTCCCATCCCAAAAGTTTCATCATCCGGGTGAGCCAATACCGCTAAAAGTACTTTCTTTTCCATAGATTCTCTTCGCAATCCTTTTTTAGATTATTTCTGTTGACCGCACACGACGCAGTCCGGATTCTTGTTTAGACGATGAAGTCTCAACTCAGGAATTCGGCTGTCAAAATACAACAGGCGTCCAATCAAAGGATCACCGTAGCCGGTGATTAGTTTGATCACTTCGTTCGCCTGCAAAAGACCAATGATCCCTGGCAGGGTATTGATCAGCCCATGCGTCTCAGGATCTGGAAGCGCATCAGCGGCAGGTAGTTCAGGCAGCATGCACCGCATACAAGGTCCATGCAACGCGTCAAAGACCGCCACCTGCCCCTCAAACTCATAAACGGATCCATAAACCATGGGGCGTTGCTGCTTCACACAGCTTGCATTAATGAGTAAACGGGGTTCCATGTTGTCCGTGCAATCCACCGTTAATAGATGCTTCCCAATCAGGCAATCCGCATTCTGCGTTGAGAGCCTTTCTGGAATGGCAATCACCTCAACGAGCGGGTTGATCTCATGCAGCATTGCTTTTGCCGATTCCACCTTTAACTCACCCACCCGTGATGTGTTATGGATCACCTGCCGCTGCAAGTTGGAGAGGGTGACAACATCTGCATCCATAACCGTAATGCGACCAATTCCCGCTGCTGCCAGATAAAGCAGTACCGGACTGCCCAAACCACCCGCACCGACCACAAGCACAGCTGCCTGCTTAAGCTTGAGCTGGTTTTCCAATCCAATCTCTGGCAGTTGTAAATGTTTCTTGTATCGTTGCAATTCCAGTTCAGTCAATCCCATGAGGGTAATTTTATATCTTTTCCTCTGAATTTGAAGGAGTTGAAGCCAAATATTCGAAAATGCTCTTGATGTTACAATAAAAATATGGACGTAATTCTGACCCATGAACAGGCTGATTTTGACGCAATTGCGTCCTTGTTTTGCGCCCGGCTTCTTGATGAGAATGCCAAAGCCGTTTTACCGAACCGTCAAAACCGGAATGTACGTAATTTTCTCAATTTATATGGCACAGAACTCCCGCTCGTTGAAGCCAGAGATCTCCCGGCTGCCACGGCAATTCACCACATTACTCTGGTAGATACCCAGTCGCTGGTAACCCTCAAAGGTGTGAGCGCCAGAACAACAGTAAGTGTCATAGACCACCACGAAAGACGCACAGACTTACCAGCAGGTTGGCTGGTTAGAATCGAAAAGGTTGGTGCAACCACTACCATCCTTGTGGACCTGCTGCGCGATGTTGGGCGTCCATTGACCACGATTGAAGCGACTCTTCTGCTGCTTGGAATCTACGAAGATACCGGTTCTCTGACCTACGCGTCAACTACTGTTCGGGATGTAAAAGCCGCCGCGTTTTTGATGGAACGTGGAGCCAGTTTGCGGATCGCTGCGGAATTCCTCAATCCGGCACTCTCAGAGAATCAAAAAAGGCTCGCTGATCTGTTGTTGGATAACGCGCAAACGGTAACCATCCACGGGCAAAAGATCATCCTTTCTTATGCTTCCGCACTGGAACTAAACGAGGAGGTTTCAAGTATTGCCCATAAACTACGCGATTTGCTTGACCCGGACGCACTTTTTCTCTTCGTCCACACGGCGGAAGGGATCCGGTTGGTTGCCCGCTCAACCTCCGATGCCGTGGATGTGTCGCAAATTGCGTCACTTTTTGGCGGTGGCGGGCATGAGCGCGCAGCCGCTGCGCTGATCCAACTTGAAAAGGATAAAGGAGAGCCGACCAGCATGGCAGCTCTCTGTGATCAGGTGATAGAGGAGCTGAACAAAACGATTAAACCTCCTTTGACGGTTGGAAAGATCATGTCACGCAAACCCCAATTGATCTCACCTCAAACTTCGCTCAATGAAGCCAACCAGCTGATGCAGCATTATGGATATGAAGGTTACCCGGTTGTTGAGGATGGGAAAGTCGTAGGCTTGCTCACCCGCCGCGCGGTGGATCGTGCCCTTCAGCACAAACTCAACCTGAATGCCGGCAGTTTGATGGAAGCCGGGGAACACTACCTCAAAAGTACCGATACCATCGATCAATTGCAGCAATTAATGGCAGCAACCGGCTGGGGACAAGTGCCGGTGGTGGATGGGGAAACAAACAAAATTATCGGCATCGTCACCCGCACGGACTTGCTGAAAACCCTTCCCGGTCATAATGGTGTTTTACCAGGGCAAAAGAATTACGCATCGATGCTCGAAAAAGCGCTGCCTCCCTGCCGGTTGGCGTTATTAAAACTGATCGCCAGTGTTGCCGGAGAGGAACAGCAATCTGCCTATATCGTTGGCGGGTTTGTCCGCGACCTGCTATTGGAGCGCCCTTCATTGGATTTTGACATTGTCATTGAAGGGGACGCACTCCAATTCGCTCATGCTCTGGCAGGAAAATACGGCGGCAGAGTGATTACTCACAGGCGCTTCAGCACGGCAAAATGGCAGATCAAGGACATACGCAAAGACCTTCTCACCCGGATGGGTTGTACCGAAATCAACGCGATAGACCTGCCGGAGGCTTTGGATTTCATCAGCGCCCGGACTGAGTTCTATGACCGACCCACTGCCCTGCCAACCGTGGAGCGTTCAAGCATCAAGCTGGATTTACACCGGCGCGATTTCACGATCAATACCCTGGCTCTTCGCCTTGATAGCCCGCATTATGGTGAGTTGTACGATTATTGGGGAGGACTGGCAGACCTGGAAAAAAAGCAGGTGCGCGTTTTGCATTCGCTTTCATTTGTCGATGACCCTACCCGATTACTAAGAGCTGTCCGGTTTGAACAGCGTTTTCAGTTTCAAATTGAAAAACGCACTCTGCAACTGATGGCAGAAGCGCGGGAAATGCTTCACCAGTTGAGCGGTGAACGGATTCACCACGAATTTGACCTGATCCTCAACGAGGCGGATCCGGTGCCTATCTTTCGGCGCTTGGAAGCACTTGGTTTACTTTCTGCCATCCATCCCCGGCTCACCTGGAACGCCAGGATTGAGCAGGCTTTCTCGCAAGCAATGAACTACACGCATGATTCCGGTTGGCAGCTGCCTGCAACCGTGGGAAATATTTCTCTGCGGCACACTCTCGCTTACCTGGTATGGTTGTCCTGCCTGGATACACAATCAGGGATCGAAGTTGGAAGACGGTTGCGCCTTTCACGCGCGCTTCTTGAAACGCTTGAAAAACTAATCGAAAGAATTCCTTCTCTGCCAACACTAAGCTTGCTTTCACCCAGCGCCTTCACTCGAGAGATGGAAAAAATCCCAATTTATGGCTGCTATGCTTTGTACTGCATCACCAGTGATACTATAATACGCGAGAGATTGAGAAATTATGCGGAGAAATGGCGGTTCATCAAACCCGGAATCGATGGCCACGATCTGCAGCAACGGGGTCTGACCCCCGGACCAGGGTTTGCCTCCATTCTGGCTGAAATTAGAGATGCCTGGATCGACGGTCGCATCACCTCACCTGAAGAGGAAGACCTTTTGATTGATAAGCTCATCAGCGAGACAACGATGTGGAAAAAATAAACCCGTTATCCCATCCATCCGACGCTAATAAAATTGTCATCCGCCGCATGACACGTGAAGATTTGCCCGGGTTGGAATGGAACGGCGAATTTTCTCATTTTCGCAATGTTTATCTGGGAGTGTACCGCCGGATGCAGCAGGGCACCAATGAAGCCTGGGTGGCGGAAGCCTTTCAAGTGGGAATTGTCGGGCAGGTGTTTCTGCAACTGGTCAGTGACCGTCCGGAACTGGCGGATGGATGGAATCGGGCATACATGTTTTCCTTCCGCATCAAACCAGAGTATCGCAATCAGGGTTTAGGCACCAGGATGATCACCATATTGGAAGATTTTCTCATCTCGCGGCACTTTAGCCGGTTGACACTGAATGTAGCACGGGATAATGATTCCGCCATCCGTCTTTATCACCGCCTTGGATTTCAAATTGTCGCGGAAGAACCGGGCATCTGGTCGTACATTGATCACTTGGGGAACTGGCAGCACATGGTTGAACCTTCCTGGCGGATGGAAAAGCGACTTGAGTAAATCCTTTATTCTTCGATTGGTGGCTGCCAGAATTCAATCTTTCTGTCCTGCGGGGACAAAGGATCCCCCACAAGCCGTTCCATAATATGCTGTTGATCATCCTCACCAGCGATGGTTAACCTTCGCGTCTTTTCATCCATAACCAGCGGGATGACTTGAACTTTCCGGATTTGATGATCGGAAAATCGCAACCGCACCAGTGCGCTGCGCTGGGCATCGGGGAGCATCCACTGGTCTGAAAGCAAATTTCCGAGACTGTAAATGACCAGAGCTTCATGCCCATCCAGGCTGGAAGTCAGCCACTCTACACGCTGAAGGACATGCGGGTGGTGACCCCAGATCACATCCGCGCCATCGTCCACTAAAATCTGGGCTATCTCTTCCTGGCGACCTGTTGGACCCGCCTGGTATTCATTCCCCCAATGAAGTGAGATGACGACCAGGGAACTGTTCTTGCGGGCTTGGGTAATCACAGCTTGCAAAGATTCCATGTCAGGCTGTGAATCCACAAGATTCAGGCTAAGAATTGCAATCGTCCTCGTGCCGGTTTTTACGTAACTCACTTCACCTGGAGCTGAAATGTTGAGAATACCCGCTTCAGCCAGGAGGCGATCTGCCTCTTCCTGTGATTCGGAAAGGCAATCCAGGGCATGATTATTGACCCGCGTGACGAGATCGACACCGCCTTCGAGCAGTACGTGAATTTGCGAGCTATCAGCGCAGAGATTCATTTCCTGCGCCACAGCAAGGTCTTGATCAGGAAAGATTCCGAGTGGAGATTCGAGATTAATCGCAAACAAACCGCTTGCCGGGGAATTCAGAAAGTTTGCAGTATTCCCCCAAGGAGAATCCTCCGAAAAGAGGGACTCCCCCGATCGGCTGAGCATCACATCTCCCCCCAGCGTTAGCGTGGCTGGCATCCATCCACAGGAAGAAAGGGTGAGGAGTACAACCGTCAGTACTCCCCACCCGAGGGTTTTAGAGAGGTTCAAGGTACGATGAAACTGGAGGTCCAATCTGGTGCGGCGGGGGCATTACCGCTTTCCAGCATTGACTGCCATTGTTCATCCGTCAGACGTCCGTCGGGAGGCACTGTAAATTCATAATAGGTGTATACCGCGCCCACGGCAATCTGGTATGGTTTTAGTGGCGTAACCATGTAAATCAATGTTGGATAACCTACACCTTCCTCGAGCACACGCCCGATGCCAGTGGCGACATCCGCCACCAGGGCGGATTTCTGATCCTCCAGGTACCCCCTCCCTCCATAGGATTCTGCAGGATCGGCAGCTGCGATTGTCATGGATTCAAGCCACCCACCAAAGTACTGGATGCGCCAGTATTCTTCATCGGTCAAAGGCTGACCTTTCAATTCCGTTTGAGCCACCTGTAAAAGGAAATTCAATTCTTCGATGAGGTTATCCAGGTTTCCACGAGTGGTGTCATCCAGGAGACCCCGGCTTTCAAGCCCACTGCGGGTCATTTCCGTTAAAGCGAGCAGGCGGGCGTATGCCTCGGGGTTAGGCTCCACATAGCCTTTTGGCGGTTCACCAGCGTCCCCACCGCCCATTTCAGCCATTACCTGCTTGGCATAGAGAATCGTATCATGCTTGAGCTCCGTCCAGGAGGATAAAGCGGTTTGCATATCCTTATGCAGCCACGCCTGGGTGCGCATAAAAGGCGGGTACTCCTCTCCCTTCGGGGCAAAGATCGGCTGCAAAGAGTATAACCATGACCAGTAAAGGTTCTGAGTCCAGGAGTCCTGACCAAAACCGGCAATCTCCGTGCGTACTTTCTCAAGCTGCTTGTCGTAGTTTTCGTAACTGGTTTCCCCCATCTCTGCCAGCAGCCGATAGGCTTCCTCGGAGCCTTGCGCAGCCAGAAAATCGAGACTTTTGGGCAGGTCACGCGGGTTTTCCAGTGTCCCCACTTTGCGCCACATCAATTCTCCAAATACATAGGCATCAAGGGTGAAACGCTGCCCCATGAAGCGGAAACCTTGTGTCATCTCATCCCGATCCTGCCAGATATAGACCCACATGGAATTAATTTGAGGCGGCGGGAGCTTTTTGGCAGCTTCCTGAAAACGAGTAAGCTTTTCCTGGTCGGCGAAGTCCTTAAGATCCGGTGTGTTGCCATAGATCTCATCGGAAAGCTTGCCATATTCATAGATGGAGAGATCATCCGCCTTCCCAACAATGAATACCGTAGGATCATAGACTTTCTGCCACAGCGAAAGAGCAGGTTTGCCAGAAGCTGTAGTCGCGTTCCGGATCGCCTGAACCACAAGTAAGGCGCGTTGGGTTTCCACAGGCTCTTTCAAGCGAAAGGTCATGCGACCATACCACATCATCGCCTTAAAGTAGGATTGAAGTTCTTCATCGCGAGTGTAATGACCACGTGGAATATACTGAGTGTAATCTTCTAGCAAGGCTTCATCCTGCGGGAGAGCGGGATCGTTCCAGATCGGGGAGGAAGCAATTCCACTGCCAGCATTGATCAGCGCAACTTCAGCATCCACCAGATCCGCAAGTTCCGGTGGTATCTCCACGGACTGGTTAAGTAACCGGGCTGCAACAGCAAAGTAAGCCACATTTTTCCCTGCGACGGTCTCCAAATCCGTTCCCTTGAGACTGTCATACTGGTTTACAGATTCAATCACCATCGCCGACGTGAGTTTTTTTAGAGTGGAAATAAAGGAATTTCGCTCTAAATCACGCAGCATCTTATCAAAAATAAGGTGATAAACGTGAAAAACCGCATCTGTGGAGACAAAAATGGGGGTATTTTCATAGCGAAGGGATTCATATGCCTGATAGAACTCCTGATACATACGGTTGGGATCCGTAATGGGCGGAGTTACTACAAAACCGTTTTGCAGCAGCGCCTGCAACTGCGTTTCTGAGAAGTCAAAATCGGTCAAATTTTCCACCTGGGCAGCGGAAAGTGGCAGTGAGTACCCTCCTGAAAACGCAGCGGGCAGTTCATAGGATGGCATCTCATAAGAAGCGAATGCAACCGGGTAGACCTCTTCCGCAGTCAGCTCAGATGTACCCGTAGGATTTTCAGTTGGTTCCTCAGAAACCTGGGGAGGGATGGTTGCTTCTCCCACCGGTTCTGTAGCGGTCCCATTTCCTCCGGTCATGTTACCCGTCGGTCCGCATGAAGATAGCATGAATGCCACGATGACCACAAGAGAAAATCCTTTTACCATGATTTGTTTGTTCATATCTCCTCCTTATCTATTTCGAGTCAGCAAAGCCGGTCCGGATTCCGTTTCCAGCGCCAGCAAAGTTGAAAAACGTCCATCCCGCCGGGTCATTAACGAGAAACCAAAACCGTTCCATCGCCAGATCACGATATCAGCAGCCGTTGGCTCGTGATCATAAGCATATTCCAGGGCAGCCAGTTCCTGCTTGCCATCCCCATCCAAATCCATCGCAGTAAGATCATGGATCGGGTCAGCCATCGCGGAACCTGCCCATAACTCTCGAATCTTCCCTTCGTCCATGCCAATGAGGATGAGGTGGCAGCTTTCACCACTGCGATTGTGGAAATCTGCAATCCGCCCGCCATGCGGAAGAAAACGATCCACTGGCCAGGGTTGAAAGGGACGCCACACCAGCAAAGTCAGCTCATCCACGCCATCCCGGTTAAGATCTGAGAAAAAAGCTTCCTTCACTCGCCAGTTCTCAGGGCTTTGCCATAGAAGTTCGCCACTCACCTTCCCGCAGAGGCGCAGAGATACCGTCTCCTGATCGTTATCCATGCACACATCGAAACCATCCATCTGGGTCTGTTTTTTGACAGGAAGAAGGTGGGTAGAAAAATCAGCTGATTGAAAAGAGAGTGAGAGAAGGTCAGTTTCAGAATACTTCCACAAAGAATAACTGGAGAGTGATAGATTCGCTAGTGCGAGAATAGAAAGCAGGAAGTTTTGCCACACATTTAA
>JAGPFF010000005.1 GCA_018056725.1 Anaerolineaceae bacterium
GATATGTCGGGTACGACTATCAAATCTGGGCGGATAATCTTGGATTTACGGTGAGTGAACCCCGTGCCAAACTCTTTTTCGTCAAAGCGGATGATACAACAGGCATGGAAACCTTAACCACGCTTTATCCAACAGGATTCAGTCAGTACCATCCATCCACAGTGCCCGGACGCGATTTTTTCACCTATCTGGTGCCCCCAGCAGAAACAGGTCAATTTTCTCCCGGTTCTTAACGCTTCAGGTGAGTAAAATAACGGTACTTGTCTCCCCGGTACAGAATCTTCACAAATTCAATCGGTCGCCGTTCCTGTGAAAACATCACCCGTTCACTCAATAGTAAAGGCGCTCCTGCTGTGACCTCCAGCAGGCAGGCTTCCTCTGGACTTGCCACCGTCACTTCGAGCGTTTCGTCCGCTTCGGTTGGATAGAGGTGAAATCTCTCACTGAGAATACGGTACAGTGAACCGATGTTTTCGAGCTCTTCATAAGTAATCGTTTGCCCATCCGGTAATGCCAGATAAGAAGTTTGCAACCCGATAGGTTTGTCGTTACCCAATCGGACGCGTTCAATTCGGGTTACCGGGCTGCCTGGAGCTAGTTCAAGCCGTTGGAGAATTTTCGGAGAAGGAACGAGAGTCTCAAGGTTTAATATGATTTGCCCCGGCTGCATTCCCCTTTTGATCAGATCCTCCGAAAAGCTGGTCAATTCCATCCAACCCTTCTGCAATTTTTGCGGCGAGACGAAAGTTCCGCGACCATGTTCCCGATACAGGTAACCCTGCTGCACCAGGTGATCAATCGCTTCCCGGATGGTGGTGCGGCTGAGGTGGTAAAGACCTTCCAACTGACGCTCTGAGGGAATGGCTGAACGGGGAGCCCATTCGCCATCCTCAATTTTTTGACGTAAAATAGAGGCAAGTTGAAAGTATTTTGGTACCGCGGTAAATGGATCGATCGTTCTTGACATTTGAAAGTTGCGTGGTATGATTAATTTAATCAACTGGTAATGTGGTCATTACCAGTTACATTATCCGACATTTCGATCCTTTCGTCAAGTATGGAGTTCTTTGTTTCGTGAGCCCGCTCTCAGATCAAGACATCCATGAGATTGTATCCAGAGTGGTACGGCAAACTCTCGGAGCGCAAGGCACATTCCCAGCCTCTTCCCCGGCAACGTCCACCCCGCTAGCTTCCGCTCAACCCTCACAAACACCCATCAGTGCAAAAAAAGTAGTTGCGATTGGAACTGATCATGGAGGGGTTGAATTAAAAAAGCTGCTGGTCTCGGAATTAGTAAAACTCGGATATGAAGTGGTGGATTGCGGCACCAATACCACCGACCCGGTGGATTACCCGGACATTGCCAGGGCTGTGGCACTCCTTGTGGCACAAGGGAAAGCCTGGCGTGGGGTCATCATCGATGGAGCGGGGATCGGCTCCTGCATGGCTGCCAACAAAATACCCGGTATCCGGGCTGCGTTATGCTATGATTATGCTACAGCGGTAAACAGCCGCGAGCATAATGATGCCAATGTACTTACACTTGGCGCCGGTCTGATCGGTCCGAATCTTTCCAGGCAAATCCTCACCACCTGGCTTGAAACAGAGTTCGCGGGCGGCAGACATGCCAAACGCGTGGATAAAATTATGGCGCTTGAAAAAGAATATTTCAAGGACGGGAAGGTACCATGACGCCAGATGTGAAAACAATTGAAACCCTGGTAGAAATTATCACCCGCGAAGTATTGCTGGCGATGGTGGAACAGGAAGAAAAAGCCAAGAACCCCTCCAACGCCTACTGCGTGGTGGATATTGCCAATGGCGTAAAAGTAAAGACCTGCTTTGATAATGCCGGACATGTGGTCAGTGCCGGAGCGGAACGCCTCACCTCCACCCTCGGCGTGATTCCAGAAGACCACAATCTGGCAAGAATGATTGATCATACCTTGCTGAAACCGGATGCCACCAGCGACCAGATCGCTCAGTTGTGTTTTGAAGCCCGCAAATATCATTTCGCATCGGTATGCGTCAACCCCACACACGTAAAGTTGTGCGCAGAATTGCTCAAGGGTTCGGATGTGAAAGTCTGTACGGTAATTGGCTTTCCTCTCGGTGCCACAGCGCCCGAGGTAAAAGCTTTTGAAACCCGCATTGCCCTGGAAAATGGAGCGACCGAAATTGATATGGTGATCAACATTGGCGCACTAAAGGCTGGTGAAACGGATTTGGTCGCCCGGGATATACGCGGTGTGGTGGAAGTAGCACATGCAGCCAAGGCGCTGGTGAAAGTGATCATTGAGACCGCACTGCTGACAGATGAGGAGAAGGTGATCGCCTGCCTGCTAGCCAAAGAAGCCGGTGCAGATTATGTGAAGACTTCCACTGGTTTCTCGGGTGGCGGTGCCACTGTGCATGATATTGAGTTAATGCGCCAGACAGTTGGACCTTCCATTGGCGTTAAAGCTTCCGGCGGAATCCATACCCACGAAGAAGCCGAGGCAATGGTGGCAGCAGGCGCCACCCGCATCGGAGCCAGCGCCGGAGTGAAAATCATCCAGGGCGGTCGGTCGGATGTTAAAGCGGCAGCCGCTTCAACCCAGAATAAAGCCTATTAGGAGGTCAGCATGTTGATCGCCAGGGTCATCGGGACGACAGTCTCAACAGTAAAAGATGAGAAATTAACCGGACGCAAACTTCTGATCGTCAGACAGACAGATGAGTTTGGTGAACCGGTTGGCAAACCCTATGTCGCCATTGATACGGTGGATGCAGGCATTGGGGATCTGGTGTTGACGGCTGCTGGTTCAAGCGCCCGCCAAACCAATATCACCAAGGATACCCCGGTGGATGCGGTCATCATGGCAATGATTGATTCGCTTGAAGTAGATGGTCAGGTCACTTTCCGCAAGGGATGAGGTAAAAATGGCTGAACTCGATCCCGATCTTGCTTCCATGCAGGAAGCGCGTGACCTTGCCTCCCGGGCGTATGAAGCCTGGAAGGTGTGGGCGAAAGCGTCACAGGAACAAGTGGATCGGGTGTGTGCGGCAATGTCAGCCGCGGCTTTCAATGCCGCGGAAAGACTGGGGCAGATGGCGCATGATGAAACCGGTTATGGCGTTGTAGCCCACAAGCGCCTGAAAAATGAATTTGCCGCGCAAAATGTATGGAACAGTATTAAGGATATCAAGACAACCGGCGTGATTCGTCATGATCCGGTCAAGAAAATTTACGAGATTGCCTGGCCGATGGGGGTGATTGCCGCACTGACCCCAAGCACAAACCCCACCTCAACCGTCATCTACAAGATCCTGATCGCTGTAAAAGCACGTGATGCCATCGTGATCTCCCCGCATCCTTCCGCTGCCAGATGCAGTTATGAAGCCGCAGCCCTCATGGCGAAAGCTGCCGAAGAGAACGGTGCCCCTGCCGGTCTGATCGCCTGCATGCAGCATCTCAGTCTGGCAGGAACACAGGAATTAATGAATCACAAGAATATAGCATTGATCCTGGCGACCGGCGGTACTCCCATGGTGCGCGCAGCACACTCAACCGGAAAGCCTGCCTATGGTGTAGGTCCGGGCAATGTGCCCGTTTACGTGGACAGATCAGCGGACATTGAAAAAGCTGCCCGTTATATTGTCGCCAGCAAATCTTTTGACTGCTCAACCATCTGTGCCACCGAACAGGCTGTTGTAGCTGATCGACCAATCGCCCAGCAGCTTCGTGAATTGATGATAAAGGAAGGAGCGTATTTCACCACCGAGGCACAAAGTGAAACATTGCGTCATCTCTTATTCAATCCGGATGGCAGCATGATCACCACCACGGTGGGGAAACCCGCAGAATACCTGGCGGCTCTGGCAGGGATCAAAGTTCCCCCCGGCACCCGGGTTCTGGTAACCCCCCTCAAACGGGTAGGTAAAGAAGAACCCCTCTCCCGTGAAAAATTGACCACAGTCCTTGGTTGGTACGAAGAAGAAGGATGGGAGGCAGGCTGCGAGCGATGTATTGAACTGATCCAGTTTGGAGGACGCGGGCACAGTCTGGTCATTCATGCCACAGACGAGAAAGTGATCATGGAATTTGGCCTTGAAAAACCGGTATTTCGAATTTCAGTCAATACCATGAGTACATTAGGGGCGATCGGTCTGACTACGGGTGTATACCCCTCCCTCACGCTTGGCGCCGGAGGCGTGGGTGGATCCATTACCGGGGATAACATTACCACCTATCACCTGTTCAATGTAAAACGCCTTGCATACGAGCTCACTCCTCCACCGGCGGCAGCCTTGCTCCCTGGCGCCCCTGCTGAAGGGTTAACGGCTGAAGCGGTTGAACGAGTGGTGCGCAGTGTGGTTGAGGAAATACTGGCAATTAAAAAATAATACAAAGTGAGAGAAAGGATAGAGAGAAATGGCATTAGATACTGCATTAATCGCGTTGGGAATGGTGGAAACCAAAGGACTTGTTGGCGCTGTCGAGGCTGCTGACGCTATGGTCAAAGCCGCAAATGTCGTCCTCATCGGTTCGGAATATGTAGGCGGCGGTTACGTCACCGTGATGGTGCGCGGGGACGTGGGTGCTGTAAAAGCGGCGACGGATGCCGGTGCGGCTGCTGCCAAGCGGGTGGGCGAATTGGTTTCGGTGCACGTGATTCCAAGACCGCACCAGGACGTTGAAATGATCCTGCCTCAAAATTCCAAAGGCAGCATCGGCGGGCGCGGATCAGAAGCTAAGAAATAACCCGGGCTTCATTCGTGATCACGCCAGGTTGGAAAACCGCGGGAGCTGACCCCGAAGGTTGGCTTGCCCGCGCTGAAGAAGTGATCCACATCAACCCGGATGGCAGCGCACCTCGTCTCAATTCTCTCCCGCAAGGTGAATTACACGTTGGTGTGGATCTGGGAACGGCATACACTGTTCTGGTAGTGCTGGATGAAGCCGGCAATCCCCTCGCCGGGGAATACCAGTTTGCCCAGGTAGTGCGCGATGGGTTGGTGGTGGATTATTTTGGCGCGGTTAATATTCTTTCATCCCTCAAACGCCGGGTGGAAGAACGCCTGGGCAGACAGCTGACTCATGCTGCCAGCGGATTTCCACCGGGAGTTCCCCGGGCTGAAGTCCGCGCTACGGCAAATGTGGTGGAAGCCGCGGGGATGAATTGTCCAACGTTAGTGGATGAGCCTACTGCAGCCAACCATGTGATGGGAATCCGGGATGGCGTTATTGTGGATGTAGGCGGTGGCACTACTGGTATTGCCGTTATCGAAAACGGTAAGGTTGTCTATACTGCGGACGAGGCTACCGGCGGAACGCATTTTACTCTGGTCATTGCCGGCGCCACCGGGTTAAGTTTTGAGGAAGCGGAATTGCTCAAAAAGAATCCCAAAGAACAAACCCGGCTTTTCCCGCTTGTGCGCCCGGTAATGGAAAAGGTTGGCACGATCGTCGAGCACCACCTTCATGGAAGCAAACCGCAGTCCATCACTCTGGTGGGTGGTACGGCGCTTTTTCCGGGCATGGCTGGCGTGATCGCTGAGGTTACCGGCATAGACACCATCGTTCCAGCACGTCCGTTATTCATCACCCCGCTGGGCATCGCCCTGGCAGATGATGGAGATTAAGGAGAGAAATTAGGATGGCAGAAGATTTTTCATTGAGATGTTATTGTTTTATTGATCGCATGCAAGCCCAATATGCCGCTTTTGTCGGTACCATCACCCAGGGTGACCTGCCAGTGGAGGGAATGGCTGCCCTTTATGTGGAAATGGCACCCGGTAATGAAGTTTTTCGCGTGGTGGACATTGCAGTTAAAGCCACTGAATCAAAGCCTGGCGCGCAAATTGTGGAACGCGAATTTGGGATGTTTGAAGTGCATTCCCTCAACCAGGCAGCGGTGATCGAAGCCGGTCAGGTCGTCCTTGACCGCCTGGGGCTCAAGCGGCAGGACCGGATTAAACCACAGGTGGTTTCCACCCAGGTCATCACCCACATTGACCCCTATCAATCCCAATTGATCAACCGCTTCCGTCGTGGCAGCATGCTGGTTCCCGGCGAGACGATGCTGGTGCTTGAATGCGCCCCGGCTGCTTATATCAACTATGCCGTTAATGAAGCAGAGAAGAAAGCCAACATCAAGATCATTCACGTTTCTTCTGTAGGGCGCTTTGGTCGCATGTGGCTTTCAGGAAGTGAAGCGGAAATCATCACGGCAAAAAACGCTGCCATTGCCGCTCTCGATAGTTTGGATGGCATCCCCGGCTGAGTCAGGAGTAAGAAATGGCGAAACGATTTTATACAGAACGGGATATTGAGGAGATGGCGGAGCGGGGTGAATCGTCGCTCCAGGTGAGTGATGACGTCGTTCTGACGGAGCTTGCCTATGAAAAGGCTGAACGGCTTGGCATCCGTCTGATCCAACCTCACGAGCTGCCCCCTGCCGCGCCGGTAAGACCTTATCTCTCCGAGGCTCAGCAGACCTCCTGCCCGGAATGCCATGCTGCTCCATCCGTCGATGAGACAAATTTACGCCAGCGCATTCGCGCGGCTGTGGCAGCCCGCCTGGGCAACCAGGTGGATCCAGCCCTATTGGACACCATCATTACCCGGGTTTTGAATAACATAGGGATGAAGTAACTATGTTATTTGGGCGGGTTCATGGCACAGCGGTCTGTACGATGAAAATCGCAGGCACCGAAGGCTTGAAATTGCTTGTTGTTCAACCCTTGAATCGCAAGCTGGAAGCGGTTGGCACTCTGCAGATTGCAGCCGATGTGGTTCAAGCCGGACCGGGGGATCTCTGCGTAATGGTTCGCTCCCGTGAAGCCGCGCTGGCGATGCCTGAAATCCGCTTTGTGCCAGTGGATCTGGCATTAATTGGGATTGTGGATGAACTCAATGTGCTCCCGGATGGTACTTTCGATCTCGTGATGAAAAAAGGATCCACTTCTTATACTTAAGGTATCATGATTCTGGCTAAAGTAATCGGAACCGTGGTGACAACGATCAGTCACCCTCATTATAAAAACCGCCGTCTTCTGGTGGTACAGCCCCTGGTTAGTGAAGGGGATAGTACAGATGAAGATTTTATCGCCCTGGATAACACACATGCAGGCATCGGGGATACCGTGCTGATTAACCGTGAAGGGAATGGCGCCCGCCAGGTGTTGAAGAACCCGGATGCCTGCGTCATTTCAGTGATTGTAGGAATTATCGATTCTGTCTACCTCGAATAAAATTCCCACCGACTGCAATCCATTGATCATAAAAAGGAGCGCACCTTATTACGATGCGCTCACCAGGTAATTTATTCTGAAAAAAGTCAATTTTTAAGGCTTATAGGTTGCCGCCAGATACTGAACCAGGATGGTTTTCTCATCCTCCGTCAGGTTGGCACCGCGCTGGATCATATCGGTAACGATCTTATCCCATTCAGCCGCTGTACCGGTTCTGCGGGTGGTTTTTTCAACCGAATGGCAGCTCGCGCAGCGCTCTTCCAGCAGAGTCTTTCCTTGCTGCAATGCCGCCGTATCTGGCGTGGAAATGGCGGATGTGGAAGAACTTGCGGGTTCAGTGGATGTGCTGCAAGCTGAAAGAAACAGACTTACACTGAAGATAAGGACCAGGATTAATAGGATCTTTTTCATTCGACGCCTCTTACTCGTCTACATCTTCAACAGGTTTGCGGATATCAATGCCCAGGGCAAGCAATAAAACTCCCACGGAAACTGCCAGATACCAGAATTTGGCATAAGAATCAACAAATGTTGGATCTTTGATGAGCTCATTACCGAAAACATAGAAGTTATTATAAGCAATCACACCAAGCAGCATCAGCAGGATTGAAATGACAACCAGAACCCAACTGCGGACAATATAGGGTGGAGTCCCTTTTGGTTGCTGGGGTAAAGGTGACCCTTTGGAACGTCCTTTGACCTTACGCCGTTTAAGAGCCAGCTCTCTTTCCCAGCGTTTCTTTTTTCCACGCAGCATGGCAATACGTAAATAGAAGATGACCATTGCTACAATTACGACGATCAGCTCCGTCGAAATACGATTCATTTTTTCTTCTCCAATCGATTAAGGATCACTCGTTCAAAATCCTGTTTGGTGGGTTTTAAACCAACTCCACGTTCATGATAATTTCCCCGTGGTGTTACCTCGCCAAAACTTGTACGGTTTGGCTGATCAACGCTATCCTTGCGTAGAAGTACGAACATGGTGGAATTGTAGAATCTCACCATGGCGAACCTTCTTTCTGGTCGGGGAATCAAGCCAATAAAATATACATCACCATCCTCCCTGGGTGAAGGGACTGTGATGAGGATCAAAGTTGTTTTTGGATTGATTTGCTTTTTTTCGAAATTCAATCCAGCTGATGATGTCCTTTTTTCTTCCGGCAGCCTGTCACCAATATGATCCCACCAGAATTTCAAGAATTTCAACCCATCACGATCAATGTATTTTACAAAGCCGTCAGTCTGTGAGTGAAAAAGCGCAGGCATTACATCAAAAACGAAATTCCATTGATGACTTTTGTTCTTCTCCATATCTATGAATACCTCTCCTGGAATTGGGAGTTTTAACTGCCGCTTTTTCTACGCTGTTCCGCGGTAACCGTCTTGTGGACGAATTCCGCGAAATGGGTGGCAGGTCGTTTCAGTAAATAATTCAAAACATTCGCATTTCCTATCAGACCATGGGACTCATAATATTCAAACATCTTCAAAAGTGTCATGATCGATCGTTCATCAAGTCCGGCGCGGCGGGAGTTTTCCGCCCATTCACCTCGATCGACAGAAATCGCTTTAACCGGTTTGCCCAGTTCCTCAGATAAAATTTGCGCCACCTCTTCCTGGCTTAAAGCGTCAGGTCCAGCCAATTCGTAAATGGCATGAGAGTGATTGCGTTGAGTGAGGACGACTTCAGCTGCTGCTCCAACATCTGCCAGGTCGACAATGCTCAGACGAGCCGAAATAGCATAAGGGACCGAATAAATTCCATTTTCAACAATCGAAGACCAACCGGCAAGAACATTTTGCATATAAGCGCACGGCTGCAGAATGGTGAAATCAAGCCCGGATGCTAAGAGAGCTTCCTCCATGCGCAATTTTTGCCAGTGATGAGGCATCGCCTCCACCTGCGGGTGGAGCACCGAATGATATACCAAACGGTCAATCTGATGTTTCTTAGCCAGACGGATCAGGGTATTGCCAATTTGAACTTCATCCGGTGTGATATTTGGGCAGATATAATAAATCTTTTCCACCCCTTCCATAGCCTGATCAAGGGACTGCTCATCCCGCAGATCACCAATCATGATGTCTTTGCAGCCGATTGCCTTTAACTCCTCCACCTGCATGGTGGAACGCGCAAGCGCACGGACTTTTACTCCATGGGGAAGCAACGTGTTTAAGATTGCTTTACCCGTTTTACCTGCTGCACCAGTTAGAAGAATCATACTTGATCCTCTTTTATAAAAGATTGATTAATGGTTGTATTATACTCGATGCAGGAATGAGAAAACTCCCCAACGAGAGCTGTTGGGGAGTTTGAATTTCATTTTCCGGAAGATTATTCCAGAACGTCAGTGGAGCGAACTTTCGGTGGTTTCCAAGCCAGGAAGAGCAGGTTGACGAGAATACCGAAGACAGCACCGGAAGCGATCGCAGGCCATCCGAAGGGGAAGACGCTCTTGAGCAACGGGATAGGCAGATTGCCGCCATACCCAATGTTGCCGCCGATACCCACAACGAGGATGAGCGCAACAATAGCAAGTTTACCGGGATCATACAGGTCAACTTTTTCTGCCATCATCAAGGCGATGCCCTGAACGCCGATCACACCATACAGATAGATGGCGAGACCGCCGGTTACTGCGGTCGGGATACTATAGATTGCTTCGCGCAGTGGACCGATGAAACCGAGGATAACGGCAATAACACCTGCGGTGATAAGGGCTGGACCGGAGTAGTTGCGGGTGATCACCATCAGCGAGTTGTTCTCACCATAGTTGGTACCAGCAGTGGAGCCAAAGAGACCGTTCACCAGGTCATTCAAACCATCCAGCATCAGGTTGAGACCAATGTGGCGAGCGAGGAAGGGTTTTTCGCGACCCTGTTCCTCAGCCAGGTGATCCACATACAGGCTGATCTGATAGAGGTGGGCGGTGGATTCCGGAATGGTCGCAATAGCCATTACGCCAATACCAATCATTGCGGTAGCACTCAGCGCGTTATTAAACACCGGGAAGACGATCCTCGGGGTAATAAAGAACTGGGCGGTGGCAATCTTTGAGAAATCTACCAAACCGATGGGAATGGCAACGATGTAACCAAAGACGAGAGCCAGAAGAATTGGGAGCATGCCGATGAAACCCTTACCTTGCAGGTATACAGAGAATACGACTGCAGCGACAAAGGTTAGAGCAGCAGCAAGCCACCATTTCAAAGTCGGAGGCATGTTAGCTTCAATTCCGCAGCAAGTACCGGAAGCCATGGTCAGAGCGGTATAAGCAAGACCGATACCGATGGTGATGGCGACAGAACCAGTAATTTCGGCGGGCAGAATTTTATCGAGACCTTTCTTGCCACCCATTAGCCGGATAAGCAAACCGGCGAGGATGTTCAACGTACCGGTGACGATAAAACCAGCGGTTACGACCGCGATAGACTCGGGTTTGGCAGGAGCGCCAAAGGCGAGGTCGGGTTCGAGTACGCCGATAATGGAGGTTACTGCGGCAATATAGCTAAAGCTTGAGCCGTAGTACAGGGGAATGTAGGTATTAATCGAGAATTTTGAACCAAGTAGTGCAACGATGGTGCCAAAACCGGTGATGGTTAAGACAGTGGACACATCAAAGTGCATAAGCAGGGCGCAGAGCACGGTGGCCGGGAACATGGTCAGCACGTGCTGAAAACCGAGCAATAACATCCTGCCAAAGGGCGGGGTATCCTGTGGTAGATAACCCATCACTTTTGAAGTAGTTGCCATAGGTTTTTTCCTTCTTTCCTTTGATTATTGATTTCTTCGATCCAATACTAGCTTCGTACCTGGTTCGAGCTCAAAACGGAAATAGATGAATTCAACGGTTTTTTCGCTCGCCCCTGAAATACATAAACGCTCTCTCCGATAAACACCTCCTCATATTATTTATTTTATTAACCAGCTTGAAGAAAAATAGATACTTAATAATACAACATTTTGTCAAGATAGTTAGTGGGGAGTATTTTCATACTCCCCACTATTTTTCGTAAATTACTTGCCAAGAATGAGCGCGAGCACCAGAACGATCAGCGCCACAGGAATGACGTAAACCAGCATGCGAAATTCGGCTATTTCCATAAACTTCTTTTTGCCGCTTTGTTCACCTTCTGGTTCCGTTCCCTTGGTTTGTTTTAATTCTTCTGCCATCTTTCCTCCAAAATTTTATCTAATTTTTCAAACACAGTCTTGAACATGGATTTTGCGACGCTGTCGATCATCCTTTGCCCAACACTGGCAAGAGTACCACCGATATTGGCATCCCCAGTGTATTTCAACATGGTTGTCTCGTCACCCAGATCTTCAAACTTGACATAGCCAACACCCTTAACGAACCCGGCTCCGCCCTTCCCTTCAACGATCAAGGTGACGCTCTCGGGGGGCACAGCATCCGTCAAGGTCAGGTTTCCAGAAAAATTGGCTGAAACCGGACCAACCCGAATCCCCATCGTGGCTTCGTAATGGGAATCATCGATCTTGACCATTTTTTGCATTCCCGGTACGGCTGATCCGAGAACATCAGGGTCGTTGAACATGTCATAGACTACCTGACGGGGCGCCTTGAATAAATGTTCACCTTCAACTTTCATAAACCACTACCTCCTGTTATTATTTTATAAAACAGGGTGAAAACAATTATTTTACACCCAATTTATTTCTTTTCAGCTTTTTTAAGATACTCGTAGATCTGGCTAGGCGAAATGTTGGATTCAAGAATTTCTAAACCAGTATCGTAAAAAGCATCTTCAATTGCCTGAACAATCGCCGGACCAGGCGGCAGCGCTCCCGCTTCTCCAACTCCTTTGATCCCTAGTGGATTTAACGGACTGGGGGTGTGGAGATGACCCATTTCCATTTTCTTTGGCATATCTGTCGCCAGCGGCATCAGGTAATCCATAAAGGACGCGGTAAGCAATTGCCCGTTTTCGTCGTAAACCATCCGCTCGTAGAGTGTGTTGCCGATACCCATCGAAACCCCACCCTGCAGCTGACCTTCAAGTAGCAAGGGGTTGATCACTGTACCGCAGTCATGAACCAGCACAAAACGGTCAATCTTAGGAAGCATCGTCTCCGGATCAATTTCGACCGTGACAGCACAAGCGCCGGAACCCGTCGCTCCATGCGGAGGACCGTAGTAAGCTGTGGCTTCTAGACCGGGTTCAACGCCAGGTTCCACCACACCTCGCATCGGATTTGCCATGGCAGCCAACGTGCCTAATGAAATACTCGTTTCTGGTTTATCCTTGACGCAGACACTGCCCTCACACAAATCAACCTGGTCCTCGGGAACATTTAAAGCTTTACTTGCCGTGGCGAAAATCTTGGCGCGCACCTTTTGGGCAGCCATATAAGTGGCAGTACTCACCAGTGTGGCTCCACGGCTGGCAAAAGTGCCTGCTCCCCACTGGAAATGACCAGTGTCACCTGTGATTACTTTGACATCTTCCAGTTTTACATTCAGCATATCCGCCACGATCTGGGCATAGACCGTAAAGTGCCCCTGCCCCTGTGTGCTGTAACCGGTCACCATGGTCACTTTTCCATTGGTGCTCACGGTAATTTTGCAGCCTTCGTACGGACCAACCGCTGTACCTTCAGTAAATGCCACCACTCCAATCCCCAACCGTTTTCCTTCAGCGCGGGCTTTGGGTTGAATTTCTTTGCGGAATTTTTCGTAATCGATCATATCCAGGCAGAGTTTCATATTGCCCAGGTAATCTCCACTGTCGAGCACACCCTCCACAAAGTCCTGACCGATGATTCCGGATTTGAGCGGAAATTCATCCGGTTTGAGCAAGTTCTTGTTGCGTAAATCAACAGGATCCATGCCCAATTCCTTCGCCGCAAAGTCCATCATCCGTTCCATGGCAAAAATACCTTCCGATCGCCCGGCGCCGCGCACCGGCGTAACGACCATCTGGTTGGTGAAGACCATGCGAATCTCGGTATAGAAGTTCGGCACGCGATAATTGCTCACCGTATGAGTCTGGGTATTCAGGGGAACCGTCATGCCATAGGAATCATAGGCGCCAGTGTTGTGGTAAAAGACATCTTTAAAGCCGAGGATAGTGCCATCTTTCTTGAGAGCTATCTCGCAGTGGTGTACCTGATCGCGCTCGGAAGTTGTTGCCAGGAAATTTTCCCGGCGGTCTTCCATCCATTTGATAGGACGGTTCAACTTCTTGGCGATCCAGGGGAGCAAAACATCATCTGCCTGTGAACTCATCACTTTCGGTCCAAAAGCACCGCCAATGAATGGAGTGATGACATGCACCTGGCTCTCTGCCAGCCCCAACAATCGTGAGACAGTGCCCCGGATGGTCAGTGGAGATTGGGTGCTTGCCCAAATGGTCATCTCCTGATTTCTCTCATCCCAGTTCACCACAAAACCACGGTTTTCCATTGCAGCCGCGGCAACGTGTTCCACCAGGATGCGTCTTGAAACCACAACATCCGCCTGCGCCTTGGCATCCTCGTAATTGCCCGCTTCCTGTTTCACCAGCGCAGCCATATTCGTGCCCAGGTCATCATGAACCAGCACAGAGGTATCTGTCCAGGCTTTTTCAAGATCAATGACTGCGGGTAAAGGTTCCACATCCAGAATGATATCGTCAAAGGCATCTTCGGCAATATAACGGGACTCTGCAATCACTACTGCCAGAGGTTCACCTGAGAAGCGGATCTTCCCTTTGGCGATCGGCACCAGAGGGCGAGCGTTGAACTTCGCTCCAGGGATAGCGGTGGGCGGGGGTACCAGAAGGGGTCCAGGTTTCCAGTAATCACCAAAATCATCAGCAGTGTACACTGCCACAACACCTGGTCGTTTGCGTGCTTCGCTGACATCGATTTTTTTGATGATGGCATGTGCGTAATCACTGCGCAGGAAAGCAGCATGAAGCATGCCCGGAAGCTCGATATCATCAATAAATTTTGCATTCCCGGTCAGCAGGTACTTATCTTCCAGGCGGGTTACAGGTTGTCCAAAATATTTTCCATTCACAATTCACCTCGCTTTACTTGGACTGGGAAAGCTTGTCAGCGGCATCCTGCACGGCTTCGACAATTTTCTCGTATCCTGTGCACCGGCAAATATTGCCAGAGATGGCTTCGCGGATTTCATCGTCTGAAGGTTTGGGGTTTTCCTCAAGGAAAGGCACCAGCGTCATCAGGAATCCCGGAGTACAAAAGCCACATTGCAGGGCATGTTTTTCGGTAAAGGATTCCTGCAGTGGATGAAGATTTTCTGGCGTGCCGAGGGATTCAACCGTTTTAATCTCGTGACCATTTGCCTGAACAGCGAACATCAGACAGGATCGTACTGCCTGTCCATCAAAATTAATCGTGCAGGCACCACAGATGCCATGTTCACACCCCACGTGTGTGCCCAACAAGCCCAGCTCATGCCGCAGAAAATCACTCAAAAGCAAGCGGGCTTCCACCTCACGTTGATAGACGGTACCGTTCACAGTAACAGTAATGGGAAAGAGTTTATTGCTCATTTCAGGCTCCTTTCTTCGCGCGCTCAACGGCTTCCGTCAGACTGCGGATAATGAGCACGCGGGTGATGCTGCGCCGGTAATCGGCAGTGGCATGCAGATCAGAGGCGGGATCAATTTCAGAGTTGATCGCTGCCTCGGCTACTTCCTCGATCGCTTGAGCAGTCGGTTTGTTTCCATTAAGAATTTCCATTGCTTTTTGAGACAGGATGGGGACCTCACCAACGCTCATCAACACCATTCGGACATTCTGGCATCGATCATTTTCATCGAGGGTTACAATAGAAGCCACCGCTGATTGGGCATAGCCACCGCTCTGGCGGCTTACCTGCACGTACTTTGACCCGGTTCGCGCCGGCCAGGCAGGAAGCACCAGTTCAGCCAGCATCTCATCCGGTTCAATGACCGTCATGAACGGTCCAATGATCAGGTCGGGAGCATCCACCCAGCGTTCTTTATCTTTTCCCCGAATGAGCGCTTTCATATTCATCACGATGGCGATACTCGGTAACTGCCCGGCAGGGTCAGCATGGGCAATAGCGCCACCAAAAGTACCACGGCGGCGGATTTGGGGATGAGCGATAAACTTTGCCACTTCCGGCAGCAACGGGAAACGTTTAGCAACTTCCGTGCTGTACTCCATTGTGGAAACACGCGTCATCGTGCCTATGGCAAGACCGCCATCACTGGTGGGTTTAATGTAGGACAGTTCCGGAACATTATTAAGATCCACCAGAGCGCTTGGTCTTGCCATGCGAAAGTTCATCGCGGCAATCAGGCTTTGACCGCCTGCCAGCACCTTTCCATCATATCCGAGTTCCGCCAGTGTCTCCAGCGCCTCATCAACGCTGGTTGGAGCATAATAATCAAAATTTACTGGCTTCATTAAAATTACCTCCTATCCATTTATGCTTGGAACAATACAAGAGCTTCGCAATCTGGATTGTAATGGATTTTTAGAATTATGGATGATAGCAAAACCTTCAGGGGAATATTTCCCCTGAAGGTTCTTGATTCTGCCGCTATTCCTTGAATGCAACGAAGCGTCCCCACATGGATTCTGCTTCCATCGCTTTTTGCAGGTAACAACCAATGTAATAGCGCCCACTCTTTGCCGTCGCCAGATCTCCTGCCAGATTCTCTGCATGAACAATGGCGTGCGGGAACAAGTTGAAGTGCATATCCTGATAGTAATTCTTCAGTGGATACAACTGATCCCAATCCTTGCCAAAGTCCCGAATCAATTTGGCATTGGCTTCTTCAAATGTCTTTGGATGCCAGATGCGCATGATGGTGTTCATAGGATGGTCCGCAGAAACCGCGTCTACACCAATCCACTTGATTTTCATCTTGATTGCCCAGGCGGAGAAATCGGGTGAGGGACCCGGGTGCTTGACCATGTAGCGGAATTCATCGCAATCCGGGCTGTTCCAGCCAAATCGATTCCAACCCGTCTTAATGATGAGGATATCTCCCTCGCGGACTTCAACCTGATCCATGATCATTTGCGGAGTGTATACGCTGGAATCACTCACCAGTTGTGAGATATCCGCGATGACACCAGGTCCAACCCAATCCTTAAGCGGAACCTGACCAATTGTGCGACCGTTCGGATAGAAGTGTTTCTCGCCGTCCATATGGGTACCGAGATGAATGGAGGCATTGCAGATGGAGCCGTTGCGACCCATGCCAAAGTATTGCCCGCCCACACGCTTGGTGTATGTAACACTCAAGGGAACGTAATTCAGCCATTGCGGTGTTTGCACAGAGAACGGCACGGTCATGTCGATCATTTCGGATTTCTTCATTTCAGCAAAGAATTCGTCATCGGTCATGCCTTCTGGCGCTGT
This sequence comes from Anaerolineaceae bacterium, assembly GCA_018056725.1. Lineage (GTDB taxonomy): Bacteria > Chloroflexota > Anaerolineae > Anaerolineales > Anaerolineaceae > UBA6107. The sequence continues at coordinate 16,611 of JAGPFF010000005.1, forward strand.
CCAGGCAAAGACACGGCTCCATGCAGTTTCGACTTCCATGAAGGGGATCGGCATGATGCAGATCCAGGCGCGTTTATTCTTTAACTTATCAATATCACCGACAATGGCTTCAGCCAACAGCAAGTGTTTCTTGGGCATGTCGATGTGGGTCAGCTTGTAATACTCACCCTGTGGGAAGGTTTCATCCCAGGTTTTACCGGTCTCTTTCTTCAGTTTTTCCTCTGCCAGCTTGAAATGATCTTCATGCCAGCGCCGGATCGGGGTATTCATGGGGTGCTCAGCAGCTCCACAATCCACACCGATGACCTTTAATTCCATGTCCATCGCCCACTTGTAGAATTCCATTGACGGACCTGGATGGCGGATGAGGAAGCCGAACTCTTTTGATTCAACCCCGCCCTGGGCTTCTGTGTTAAACACATCGGGCTGATCCCAGGAGTACTTGTGATACCCGGTATTGACAATGAGGATGTCGCCTTTTTTAACTTCCACCTTCTGAAGGATCATTTCTGGAGTGTAAATGCTGTAATCCGAAACCAGATCGGAGATGTCAGCAATGACGCCCGGTCCACACAGATCGGTGAGGGGAACATCCGCAATCGCGCGACCGCCTGAATTGAAAGCGGTCTCGCCCACCAGGTGGGTTCCCACAGTGTTACTCCAGTTCAAGATCTGACCATTTGCGCCCTGTCCGCCGCCATAAGCACCTGTGACACGTTTGAAGAAATGTACTTCAAGCGATTTTTCGTGGGGATGCGGTGGCGTGAAGATACTGCAACCTTGAGTCAGATCAAAGAGCTTCGCATTGGAAAGCATATTAATAAAATTTTCTCGGTTCATTTTTTCTCCTTTTTTGAGATAGAAGATCTAGTTGTAACCATACTTATCCGCGAAGGCATACAAGGCGTCTTCGAAGCATTTCATTGGGGCGGATACCACACCTGCTCCCACCTGTCCCACGCCCGGATCTTTATGAGCGACCCCGGTATTAACACGAGGGGTTATCTGTTTCTCGACTACTTTGCGGATATCAACACCGGTGGGCGTACCGCGGAAGTCAAGGAATGGGATGGTGAATTGTTTGTGCTCGGCGTAGGTAATCTCGTACATATCGAGAGTGGTGTTGATCGCGTCTTTGGGAACGCCGCCGATGAAGGTAACCAGGGCAGGAGCGGTCGCCATAGCGAAGCCACCGATACCGGCAGTTTCGGTGATCACACTGTCACCAATATCGGGGTTGGCGTCCTTTTCAGAGAAGCCCGGGAAGTAAAGCGCTTTGACCATAGGTGAAGGTGCGGTAAACCACTGATCCCCCAAACCACTTACCCGGATTCCCCAGTCCGTGCCATTACGGGTCATCACCGTCACGATGGTACTGCCTTCCACATTTTCACCAGCAGCGGTCATGGTCTTGCAGGCTGCCATAACCGGATTAAGAATGCTGAGGGCATTATCACCAAGGAACTTGATCACTTCCGCTGCAGTGGAGGTATCTTTTGCGGTTTTCACAATGTAGGGGGCAAGCTGGGTGGTCCAGAGGACGGAAGCGGCATCCAGGCGATTATGACCATCGTCGCCCATGTGCAGCGCTTTGGCTAGAATGGCACGAATATCGATTCCACCACTGGCTTCCAATGCGGCTTTGACGGTTGGACCCAGTACAGATTCCATCCATTTCAATTTTTCGATGACATCCGGGCTGTATGCGCCCATGCGCAAAACCTTTCCTCGTCCTTCGTTGAGGTTGGAATAGCACTTGATGCCATGGGTTTGATTTTCAATGACGTAGACCAGTTGTGATGGGGCGATCACCCCAGCCATGGGACCTGTGCAACCATGATCATGACAGGGTGAAAACTCAATCTTTCCAGACTTGAGAATCTTTTCCGCTTCTTCGGCTGTTTTAGCCTTCCCTTCAAAAAGCATCGCTCCAATCATCGCGCCTTTCATTGGTCCAGCCATGCGATCCCATGTTATCGGTGGACCGGCGTGAAGAAACATATTTTCGTGTAAACCCGGAACGACATCCAGGGCTTTCGCCATTGTGATCGCAACCGGACGAGCTTCCATGAATCTTTCCACTACATAAGCATTTGCTTTCTCAATATCAACCATGTGCTTCCTCCAGGTTCGTAGAATAGGGAACAGGGATTACTTTCGCGGTGCCTTCATTTTTTGCAGAATATTCATCAACTTTTCGTTTCCACCAGCAGGTGGTTTCCAATCCACATGAACGTAAGGAGCGCCCTGGTCTTTCAGATTGGCGGCGAAGGATTCAAGCCCAACATTGATCGCAGCCAGAGGTTTCTTGAGCGCGTCCAGATCAACCGGTTTACCCGGTACAACCACCGGGGGTTCATCGCGTTCAGCCAGTGCACGCAAAAGTCTGCCAACATAGCGGCAAACAAATTCATTGCTGGTGTCTACCAGGGCGCCGGCAGCCTTAAGCTGCTGAATCTGCGAATTGAGGTTCTGAGGATCCTCATCCGTCCCTGTGACCACGCAAACCACCTCAAGATGCCGACCATCTTCTTTGGCTTCCGCGATGCATTTGGCAATTGCCGGGGCAATTTCGCTGGCAGGATTGGGGTGGGATCCATATCCAATGACCACGTCCAGAAGAATCACTGCCACTTCAGGGTCTTTGGCTTCTTCATACAACCGGCGAATGCGCAGTTCATTATCCATCATCGGGTGTAACCGCCCGACAGTAAATTCATCTTCACCAAGGTCGACGATACAATTCTCCTGGCTGACAAATGAATCAGGAAGTTTGAATTCCTTATTGATCGGGGAATTTGCCAGAACACGGGGCACATAGCCATAAAGAATATGCTGCGCTTCATAAGCCAAGGTACCGCCTGAGAAGAGACCCCGCAGATATTTTTGCCGGGGGGCAAATTTCTGGATGGGAAGATCTTCGTCACCGGTCAACTTGGGGGGATGATTTGCCAGTTCCACTGCCAATCTGGCGGCATCATCCAATCCGGTGGCAAAGAAAAGATTGCCATCGCGGGTGGTGGTGATGGGGCGGGCAATGAAATTGACCACAACCGGTTTGCCTGCTTTTCGGGCAACTTTTAATACCTCTTCCGCCACCTTCGGAGAAGGCGGTTTTGAGGTGAGCACGATAACTTTCGTTTCAGGATCGCGCGCCAGAACATCCAGCGCCTGCAGGAAGGTAATCGCACCAACTTCAGCTTTCAGGTCACGCCCACCGGTGCCGATGCCAAATGTAATACCGCTGTTTAATTGATGAATACGGGTGGCAACCTGCTGCAAACCCGTACCTGCTGCGGCGACAATGCCGATGGGACCTTTGCGAATTTTGTTGGCAAAAGCCAGCCCATAGCCATCAATCATGGCAGTACCACAATCCGGACCCATTACCATCAAGCCAAGCTCACGGGCTTCTTTCTTCAATGCAATTTCATCTTCGATGGAGACGTTATCACTGAACAGGTGAACATGTTTGCCAAGACGCAGCGCCTCGCGCGTGACGGAGGCAGCGTAACGACCGGCAACCGAAATGATCACCCATTCAGCATCCGGCAGCAGGTCAACGGCACTTTCCAGGCTGCGCGGCTGATATTCCTGATCACCTGTGTTTTTTCGCGCGGCAAGCAGTTCATCCACCTTGGCTAAAGCTTCGTCTGCCGCTTTTTCATTTTCCGCTTTGACTACAATCGCCAGATCATCAGGCTTGGTCGCGTTTACTTCGGGAGTGTCAAGACCAATGTGGGCAAGCAATTCCTTGTTGGACTCTGTGCCCATGACCACACCGGCATCGAGAATGCCAGGCAACCCGGCAAGCGAACGCTGCAAAGACATTAACTTTGCCGAGTCGTAATACACGCCACTTCGAACTTCAGTTTTTAATGTTGCCATTATTACTCCTGAAAAGTGAGATATTTTGGGAAAAAACGGGCGAATTTCTATTCCCGCAGGTCAACGGGAGGTTTTCGCGTTCATCCCTGGTTTAATAAAGGTCCTGAGACGGTTGATTAAGCTCTTTTTTTGTTCACCCAACCGTCCTAATTGACTATATCACGAAGAAATAAGCACAGTCAACTAACCTTAATCGAAAAATACACTGACAAATTACATGCTCTTAAAAAAACTCCTCCAAGGTCATTCATGCACTTGGAGGAGTTTTTGATTATCCAAATTTTGTTTACAGGTCGAGCGTCTCGGGAACGTGAAAGTTTTCATTGGCTTTGCGAACTTCATCCGTCACATTGAAGTTCAGATCTTGACCAATCACTTCCTTGATGTAATCCTTCACGCGGCTCTGCCACATATCCTGGGTAAGGTAGAATATCTTGGCGCCGCCGAGTTCGTGCTGGCACTGCGGCCAGGGTTTGGTGGGTTGAGCCATGGAAAGACCAGCCATCCGCCACCCGTTATAGCTCTCGAAGGTTGACCACCATTCCTGCACTTTAAGCAGTTCCATCGCATAATAGGTTTTGACGTAGTACATCGGCCAGCCTAATTTCGCGCGGCGGGAAAAGGTGAGGGTGTGCAGGCTGATCGCCACATCTTTGTCCCATGCCCGACCATTAGCAAAACCAAGCCACTCACCATCGACAAGACCCACCATGGTGAATGGATCTTTTAAGCGTTTGCGACGCAGGGCAAGAATTTCACCATAGACACGAACGCCGACGATATCATAGAAATCCTTCTCGACCTTCATCACTTTTTCAAGGTAGCCGAGCATGGGGTCGATATCGCTATCCTGAATACCACGGATAAAGAGGATTCGTCCATCAGGCAAGGCGATTTGCGATTCAGGAATCGGAGGCATCTTCATGGGGGCACCCTGCAGAATACCTTCGATATCGCGAACATCAATCTTCATTTCAGTTGTCGATACTGGGGTTGGGAGTTCTACTTTCATTTTGAATCCTTTTCTTTTTATATTTTTTATTCTTAAAAAGAGTATAGCATCCGCGTAGGGCTTCGTCAATTGACCCTTCATTGATTAAGACGAAATCAGAGAGAAAGTAGTATTTTAGTCATGCGTGATTTTGCTCAAAAAAGAGGATATGGCACCACGGTAGCCAAAAACGGATTTTGTGCTATAAAAACATCAACTCTATTTCTTATTCACTGGAGAGAATCATGGCTCAAGAAACTCAAATGATCACCATCATGCTCCGGCACGATCAATCAAAGAATCTCGATGAAATTCAAGAATATTTAAGGCAAAGCGGCTTTTGGCGTGAATTTCCACCGGATGGAATCGAGATTGTATCCTGGTACGTGATGATGGGTATCGGGCACGTGGTAACCATCAAAATCCCGCCGGAACGCTTGCGTGAAGTTAATATCCTGATCGAAAAACGTGCCTGGAAAGCCTTTACCACCGAGTTCTACCCCAGCTACGACTTTCTTCCTTTTTACCAACAATTTCATCAGGATTCGCTTCAACATTAATGGGACAAATACAAAAAAACCGCCTGTTGTCAGGCGGTTGATTTACCATCCGGTGCTTTTAACGACCGTATTTTTCAAAATGCGGAGCAAAAAGCTTTTCTGCATCAGGGATATTGGCGGGAATCGGGTAGGAAACCCAGGTAACATTCATCATGTGCTTGACGGTAATATTCTCAGTGGTGATGTTACCGCCCCAGGTGCCACAACCCAAAGACATGGTGAAGGGCATGCCATTCTCCCAATCGCCGCTATTCCCCACGGATTGAGGCTGCCTGACCATCATACGGCTCACTTTTGCTTTCAGCGCCAGTTCCATGATGTGATCTTCATTCACTGAATGTATGCCGCAGGAGTGACCGTAACCGCTGAATGCGGTGATGTCGATCACCATCTGCACTGCTGTACTGAAATCACGATATTTCCACAGCGTCAGCACGGGAGAAAGTTTTTCCGCAGAGAACATATCTTCCGGACCGATGTGTTCACCGAGGACCATCAGGAACTTGGTATCTGCGGGGACTTGAATGCCAGCAACATTCGCGATATGTTGAACACTCTTGCACACAATATTGCTGCCTAAATGATGACCATCCGGCCACATGGCATTTTTCAGTTTAGCGCGGTCTTCACCAGTAACCAGGTAACCGCCCGTCTTTTTGAGTTCAGCCAGTAAAGCATCGAAAATGCCTTCCTGAATGATGATATTGTTTTCGGCAGAGCAGGACGTGGCGTTATCATAGATTTTTCCTCTGCAGATTTTCGCTGCAGTCACTGGCAGGTCGGCGGACTCATCCACAATGATGGTTGCATTACCAGCGCCGACACCATAAGCAGGTTTACCGCTGCTGTAGGCAGGCTTTACTACCCCTGCTCCGCCGGTCGCCAGCACCAGATCCACCTTGCTCATCAATTCCTGCGAGAGTTCAAGCGTGGGTTCCTCAATAAATTGCACCAGATCTTCCGGTGCACCAACTTTTTTAAGTCCTTTGCGCATTTCGGCACAAATCGCCGCACAGGTCTTCTTCGCTTTGGGGTGCGGTGAGAAAATGATCGCATTGCGCGCAGCGAGTGCGGGCAAGCCATTACAGGGCATGGTGGACGAGGAGTTCGTCATCGGTGTGATCGCGCCAATGACGCCAACCGGTTTGGCAATTTTAATCAATCCTTTTTCAGGAACCCTTTCAATCACGCCAACAGTTTTCACTCCCTGCAAATCACGCAGGACGCCTAGCGTTTTCTTTTGGTGTTTGGAGACTTTGTCCTCGTAAATCCCCAGACCGGTTTCATCGACAGCAAGGCGGGCAACCGCTTTGGCGGTTTCAGGCTTGTAGGATTCCCAGCCAACGGACAAAATCATTTCATTTACCTGTTCCTGCGTCCAGAATTCAACGACTTTTTGTGCTGCCCGTGCCCGGGCGATGAGTTGGTCGATTAATTCGGTCATGGTTTACTCTCCTGTCTAAAAATGATTGGAAACAACTGTATTTTACTGTGCTGCCTCAGCAAGAGCTGACTCAAAAATATTCAGTCCTTCATTAATTTGTTCTTCCGTCACCACCAGCGGCGGGATCCAGCGGATCGTATTGTCCCATGGTCCTGCAGTAAGGATGAGCATGTTATGGTCAATGCAGGCATGCTGAACAGCTTTGGTAAACTTTTTATCCGGTTTACCGTGCGCGTCGCGAAACTCTGTGCCGATCATCAATCCCAAACCGCGGATATCAGCGATTTGAGGATATTTTTCACGCAAATGAGCTAAACCTGCCACCAGCTGGGCACCTCTTGCATTTACATTTTCCAGCATGTGCTCTTCTTTCATTGCTTGAATCGTGGCAACTCCGGCAGCAGCGGCAACCGCATTTCCGCCATAAGTGCCGCCGTGAGAACCAGGAATCCATTTCGACATCAAATCCAGGCGGCTGACCACACCAGAAATTGGCATGCCCGAGGCAAGCCCTTTGGCAATGGTCATGATATCGGGTTCAACCTCAAAGTGGTTGATCCCAAACCATTTGCCGGTGCGCCCAAAACCCGATTGGACTTCATCCGCGACGAGAAGGATATTGTGCTGCCGGGTAAGCTCGCGTAAGCCCTTCATGAACGACTTTGGTGGAACCACATAACCGCCTTCGCCAATGACAGGCTCGATAAAAACAGCCGCAGTCTCTGCCGGTGCGGATTGGGTCATTAATAACAGTTCAAGTTCGTCCAGGCACCACTGGCTTGTCTTTTCTTCATCCCAGCCATACCGAAAAGCGTAAGGGTACGGTGCCACGTAAACCCCTGCCATCAATGGCTGGTAACCGACTTTGTAGCTGTTTTTGGAGGTGGTCATTGCCATGGTGGCATTGGTGCGCCCGTGAAAACTACCCTGGAAAACGATCACATTCTGCTTCCCGGTGGCGTGACGGGCAAGCTTCAATGCCCCTTCCACCGCTTCAGCACCTGAATTGCTGAAGAAAAATCCATCCAGGCTGGAGGGCACAATGGTGCGGAGTTCCGCCACCAGTTCCAAAAGCGGTTTGTGAACCACCAGATTTACCTGCCCATGAATAAGCAATCCAGCTTGCTGGCGGATGGCTTCCACCACGCGCGGGTGACAATGCCCGGTGTTGGTCACGCCGATCCCGCAGGTAAAATCCAGCACCTTGCGACCGTCCATTGTGTAGAGGTAACTACCTTCAGCGTGGTCAACAATGAAATCTGTATAGTGAGACCAGACCGGTGAAAGATGGGCGTAATTCTCTTGATAATTGATCATGGGACTGTCCTTTGTATTGACTGAGATTTTATTGGCAAGAAAGGCAAGGTCATGAAATTTACGATTCGGAGCGTCCAGGAAAACTTATTTTGGATTGAATTTTCTCAAAGCTTCGGATGAATACACCATCGTTCCCCAACCTTTCACACTAACATTATGACATTAATGGGAAGGTTGGGGAACCTATTTAAATCATCAGGTGACTATGAGATTCTTCACCACTCTTTCATGCCCCACGGGAAGCCGATTCCCGCCATGCGATCCATGAAGGGGTCTGGATCGAAGAATTCGGGACCTTCCACACCGGTGGCTTTCCAGATCCCTTCAGCGAGCAATTCCATGCCCAGCACGGCATTGAAGCCTGTCTGTGTCACCACTACCTGGCAATCAAATTTATCCATGCTTTCCTTGTTATCTGCCACCTGGTAGAGGTAGACATTCTTCTCTTTGCCGTCCTTCTTCCCCTTAATCCAGGTGCCGGCGCAGGTTTTCCCTTCCATCAACGGTCCCAGGTGAGCCGGATCTGGCAGACAGGCAGCAACCACATCACGAGGCGCTACCTCCACCTTGCCAACTTTAATGGGTTCTTTGTTATCCAGACCCAGCAAGTGAAGGGTCTGTAAGATGCCAATGAATTCATCACCCAGACCATATTTGAAGGTTACCCGTTTGCAATCAATATAGCGTGGAGCCAGAAGCACTTCCTCATGTTCCACATTGACACATTCGTTGGGACCAATGCCTTCCGGGAAGTCGAAGACTTCTTTTTCTGAGAAAGGCGGGGTAGTAAACCAGCCTTTTCCTTTTTCCCAGATGACTGGTGGGTTCAGACATTCTTCGATCGTTGTCCAAATCGAGAAATTCGGAGCGAAATCATAGCCATGCACCAAGAGATTGGCGCCATCTCTGACGTTGATCTCGTCAATTTCATCAAAAAGATGGGTGGCAGCGTATTTGGCAAACACATCCGCCATTCCGGGTTCGACACCCAGCCCAAGCAAGGCAAGGATTCCCTTCTCTTTCCATTTGTCTGCGCGGGCAAACTGATAGTCGCCCAATTTCACTCCTGTCTTCTCATAGGGTTTTTCCGGATGAGGGTGAGAAAGGGTCATCGCCATATCCATGTAATTGACACCGGCGTTGTAGGCAGCGTCAAAAATGGTTTCGTTGAAGCTTGGGTCGCAGGCATTCATAATCAGATCTACTTTGTAATCCCGCGCCAGCTTTTCAATCATCTCCTGCTTGCGAGCATCGATGAATTCGACCGGAAATCTCTTTTCGTCCTTAATCTTCGCCTGAACCTCAAGCGCGCGATCTTTGTTGTAATCCGCGAGAACCATCTTCTCCAACCAGGGTCGCTTGGCTGCCATTACAGCAATCGCCTCACCCACACCGCCAACTCCAACCAACAGTACTTTCATGACTTCCTCCTATATGAAGAATGTGATGTTGCTAATTTAATCTTCTGTTCCCAATACATACGGGTCAACATCCGGAATGCCCTTCTTCACCCACTTCTTGATCGGGAAGTACAAAAGGGCTCCTATCGCCATAGCGACTAATGCCAATCCAATAGCTCCCTGCCAGCCATAATCAATCACCTGGCTGACTATGGCTAAAACGATGATCGTCAGGGGAGCCACAACGATATAGATCAAACCCCAGACACCTCCAGGAACACGGTTCCTCGGCAGATCAGGCTTCTTTTTTCGCAGCATTACAAGGGCGAAGATCTCTGCCATCAAGACCAGCATGTTCAGGAAGACATCAATCACCACCAGGCTTTGGAAAGCTGATGTAGAGAAGATGAGGTAAAAGACCCCGCAAATAAGGATTGCCACCCAGGGTGTGCCATATTTGGGGTGAACTTTCGTCAACCAGGTAGGCATCATGCCATCCTCCGCCATGGCAAAGGGCACACGCGTTCCACCCATTCCATTCCCAATGAAAAGACCAATCATGGAGAATATTGCGGAAATGCCCACAATAGCACCCAGGAAGAAGGAAAGCGGGCTATCCTTACCGGCAACCTTGTCTCCAATACGGTGGGCAATGGTCGGGAATTCCCAGCCATAATCCGTAGTCGGATCTACACCCCAGCTTTGCATTTTCTCATCAGAAATGCCATATTCGTTCAGAATAGGTCCAATTCCTTCTCCCGGGTTGTATTCTTCCAGACCCCACACCAGATATTGTCCTTCTTCGCCAGCACCACCGTAGAGACCGGCAACAGTTGGGATGGAATAGGAAAGAATGGCAGCAATCAGCACCAGAACCATGGCACGAGGATAGGTTTTCTTGGGATTTTTAATTTCATCACCGGCAGCGGTGGGCAATTCCCAGCCCATGAAATTCCACATAGCCACGTAAATCCCCACACTTAATGCGCCAAGCAAATTTTTAGCATTTACATCCGCGCCACCAGGAAGAAATGGAATGTTGGTGGGGGTGCCGTTGACGATCCAGGCATAGATGCCAAAGCCTGACATGATGATCAAGGGGATGATCATCAGCACTCCCAGCCAGCTGGCAGTGAGCGCTGTAAGCTTGGCGCCACGGAAGTTGAGGTAGGAAATGGCAATGATCAATACGGCAGCTACCAGCCAGGAGAGTAAATCAGAAGAGAATTCCACTCCGCCAATGGTTGCGCCATTTTTTAATGCCGGAACAAAGTAACTGAGGTACCAGGCTGTCCAGACCGGGTAAATTGAAACATCCACCCACGAAACCACCCAGTTCATCCACCCGGACATGAAACCCGTAAACGGACCGAACGCCTGTTTCACCCAATGGTAGTATCCACCTTCCACCGGCATCATGGATTGCATCTCGCGCACCATGAGCATATTGGGAATGCTGAATACGAGCGGGGTGATGACCATAAGCAAAAGCGCCAAACCTGGACCCGAAAGCCCGACCATTGGTTCGGCGCCGAACGCCCCACCACAAACAGTGAAATAGATCAATGCGAAGAGGGGAATCAGTGTTAATTCCCGCTTGAGCTTTTTCTTCTCCGCGGCGACAAGACTTGCTTTGTCAACTTCAGGTGCCATCTTTCCTCCTTGTAACTCATCAAGAATTAATAATCCTGCAATGAATACGCAACCAGCGCTTCATTTTATGGATGAAGGAAAACACACCAGTAATTAACCGATAATAAAGATCTACTCTTCTTTGACGATAACGGATGATGGAATCGTCCACACATGGTCGTCTTTAATTTTGATCGGCACGAATGAAATGTGGGTCTTGCGCACTCCTGGAATCTTCCCTACCACTTCTGTAACAAAACTGAATAGTTCACTATTGTTATGAGCGAAAACCTGGATGCTGATATCTGTATCACCGGTGGAGTAAGCGATATAACTTACCACCTCATACTCCGCCAGTTTTTTTGCAATCTCGAGAACGCTTGCCGGTTCAACTTCAATGAAAACATCCGCGCAAACATTCAACCCCAGCGCTTCTGCATTGACATTTCCACGTATCGAGATTACATGATTTTCAATAAGCCGGTTGATGCGGTAGCGAACTGCCCGCTCACTGATGCCACCAATCCGTGATGCAATTTTGGCGCAGCTCATCCGGCCGTCTTCCAACAATAGATCCGAAATCTGCTTATCAACTGCGTCTATTTTTATCATATCCACCTAAAACCATTTCTGAAAGATACATAAATTATAGATATTTTTTCCGAAATTGCAAATTAAAAAAAGTAGATAATCTTTAATCTAATTAATATCTTCGCTACTCAAACTTCTATACTCATAAAATGGTTAAAGAATCGGAATCTTAAAAATTCTTGACAGAAATCATTTTTTTGTCATAATAATTCTGTAGGAAAATATTACAATTTTCCGGCTGTTTCCCTTACCTATCGGTACAAAAGAATACTTTTTATTGTGAATTCGGCAGGTTTTTTACTTTTTTTGTTCCAAATTGTCAAAAGTAAGTAAAAATCACTATTCTTTTTTCAGGAGGAGTCATGCCACAGAATTTACAAGACGCAATTGCCTATTCAGATCGCTGGTTGGAATTAATTGAAAAGTCTGAAGTTTCTGAAACTGAAGGGAAACAGATAATTGAAGAAAGCAAATTCAATTTTGCCGAATACTTCAATAAAGGTTGGTTGGACTACCGAAAGTCAGTCACTGAAGCTGGTGACTGGGCTTGTGTGGAATGGACCGGGAGAGGCGCCATTTTTAAGGACGTGCTGGGACGCGAATATATTGATTGCCTGGGGGGCTATGGCATGATGGATCATGGTTGGAGTCATCCGGATGTAGTCAAAGCTGTTACAGCTCAACTCCGGCGAACCCCCATGCCCAGCCAGGAACTGATCGATCCGCTGCGCGGAGTGCTAGCCAGATTGATGGCAAATATTACCCCGGGGGACATCAAATATTCCTTCTTCTGCGCCAGCGGCACCGAGGCAATTGAAGGCGCAATCAAAGTTGCCAAGATGTATTCGCAGAAACCCGCCTTCATCGTCGCCACGAAGGCATTCCACGGGAAAACAATGGGGTCACTCTCGATGCTCGGCAAGGCGGATTACCGCGTGCCACCTGGCTTACTCTACGCCGGACCTGTTTACCACGTACCCTATGGTGATGCGGATGCGGTAGAACGGCAGCTGCAGATTTGCGATCAAATCGGGGTTGGCGTGGCAGCGGTGCTCATGGAACCCATCCAGGGCGAAGCCGGTGCTATCGTCCCGCCGGATGATTTCTGGCCACGGATCCGAAAATCCACCCGAGACCATGGCGTGCTGCTGATTGCCGATGAAGTACAAACCGGTCTAGGCAGAACAGGCTCCCTGTGGGGTGTGGATAACTGGGATGTCAAGCCAGATATTATCGCCGTTGCCAAATCCCTGGGCGGCGGGGTAATGCCGATCAGCGCCTTCTGCGCCACCGAGGAAGTCTGGCAATGTATGATGTACCCCAATCCCTTCATTCATACCACCACCACTGGTGGCGGCGCGCTTGCCTGTTCCGCAGCCATCGCATCCATTAACGTCGTCCTTAAAGATGATTTCCCGAAACAGGCGCGCGAAAAGGGCGAGTATTTCATGAAGACGCTGCGCGTACTCGAGCAGAAGTATTCCAATGTTTATGATTACATTTCCGGTAAAGGCTTGCTCATCGGACAGCACTTTAAGGATCCCGAGATCGGTTATAAAGTGGCAGCGGGACTCTTCAAACGCGGCGTACTGGTTGCCGGAACCCTCACCAGTGCCCACACCATCCGCATCGAACCCCCCATCGTGATCACTTACGAACAGATCGATGAGGTGTTGAACAGGCTGGAAGACACGCTTAAGGAAGTTAGTTAAGAAAAACTGACTTATCAATTTTAGGATTTTCCTGAGAAAGGGAGCGTCGCATGGTTCTTGAAGGTTATCCATATGCTTGGCTGGTTTTCCTTTTTATTGCCCTGTTTTTTGCAGTCCGCATCATTGTAGGCGTGTGGGCGGGACGTAAAGTTCAAGATAATACCGACTACGTGGTGGCGGGTCGCCGGCTTCCTATTTATATGGCAGCCGCTTCGATCATGGCGACCTGGTTTGCCGCCGAAACGCTGATGGGGGCATCTGAAACGGCGTACGATTACGGTTTCCAGGGTGTGGTCTTCGATCCCTTTGGTGCTTCCGCCTGCTTGTTTCTATCCGGTTTATTGTTTGTGCGCTTGATGCGCCGGGCAAAATACCTCACCATCGTCGATTTTTTTGAACGCCGCTATAACAAGCTTACGGTGGTCCTCTCTGTCGTCGCCGAGATGTTAACCTACTTCTCCTGGACGGCAGCACAGATCGTGGCTGGTGGTGCTATCGCCCAGGGTATTTTTGGTCTGGACCCGATCTGGGGATGCGTGATCGTCATCACAATTGTCGCCGGCTACACAATGATGGGTGGCATGATGGCAGACACCACACTCGATTTCTTCCAAATGTTCCTGACGGCAATTGGGATTTCGATGGTGTTTATCTTCATGTTAAAAGCCGTCGGAGGGTTCCCCGGCATGATCGAAGGAGCCGGGTCTACCTACGTCTCGCAACCATTCAAACTACTGCCGATTAAAGGGGAAGGTTATCTGGGGTACACTGGTCTTACCGGTTGGATGTACTGGCTGGCGGCTTGGATGGCGATCGGTCTCGGATCGGTGGCAACCCAGGATCTCATGCAGCGTTCCATGGCTGCCCGCAACCAGGCAACCTCGGTTTATGGTTCATACTTTGCTGGCGTCCTCTATCTGTTCTTTGGCATCATGAGCCCCTTAATCGGCATCATGGCCTACAAACTCCAGCCAGGAATGGAAGATACCAGCTACCTGCTGGTCAATGCCGCCATGACCCACATGCCTGCCCTGCTCACCGCCATTTTCATCGCCGCACTGGTTTCAGCCCTCATGAGCACTTCCGACAGCTCATTACTGGCTGGCGCCTCCGCAGTCACCGAAAACTTGATTCCCTTGATCACTGGCAAAAAACTGGAAGGAAAGAGAGCCCTTTGGGCAACCCGGATCATGGTCTTGATCAATGCGGTGATCGGTCTTTCAATCGCGTTGTGGGCGCAAACCATTTATGAACTCTCGGTGGTTGCGTGGACGCTCTTGCTGGTCGGTCTCTTCACTCCTTTCGCCTTTGGCATGTACTGGAAGAAAGCCAACAGTTACGGAGCCAATGCAGCCTTCATTGGTGGTTTTGTCATCTGGATCCTGGCAACCATCTTCTTCTTTAATACTGGATTGGGAGGTCAATCCACTGCCAGCGTATGCGAATACACTGCGGATATGGGCGTTTACAGTGACGGTTGGTGGTGCGCCTTCTGGGATGCTGTATATGTTGGTTCGTTCATTGCCTTCTTCTCGGCTATCCTCCTGATGATCGGCGTCTCCCTCGCCACCCAGAAGAAAGATCCGGCAAGACAACTGGTGGACTACTATGGTGAGCCAATTGATATGAACCCGAAACTGAATTTGGGTATCCTGCCCATCAAGGATGCCTTCCGTAAGATCAGCCCGGAAGAAAAGGAACGCACTTAGTCCTTATTGGTCATTCATCCCCCTTTCAAGCGGATCGTTGAGAGGCAGGATGATTATGAGTTATTTATGTGGCGTCCAAAGTGAATACCCTTTGGGCGCCACGTCTGACCTACTCCTCAAGAAGGGAGTTTATTTACCAAGATGTCTGGATTTAATAGTGATGAACTGAAATATTATGCCCTGATCTTTGGTGTTGTTCTCCTGTTGGTCTATGCATATCGCAAAGCTATCAAAAAAGTGCGCAAAGATCAAGAAGCTAAAGCCAAATTGGAATCAGGGTATAAACCACCCCAAAAAGCTGAAAAACCAGCCATGACGGAGGAGACATTTTCCCGCTCCTGGAAGAACCTTTCATTTTTACTGCTGCTAGCAGGCGCAGGCAACCTCTATATGGCGTATAACGCAATAATGAACCTGGTGGAGACGGATGGTTTGTGGGTATGGTGGATCGACGCTTTTTGTTCGATCGCCGCTGCTGCATTCGCGGTTTTTATCTGGCGCAGGAAAACAAAAAAATGGGTGTTTGCATATTTTCTGGCTACTTTACTTCCGCTCTTCGTGTTCATGTCCATTAAAGGAACCTCTTTCAAGATTAGTGCGATGATTCATTTATTCCCACTCGTCTTGCTCTACTTTGTATTGAAACCGGTATGGGGGTATTTGAAGACATCCTGATACAAATATCCCCCGGAGGTTCATTCATCCGGGGGAATTTTCTTTTAAAGTCTGTTTAATCTACTATCAAGCGCACTGCTTCGCGGAAGGCAAGCGTGTGAGTGTCAATATCCTTTTCAGTCACATCTGGGGCGATGAGCGCCATGTTATGGAAAGGCGTCATGAGAATGCCCCGATTCATCGCTGCCAGGTGCATGTAACGATCAAGTTCCGCATCCACGGCTGCTTCTGCATCACCACCATTGCGGGGTAGCTCCTGACAGAACCAGTATTCAGCACGGCATCCCAATCGATTGATTACCCAGGGTAACGCGAATTCATCAATGACCTTTTTGACTCCGTCCGTAAAACGAATTGCCAGCGGGATGGTGTGGGCAAAGGTTTCCTGATTCAAGGTGGTTTGCAGCGTGGCACGCATCGCTGCCAGTGATAGCGCATTTCCAGCCAGGGTTCCCCCAATTCCGCCTACATCTGATTCATCCACTTTGATACTCCGTGAAACCCGATCCCCCACTTCTTCAGAAAGACCGTAAACCGCTGCGGGTACTCCGCTGCCAATCGTCTTGCCCACTGTCAGAATATCCGGCTGCAACCCTGCCTCACCGGTGTACCCTCCCGGACCGGCACACATGGTATGCGTTTCATCAATAATGAGCAACGTGCCAAACTTGTGTGTCAATTCGCGCAGCGCATCATGGTACCCCGGATCCGGGTGAATGATGCCGATATTCGTCATCACGGGTTCTGCCAGCACACAGGCAATATCGCCTGCAGCAAGCGCTTGTTCGAGGGCAGGCAGGTTATTCCACGGGATGACCCGGGTTGTGACGACCGGGTTAACCTGCGGACCAATCGCCCCAGGTCGCGGTCCGGGGATGCCATCATTAATGGTGATAAAAGTTTCATCCACAGAACCGTGATAGCAGTAATCATAAACCAGAACATAGGGGCGCCTGGTAATATGACGGCTCAGGCGCAGGGCAAACCGGTTGGCATCGGTAGCCGTGAGCGTGGTCTGCCAGTATTTGAGTTTGAAGCGGCGTTGCAATTCCTCGCCCACCCAGATGGCATCCTCGGTAGGCAGCATGAAGGTGATCCCTTTGTCCAGTTGTTTTTTAATTTCCGCCACAGGTTTATCCGGGGAATGTCCCACCATGGCGCCGGTATCCCCCAGACAAAAATCAAGAAACTCCTTGCCATCCGCGCAGGTAAAATGAGCGCCCTTGGCGTGATCGACAAAAAGTGGAAAGCCACCCGCCCAGCGCACCATCCAGTTCATCGGTACCCCATCCAACAGACAACCCTTTGCCCGCTGGTAGAGAGCAAAACATTTCGGATGCTCTCTGGCAAATAATTGAATCTCCTGCTGAAGCTGGGAATCCAGTTTCTTCCGGTTGATCGTTGACATTGCGCTCCTCTCTAGAATTTAGATTTGTGGGTTTTTTAAATCATATATGGAACGTGTAAATTGCGATAGCAAACCAGATATAATAATTTCAATCATCACACTACTTAATTTGGAAGATTAAAATGAAAATCTTGACTCAAGATCAGGAGCTTGTATTACAGCGGGAACGTAATTTTCTTCAGGACCTAAACCTCAAACTGGTGGAATACAACGCTTCACGGGAAGATGTTGAATCCCTCAGACAATCGATTCGCCAACTGGATGATTTGTTCCTGCTGGTGATCGTGGGCGAGTTCAATGCCGGTAAAAGCGCTTTCATTAATGCTCTGCTGGGGCAAAAACTGTTGAAAGAGGGAGTAACCCCTACCACCTCTCAGGTTACGATTCTTCGTTACGGTGAGACCAGCGAGCCGAATCTCCTTGAAGAAGGGCATGCCCTCGTACTCTATCCGGTTGATTTGCTTGCGGAATTGAGCATTGTGGACACCCCGGGTACGAATGCCGTTATCCGCCAGCACGAAGCCCTGACCACTCATTTTATCCCCCGCGCTGACCTGGTGCTGTTCGTTACCTCGGCGGATCGTCCTTTTACAGAAAGCGAACGGACGTTCATGGCGCAAATCCGCGATTGGGGTAAGAAAGTCGTGCTCATCGTCAACAAAATCGACTTGCTGCAAGATGCAGCAGAAACTCAACAGGTGCTCGATTTCGTCCAGGAAAACGCTCACAATTTGCTGGGGAGCACTCCTCAAATTTTTCCCGTCAGCGCAAGGCTGGCTCTGCGGGCAAAAAATGGAGAGCCGCAATACTGGCAGGCAAGTGGGTTTGAGGCGCTGGAGGAATATATCCTTAAGCACCTCGATCAAGCGGAACAGGTGAAGTTGAAATTCCTCAATCCGCTTGGCGTCAGCGCACACATCACCAGCCGCTATTATGAACGCTCGGAAAATCAACGCCGGATTTTGGAAGAAGATATCCGGTTGCTGCAAAACGTTGAGCGACAGCAAGCGGTTTACAAAGAGGACATGGAAAAAGATTTCAACTTCAGAATGTCTGACCTTGAAAATGTTTTTTACGAGATGGAACAACGGGGAGATGAATTCTTTGAAGAGCGGTTTAAGCTTGGAAAAGTTCTTGATCTCATTAAAAAAGAACGAATGCAGGAAGATTTTAGCCGCGAAGTTATCAAGGATCTTCCCCAACAGGTTGAAAACCGGGTAAACGCTTTGATCGATTGGTTGGTGGAATCCGATCTGCAACAATGGAAAGCTGTCACCAGTTACCTGGCTGACCGGGAGCGCGAACATAAGGAAAATCTGATCGGAGAAGGCATCAATACGAACTTTAAATATGACCGCAACCGTCTATTAGAGGCTATTGGTCGTCAGGCGGATCAGGTGGTTAAAAGTTACAACAAGAGGGCGGAAGCCCAAAAGATTGCTGAAAATGCAAAAAACGCTGTGGCAACCTCTGCCGCTGTTGAGGTCGGAGCGATCGGTCTTGGAACGATTGTAACCATCCTCGCTACCACCATGGCAGCGGACGTCACCGGAATCGTAGCAGCCAGTGTGATTGCAGCCTTAGGTTTGTTTATCATCCCTGCCAGAAGGCGCAAAGCCAAGAGTGAGCTGCACGAGAAGATCACCCAGTTGCGGTTGGAGCTGGTCAAATCACTGCGCGAGGAATTTGAAAAGGAAATCGACGCCAGCATCAAAAGGGTCGAAGAGGCAATCACCCCTTATACACGTTTTATCCGATCCGAAACAGCCCACACTGAAAAAATCCAGGAGGAGCTAAAAACCGCTCAATTGGAAATCAACCAGATTCGCGCGCTGATTGAAAGCTGGTAATTCGCACCCATCAGCCATGAAAATCAAATAGAGATTTACTTGTCCATAAACTGGCGTTCATACAATTGGGCATAAAGCCCTTTGAGCGCCAGAAGTTCTGTATGTGTACCTTCCTCTACAATACGTCCACCATCAATCACATGCACCTGGTCAGCGTTGCGTACCGTGCTCAACCGGTGGGCAATCACCACTGAAGTTCGGTTCTGTAACAGGCGGGCAATGGCTTCCTGCAGCAAAGCTTCAGTGACTGAATCAATGTTGGCTGTTGCTTCATCCAGAATCAGAACGCGTGGATCGGTAAGTAATGCGCGGGCAATGCTGATCAACTGGCGCTGCCCCTGTGAAAGGTTAACACCACCTTCCAATACGCGGGTCTGATACCCCTCCGGCAAGCGACGGATGAACTCGTGGGCATTCGCCTGCTTTGCCGCCTGAATCATGTCATCATCCGATGCTGTGGGGCAACCATATTTGATATTCTCGGCAATTGTACGTGAAAACAAAAAGGGATCCTGAGAGATGATGCGTACCTGCTGATGCAGCGAGCGTGTGGTGACATGGCGAATATCGAAACCATCGATAGTGATTGATCCACTGCTCACCTCATAGAAACGGGCAATCAGGTTGGCAATGGTCGTCTTGCCCGCACCAGTGGGTCCCACCAGGGCAGCCGTTTTTCCAGCCGGGATCACTAAATTGATATCATGCAAGACTTCCGGAGAATCAGGCAGATACTGGAAGGAAACATGGGACAACCGAATCTCTCCCTTCACCGGCGGCAGAGGAATTGCATCCGGCGCATCCTCAATTTCAATCGGCGTATCCAGCAAGGTAACCACCTGCTCCCCTCCTGCCATGGCGGATTGAAAAGTGGTGTAAATGCGACTTAACTCCTGGATAGGCTGGAAGAAGCGCGACACATAGGAGAGAAAAGCAACCATGATCCCCAGAGTGACTTCTCCATTCATCACGTAATGTCCCCCGAACCATAGCACGATCACGGTTGCCAGCATGCCCAGAATCTCGATGGAAGGCAGGAAGATGAAGGAAAGATTCATCGCATTGATATACGTATTGCGATTCTTAAGGTTCACCTGTTCAAAACGATTCTGGCTTGTCTTTTCACGAGTGAAAGCCTGGATAGCGCGCATGCCATTGATATCCTCTGCCAGGTCACCTACCACGGCAGCCACACTGGAACGCGTCTCGCGGAAAGCCGTGCGTGCCTGACGGGAAAACCACCAGGTTGCCAGTACCATCAGAGGAATGACGATAAATGTTAGCAGTGCCAGTTTGGGGCTCATACTTAACATGATGATAATAATTCCGACCAACACCACAAGATCACCGAGCAAAGTGATAATTCCCTGTGAAAGCAATTCATTGATTTCCGCCACATCGTTGATCACACGGGATACCGTTACCCCGACGATATGCCGATCATGATACCCAAGTGGTAAGCGCTGCAAATGACGGAAGAGATCAGCCCGGACGTTTGCCAGCACATTTTGCCCCACCCAGGAAAGTGAATAACTCAACAGAGAGGAGGTGGCAAAAAGAAGAACAAAGGAAACCGCCAAAGCAATGGAAACGCGCCCCAGTCCGCTCAGATCGCCCGGCGTGATGTACTGGTCAATCGCCACTTTGATGAGGTAGGGCGTCAGCAGTGTCAGGCCAGATTGTGCCAGGGTGAGTAAAAAGGCACCCAGCATGCGCCAGCGATGGGGTTTCAGGTACGCCAGCATCCGGCGGACAACCCGAGGATTGTAGACCTCTCCGCCACGGTTTTCTACACTGCCAAAATCTTCTAGCAAGGAGCGAGGTCCAAGCCCGCCTGTGGAAGAACCGATCGAGATGCTCATTGAGAGCTCTCCTGCTTCTTTAATTGCTGGTGATAGATGCTGCGATAAATTGAAGAGGAGGCAAGTAATTCCTCATGCGTGCCCCGGGCAGAGATGGTGCCAGACTCCAGCACCAAGATCAGGTCAGCGTTGCGCACCGTGCTCAGACGATGGGCAATGACAAAGGTTGTACGCCCTTTCACCAGATTATTCAACGCCAGTTGTATGAGATGTTCAGTCTCTGTATCCACCGAGGCGGTGGCGTCATCCAGAATGAGAATACGAGGATCCAGCAACAAAGCCCGGGCAATAGCAATACGTTGTTTTTGCCCTCCTGAAAGGGTAACACCCCGTTCACCTACCCGGGTTTGGTAACCTTTGGCGGTTTGCAGAATGAACTCATGCGCCTGGGCAGCACGAGCCGCCTGTTCTACCTCTTCGTCACTGGCATCTTCCCTTCCAAAAGCAATATTCTCTCGAATGGTGGAGGCGAAGAGGGTCGTCTCCTGAAGAACAATGCCAATTTGACTGCGCAGCGATTGCAACGTTACCCCCCGGATGTCGGTATCATCAATCAAGATACGACCTTCCGTTGGATCATAGAAACGCGGAATGAGATTGATAATCGAGGATTTTCCAGAACCCGTCAGTCCGAGCAAAGCCACCTTTTGACCGGGTTGAATATCAAAGGAAATCTGATTCAAAATCTTATTGCGCCCGTATTGAAAGGAAACATGATCAAAGCGCACTCTGCCAGAGATTGGACCTAATGCTTTAGCATCCGGCGCATCACGCACCTCGGAGACGGTGTCCAGGACGTCAAAGATCCGTTCAGAAGCGGATCCGGCTATGGCGACTGCAGGGATCATCATGCCCAGCCGGCGCACAGGGTCAACCAGTTGACCGATATAACTAATAAAAGCAATGACTGTACCAATACTGATTTGGTTGTGGATCACCTGGGAACCGCCATAATAGATCGTCGCCACCATTCCCAGGTTGGCAATGAGAAACAATAAAGGTTGATTTATGGATTGCAGCCGGGCGGAACGGTTTGAAAGATCGAACCAGCTTTTGTTTTCGTGATCAAAACGGGCAATTTCAGCTTCCTCCTGCGCATAAGCTTTAACAACCCGGCTGCCACGCAAGTTCTGTTCAACAGTAGTGGTCAGGCGAGCCAATTGTTTTTGCACCTGCATGGATAATGGTCGGAAGCGCGTGCCATACCGGAGCGCCTGATAAATCAGGAATGGCACAGTGATGAGAATGAGCATTCCGAGCCGAAAGTCCATCGTCAATAAAATCACCGCTGTAATGACGAGGGTCAGCAGGGCTTCAAAAATCCGCAACGAAGCCCGCCCGGTAAGAAACCTCACTCTTTCCACATCCTGCACAGCGCGGGAGAGCAATTCTCCGGTTTCGGATTGGTCATGGAAGGAGAAAGAGAGTTGGGTTAGTTTGCGTTGAATTTCATTCCGTAAATCAAAAGCTACATTCTGCGAGACCGTCTCGGTAAAAAGACCTTGAAAATAATTTAACACCCCTTTAAAGATCGTCAACCCCAGCAATGCCAGCACCGACCAGGTAAGTACATCCACCTGCCGTCCTTCAATTCCCTTGTCAATAATCCAACGAGTAAACTGTGGAATGGCAGCGTTGATCGCCAGCATCAACACCAGGCAAACATAAGCACCGGTTTCTTGTTTCCAATAAGGCTGTAAATACGCAAACACCCTGCGCAGCACCTGAAAGAGCGGCGTGGTGGGCATTGGTAACGGCGCATATTTTGAAGAATTGTCCGAGGTAGTCAAACGAATGTTCCTTATCCCAAGAACAAGAATACTACAAACCCGATTACCTTCAAAGTGCATTTTGTAACCAGAATATCCTGGCAATCGAAAGGTGCGGGAGGAAAGAACGGTATCAAGGGATCGCCGG
Source organism: Anaerolineaceae bacterium (assembly GCA_018056725.1). Classification (GTDB taxonomy): domain Bacteria; phylum Chloroflexota; class Anaerolineae; order Anaerolineales; family Anaerolineaceae; genus UBA6107. The sequence continues at coordinate 39,567 of JAGPFF010000005.1, forward strand.
ATTACGATATACTACTAAGCAAAAGGAAGGAAACTCGAGTGGTTTGATATGAAAATCGCCATCGTACATGATGCCCTATGCGTCTCTGGAGGAGCCGAGCGCCTTGTTCTATGGATGGTCAGGGCTTTCCCTGACGCGCCGATCTATACCTCTGTCTACCTTCCGGCAAACACCTTCCCTGAATTCCGGCAACTGGACGTACGCACCCTGCCTCTGGCAGGTGGAATCCGGACGGAACGGCAGTTCAAACTTCTCTTCCCATTATGGTTGATGCTCATTCAGCAACAGCATTTCTCTGATTTCGATGTCGTGCTTTCTTCTTCCACCTATCTTGCCAAGTATATCCGTCCCGCCTCTTCCGTCCGGCATGCCTGCTATCTTTACGCCCCTTTCCGGCTATTATGGAAACCGGAATCCTACAGTCCTGAAAGCTTACCAACCCCGCAGGCTACCTCCGGTCTGGTGAAATGGGCTTCTTCTCTGCTCAGAAATTGGGATGTCAAACGTACCCGCGAAATACCCCGCATTGCCACCTCCTGCCGCAATATGGCACAGGAAATCCAGCAGGTCTATAACGTACCCAGCACCATCCTTTATCCTCCCGTGGATGTGCCGACAGAACTTCCTGTTGAAAACCGTGAGGATTACTATCTCTCGGTTTCACGCCTGATCTCACATAAACGCGTTGATCTGGCGGTGGCTGCCTGTAAGAGATTGGGGAAACGGCTGGTGGTGGTTGGGGATGGACCCGAACGCAGCAAGCTCGAGCAGATGTCTGACGGTTCGATCACTTTTTTAGGGCGGGTAGACGACGATAAGTTGAGAGAGCTGTATCGCAAAGCCAGAGGGTTAATATTCCCAAGTTATGAGGATTATGGAATCGTCCCTCTTGAAGCACAATCCTGGGGCGCTCCGGTGATCGCGTTCGGTAAAGGCGGCTCACTGGAAACGATCCAAGAAGGGGTCAGTGGGATTTTCTTTGACCGCCAGGACGTAGATGCGCTTGTCGAAGCCATCCAACGCTTTGAGGCTTCATCGTTTGATCCGGTAAAAATTCATCAATGGGTCAGCCAGTTCAATGTTGAGTCTTTTGTGAGCGGTCTGCAAGCTTTTGTCATCCCAGCATAAACACTTCTTTCTGGCAAGATCCGGTGTGGGAAAACCTTGCTCTTGACCTGATCTCTTTCCTGCTTTATAATTCAACACTTGAATATTGGAGATTAATGAATTATCCCACAAACGTAGAACGGGATTTAATCATTCTGGATCATATCGCTCAAAATCCCGATACCTCTCAGGCTGCCATTGCTTCTCAACTTGAGGTCGCCGTAGGTACTGTCAACTGGCATCTCAAGCGGTTAATCGAAAAGGGATATGTAAAAGTCAGCCGCCTGGAACGTAAAAAACTCAAGTACATCATCACCCCTGAGGGTCTGCTTTTCAGGGCACATCTGACGGTGGATTATATTCAAAACTCCTTTAACCTGTACCGGTTGGTGAGACAGCGCGCCACACACACCCTCGAAGACTTGAAAGCCCTGGGGTATGACAAAGTTGCTATCGAAGGCAATGATGAAGTAGCAGAAATCTGCCGTCTCACCTGCCTGGAGCAGGGAATCCGTGTGGTGGAGGATGATTCTGTCCCAGTGCTCAAATTGGTGGGATTGAAAGTCATCCTCGAGACAAAGGAGAAAGCATAAATGGCAGCTACTGAAGATTTCTGGCGAAATAAACGGGTATGCGTTACTGGCGGTGCCGGCTTTTTAGGGTCTTTCGTCACTCAAAAATTACATGATCGCGGTGCAGCAGAAGTATTCATCCCAACAATCGAAAAATATGATCTGGTGCAATTACCCTCCATCCAGCAGTTACTTAAGGACAGCCAGCCGGAGATAATTATCCATCTTGCGGCACAGGTGGGAGGGATTGGTGCGAATCGTGAACACCCGGCGGAATTCTTCTACAACAATCTGATGATGGGAGTGCAGCTCATTCATGAAGCCTGGTTGCATGGGGTGGAAAAGTTCGTCGCCCTTGGCACCATTTGTGCCTATCCCAAGTTCACACCCATCCCATTCAAAGAAGAAAACCTGTGGGATGGTTACCCTGAAGAAACCAATGCGCCTTACGGTCTGGCGAAAAAGATGCTTCTGGTGCAATCCCAGGCTTACCGGCAGCAATATGGTTTTAACTCGATCTTCCTCATGCCGGTCAACCTCTATGGACCACGCGATAACTTCAACCCTGAAAGTTCCCACGTCATCCCGGCGCTGATCAAAAAGTGTGTCGAGGCAATTGAAAGTGGTGCAGAATCGATTGAAGTTTGGGGTGACGGCTCCCCCACACGCGAGTTCCTCTATGTGGAAGATGCGGCTGAAGGAATTCTACTGGCAACGGAAAAGTACAACTCGCCGGAACCCGTAAATCTCGGTTCGGGTATGGAAATCAGCATCAAAGATCTGGTGGAGTTAATTGCCCACCTTACCGGCTTTAGCGGTCGGATTGTCTGGAATACCAGCAAACCGAACGGGCAACCCCGCCGCCGTTTAAATGTTGAACGTGCGGAACGTGAGTTCGGGTTTAAAGCCCAAATAAATTTTGAAGAAGGGCTGCGGCGAACCATCGAATGGTACCGTCAGCAAACTGGACTAAAAACAAGATCATGACAACCACGGCAATCGAGCAAAAAAAGAAACCCAATGTAGTAATTATCCGACCCTCCAAGGGCTGGGTGGGCTTACGCCTGGGAGATTTATGGGCTTATCGTGAATTGATTTATTTCCTCACCTGGCGGGATATTAAAGTACGATACAAGCAATCCGTACTGGGCATTTTATGGGCGATTCTGAAGCCATTCATGGCGATGGTGGTCTTTACCATCTTTTTCGGTAATTTCGCCAAAATTCCTTCCGACGGCATCCCATACCCAATTTTTTCTTATACGGCGACCCTGCCATGGGAGCTCTTTGCAGCTTCTTTGAGCGTCGCCAGCCGTTCGATGGTCTCCAATAGCAACATGATCTCCAAAATTTATTTTCCGCGCATGATCGTCCCGTTGGCTTCGGTGATGTCCAGTGTGGTGGATTTTCTTATCGGGTTCACGATCTTAATTGGAATGATGATTTATTACAAATTCACTCCAACCATCGCCATCCTATGGCTACCGCTGCTTATCCTGCTGGCGCTGATTACCGCCCTTGGCGTTGGTTTTTGGTCTTCCGCCCTGATGGTGCGTTACCGTGATGTCGGTTACATCATGCCATTCGTCAGCAATCTATGGATGTACCTGACCCCGGTGGTGTATTCTTCAAGCATGATTCCGGAAAAATGGCGCCTGATCTACTCCCTCAACCCCATGACTGGGGTCGTGGAAGGGTTCCGTTATGCCCTGCTGGGCACCGCCCGATCTGGTTCGGTAATGATGATTCTCGTCTCTTCCGTGATCGCCGTACTCATTCTGGTCACGGGTATGTTTTACTTCCGGCGCATGGAAAAACAGTTCGCCGATATGATCTAATGAGGAACAGGTATGAGTAACCTCGCCATTCGCGTCGAAGATGTCGGCAAACAATACAATATTTTCAAAGAAACCAGGTATACGACCCTGCGTGAAAAGATTGTCGAAACGGTTAAAAGTCCGATCAAGACCTTGATTAACCCAACAGGTAGTGAGAAGTTTTGGGCATTGCGCAATGTCTCTTTTTCCCTCGATCATGGACAGGTCTTGGGGGTAATTGGCAAAAACGGAGCCGGGAAAAGCACACTCTTAAAAATCCTTTCGAGGGTGGTGGAACCTACCGAAGGCTGGGCGGAGATTCATGGGCGGGTCGGTTCATTGCTTGAAGTTGGCACTGGTTTTCATCCCGAGCTCACCGGTCGCGAGAATATCTTCCTCAATGGCGCCATTCTGGGAATGAAACGGACCGAAATCGAGAAAAAATTCGATGAGATTGTCGCCTTTTCAGAAATCGAAAAGTTTATTGACACCCCGGTCAAACGATATTCCAGCGGGATGTACATGCGCCTGGCTTTCGCAGTTTCCGCTCACCTGGAGCCTGAAATCCTTGTAGTGGATGAGGTACTGGCAGTGGGTGATGCAGAATTTCAACGCAAGTGCCTGGGCAAGATGAGCGATGTGGCTTCTGAAGGACGTACGGTGATTTTCGTCAGTCACAATATGTCAGCCATCCAGCGTCTGACACAGGAATGTATCATACTGGATCAAGGACGCATGGTGCTGCGTGCCCGCACACCCGAAGCAGTGGATTACTACCTGACCAATGACTTTTCCGCGAGCGGTGAACGGCGCTATGCCCCTTCTGATGTACCTTCAAGCGCTTACCCGTTCAAACCGTTGGCGGTGCGCGTGCGCAACCGGGCTGGTGTCATCACGGATAGTATGTTATCCGTTGAGCCCATCACCATTGAAGTGGAATATGAGCTCGATTCAGATATTACCGGTCTGCGTGTGGGGATTTACCTGATGACCTCGCGAGGGGAATATATCTTCACGTCATTTGATACAGATGACCCGGAAAAATTCCAGTCGCTTAGTGTACGCAAAGCCGGTCATTATGTCAGCCGTTGTACCATCCCGGCTGATACCTTCAACGAAGGCCGTTTTGTCATTGGAATCAACGCCAGTTCTTATATGGTAAAAAGATATTTTTCTGATGAACGGGCGATCAATTTCAGTGTCAACGCCACCGGCGCGCCCGGCATGCACTGGGTGGAAGTGCGGCACGGTCCATTACGCCCCAGGTTAGACTGGAGAATCGAGGAAGCTCCATAAATGGCAGCGAACAAGGAAACCTTAAAGAAAGTGCTTGGTGAATTGCCATTGACTGCGGAGGTTTACTGGCTCCTGCGGCAGAATGACCGTCCATCGCCATCAAATTTTTCTCTTCGCCATATCCGCGAGATTTTGCCTGACGCTGTGAAAGCTGCTGCAGCTTCTCGTGTCAATTATCCTGCGGGTAAAAAAGTCTTCATGTTTGCCTCTACCCATTACTGGCTCGAACACGAAGTAATGACCGGTCTTGCTCTGGCAGGGCTTGGGCATCATGTCACTCTGGCTTATTATCCCTACGGACGATGGAATGTTGAATCGAGCACCTTCGACATCCGCCGCCAGAATATGTATGCCAGCACAGTGTTACGCGGTGCTTCTTCAATGATAGATTTCGAGAATTTGCTGCGCAATAATTCGGCGTTTGTTCAGCTACCCCAGCAACTGTTATCCGCTGTGGATCAGGTAACTGACTATGATTATATGTACGCCTTCCAGACTGAAGAAGTCAACCGTGAAGATGGATTCTATACCTTCCGGCATGACCGGAATATGCATGCCGCCAAATCTCTTTTCACTTACCTGCACAAACTGCAGCCCCAGGTGGCAATCATCCCCAATGGCACGATCCTCGAGTTTGGAGTTGCGTTCCGGGTATTGAGGTATCTAAAAATCCCCACCACCACGTATGAATTCAGTGATAAACGTGGAGCCATGTGGCTGGCGCAAAATGAAGAAATCATGCAGCAGAATACCGACGCTCTTTGGAACCAGTATGCTCAATACCAAATTTCAGAAAGTGAGCTGAAGGAAACCCGGACACTCCTATCCTCCCGGAAAAACGCCTCCACCTATGGAAGCTTTTCACGCAAATGGCAGCGCATTCCCGCCGAAGGTCAGGCAGCGATTCGTTCCAAACTCGGTTTCACCGATCAACCCGTGGTGCTGCTGGCAACAAACGTTTTGGGAGACAGCCTTACACTAGGCAGGAATACCTTCTCCAAATCCATGTCGGAATGGATCATCCGGACCATTCAATACTTTATCGAACGCCCGGAGGTTCAGCTGGTCATCCGCATCCATCCCGGTGAAGCGCTGGTCAAGCATGGCAGCATCCTGGATCTGATCCGTAAGACACTGCCGCACCTCCCCCCTCACATCCACTTGATTGAACCACTCGCCGATGTGAACACTTATGATCTGATGGATGTGGCAGACCTGGGATTGGTCTACACCACAACGGTTGGTTTGGAAATGGCATTGCGCGGCATCCCGGTCATCGTCGCCGGAAAGACCCATTATCGAAACCGCGGCTTTACCTATGACCCTGCCACCTGGGTCGAATACTTCAAACTTCTCAACAGATTGCTGGGAAATTTGCGTGAGAATCGACTCACTGAAACTCAGATCAATCAGGCATGGAAGTACACTTATCTCTTTTTCTTCAAGTATCCGCTTCCATTTCCCTGGCATATGGTCTTCAGAGATAAAGATTTCCGGGAAGTGCCGATGGTGGAAGTTCTCTCTAAAGCCGGTCTCAAGCAATACAAACACACTTTCGACCTGATGACCTTTTCCACCTCCCCCGGATAACCTATGAATGCGGCAGAGCGCTCCAGGTTACTTTATCACCGCCAGTATATCTACGGGCTGGAGATGGATGGTTTCTCAAATTGGAACCACTTACATTTGCCCAATGGGTATACCCTGGCATCGCACCCTGACCTGGATTGTACGCAGATGCAGTCGGATGGGAAAACCCTCGTCCTGCTGGGATACATGCTCGATCCGTATGCCCCTGAAGTCAATAATCAGACAATCCTCGCAAATTTGTGCCACGAGGCTGATGACCAAAACCGCTTGCTGGAGCGCCTGGATTCCATCGCTGGAAGATTTGTCCTCTTTGTTTTCAGCGACCTTGGTCAATATGTAGTGACCGATGCCACGGGATTACGCCAGGTGTTTTATCATCGAACCCCGCAGGGTGCCCTGTGGTTGGCTGCCCAGCCCGGTTTGTTGCAGCAACAATTCAATTTCCAATATTCTGCTGAAGCCCAATCATTTCTGCAGTCGCCCGCCATTGTAAATTCGCATGAACCCTGGTGGCCCGGGACGAGCACACCCTTCGCGGAAATCAGTCATCTGCTACCCAACCATGTGCTGGACCTGCGTAGTGGAGAAGTGCGGAGGTTTTGGCCCGTCAAACCTCTGGTGCACCAGGAGTATCATAAAGGCGCAGAAAAATCAGCCACCTTATTGAAAGGAATCATGCGCGCAGCCAACCAACGGTTTGACCTGGCAATGGCGCTCACCGGTGGTTACGACAGCCGCATCGTTTTCGCTGCCTGTCGGGAATTTGTCACCGATTTACACCTCTTTTCGATGATCTACCATAAACTCACCACTCAATCCTCCGATATCCGCGTGGCAGCTCAACTGGCTGAAATTGCCCAGATGCCGCATCAGGTATTTGCCTGTGACCAGGCAATGGACGAGGATTTCGCCTATCTCTACACTCATAACTTGGAGAAGAGCTACCAGAGTTATGGGCACATCGTCTATGGAAGATATTTGCACCTTGATCAGAAGTTAGTGGTCGTCAAGTCGGTAGTCAACGAGATCGCCCGATGTTTTTATTACCGTACGGGTGTCTATCCCTACAGAATCAACACTGAGCTTCTTTGCCGGGTCTCCAAGCTGGGTGATCACCCCTTTGTTCAAAAACATCTTGGCGCCTGGCTTGACGATGCCGCACCGGCTGAAAAGCTGGGGTACAAATTGCTTGATCTCTATTACTGGGAAAATCGCAATGCCAACTGGCAGGCTATGAGCCAGCTTGAATTTGACCTGGCTCATGAGGAATTCACGCCGTTCGACCATCGTGAATTACTCACCACGATGCTGGGTGTCAATCATAAATACCGCTGTATGCCAAAAAACCGCTTCCAGCGGGAACTGGTGCGTCAATCCTGGCTGGAACTTGATGCCATTCCTTACAATCCAACCTCCAAAGTAATACGCAAGCCTTTTTATGAAGGCCCCTGGCTGAATGCGGCGCGTTGGATCAAATATCACCTGATTACGAGGTAAAACATGAACTGGTCTGAAAGTGTTGTTCTGGTAACCGGTGGAACCGGATCCTTCGGAAAAAAGTTTATTGAAATCATGCTGAAGGAGTATCTTCCTAAAAAATTAATTGTCTTCAGCCGAGATGAATTGAAACAGCATGAGATGCAGGTTGCCGGTTTCAACCATCCAACACTGCGTTACTTCATCGGCGATGTTCGTGACCTGCAGCGCTGCCGCCGCGCTTTTGAAGGGGTGGATGTGGTCATCCACGCGGCGGCGCTCAAACAGGTGCCAGCCTGTGAGTATAACCCCATGGAAGCCATCAAAACGAATATTTTGGGCAGCAGCAATGTAATCGATGCCGCTATTGACGCCGGGGTGTCGAGGGTGGTGGCACTCAGTACTGATAAAGCTGTTAACCCGGTCAACCTGTATGGAGCCACCAAGCTGGCGGCGGAAAAACTCTTTGTACAATCCAATTCCTATGCTGGTTCAAAGAACACCCGCTTTTCCTGCGTGCGTTACGGAAATGTAGTTGGAAGCCGTGGATCGGTGGTTCCTGTCTTCCTCAGGCAGCGTGAAAGCGGCAAAGTGACCGTCACCGATGAACGTATGACCCGTTTTTGGATTAGTCTCGAACAGGGAGTGCGCTTTGTCATTCGCGCGGCTGAGAATATGCATGGTGGAGAGGTCTTCGTGCCCAAGATTCCAAGCATGACGGTCACTGATCTCGCTCGCGCCATGGCTCCTGAGGCGACTATTGAATACATCGGCATCCGTCCGGGTGAGAAATTGCACGAAGTGCTGATATCAGAAGATGAAGCCCGGCAGACGGTGGAATTGGAAGACATGTTCGTGGTCCAACCAGCGGAATCCTTGTGGTTTGGCAGAGATTGGGAAAGTAAAGGACATCACCTGGAAGATGGTTTTCGGTACGCGTCCAATACCAATAACCAGTGGCTTGATGTAGAAGCCATCGGTAAAATCATCGCCCCCATCGAGGCGGATTATCTGGCAGGAAAGATCAAATGACCCACTTTCTGATTACAGGGGTGAGCGGTCTACTGGGCTTGAATTTTACCCTCGCGGTGGATGGTAAAAAACATCAGGTTACCGGTGTAGCCAACACCACCCCCCTGACCTGGGCGACCTTTAAATTCGTACAGGCGGAACTGACCGAGCCGGGAGTGGTGGAAAAGTTAATTGAAACTTACCAACCAGATGTTTTTCTTCATTGCGCCGCCTTGGCAAATGTCGATGCTTGCGAAACCGATCCAGCGCTTGCCAGGAAGATTAATGCCGACTTGCCGGGGGATATTGCAGCCACCTGCAGGCAACATTCACTGCCTTTAATTCATATTTCCACGGACGCTGTTTTTGATGGCGCGAGAGGTAACTATATTGAGGAGGATGAACCTCACCCACTGGGTGTTTATGCCAGCACCAAGCTGGCGGGCGAACAGGCTGTACTTGCGGCAAATCCGCAGGCATTGATTGCCCGGGTTAACTTCTATGGCTGGAGCGCAGCCGGTAACCGCAGTCTGGCTGAGAATTTTGTGCATCAACTAGAACAGGGGAAGTCGATGATGGGTTTTACGGACGTCTGGTTCTGTCCGATGAATGTTCTTGATCTGAGCACTTTGTTGGTGGAAATGGCAGAGAAAGGACTGAGTGGCATCTACCATGCGGTTGGACCAGAAGCCATGAGCAAGTACGACTTCGGCACCCGGATCGCCAACCAATTTGGATTCGACCCCAACTTGATCCACCCGGTATCTGTTAAAGAAAGCGGGCTGAAAGCCGCACGCTCCCCCAATCTAACCTTGTGCACGGATAAACTTCGCCGTCAACTTCAGCACGATCTACCAGATTTCAGCGCAGGTTTAAAGAAATTCCACGACCAATACCGTCGCGGTTATCCGCAGTACATCCAATCTTTGGCGTAAAACAATTTTAGGAAAGGGAGAAAAAATGGAGATCAAAATTGGTAATCATCTCATCGGACCGGAACAGCCAACGTACTTCATCGCTGATATTTCTGCCAACCACGACGGCAGCCTTGAACGCGCAAAAATGCTGATTCATTTAGCCAAAGAAGCGGGCGCAGATGCCGCCAAATTTCAAAATTTTCATGCTCCCAAAATTGTCTCCGATTATGGTTTCAAAGCGATGCAAGGTCAGGTGTCGCACCAGGCTTCCTGGAAAAAATCCGTTTTCGAAGTCTATTCTGATGCTTCAATCCCGTTTGACTGGACGCCTGTACTGAAAGAAGAATGTGATCGGGTCGGTTTGGACTATTTTTCCTCGCCGTACGATTTCGAAGCCGTGGATTATCTCGATCCATTTGTTCCAGCTCACAAGATCGGGTCTGGGGATATTGATTGGCTCGAGATGCTTGTCCATATTGCCCGCAAAGGCAAACCGGTCATCCTCTCCACAGGGGCAGCGACGATTGGCGATGTACAGCAGGCTGTACACACCATAATGGCGATCAATCCTCAACTGGTGATTCTCCAATGCAACACCAACTACACTGCCAGCCCTGTAAATTTCGATCACATCAATCTGCGCGTGTTAACCACTTATCAGACCCTTTTCCCAAAAATCACCGTCGGGTTATCCGATCACACTCATGGACATGCCACAGTGCTCGGTTCCGTAGCGCTGGGCGGGAGAGTAGTCGAAAAGCATTTTACTGATGATCGATCACGTATCGGTCCAGATCATCCATTCTCGATGACCCCGCAAACCTGGCGGGAAATGGTAGACCGCACACGCGAACTGGAACGGGCACTAGGTTCTGGGGATAAAATGATTGGCGGCAACGAGAAAGATACGGCGATTGTTCAACGACGCTGTCTGCGCGCTGCCCGGGTGATCCGGTCCGGAGAAATACTCAGTCGCGATATGATTGATGTGCTCCGCCCTGCCACGCCTGGCGCAATCCACTCGGATGAGATCCAGCAGGTCATTGGCACTCGCGCCCTCAAAGAAATCCCCTATGGCAAGGAATTACGCTGGGTAGACCTGGGAGAATAAATTGAAAGTCCTTTACTGCACGCGGGATTATTCACCGCACGACGAACGTTTTCTCACCGCGCTGGCAAAAACCGCGCTTGAGGTATTCTGTCTGCGCTTCGAACCTACCGCTGCGGTCACCCTTCCCGCAGGCATCCGCGAAGTGAAGTTACCATTGCCTGCTCGAACTCAACAAGAACGGACTGCCTCATTGAGGTGTCTGTTGGAAAAGCTTCAACCTGATCTCGTCCACGCCGGTCCCCTGCATCAAAGTGCCTACCAGATAGCGTTGACCGGCTTCTCGCCTCTGGTGAGTATGTCTTGGGGGGCTGATATTCAGTATGACGGTGAAAGGGATGCTGTAGCCCAGAATCGAATTCGCACCACCCTCGAAAACAGCACTGTGCTGCTTGGTGACTGCCAGGCGGTTGCCGAAATGGCGGTCAAGCGTTACGGTTACCCTCGTGAACGTATTTTTTTGTTCCCCTGGGGGGTTGATCTGAACTATTTTACTCCTGCAGGCAGTTCAAACCTGCGAAATTCGCTTGGCTGGAATAAGCATTTCGTTTTCTTAAGCAACCGCTCCTTTGAGCCAATTTACGGAGTGGATATTTCGTTGCGCGCCTTTCTCTTAGCGGCGCGGGAAAATCCATCCATCCGCCTCTTGTTACTCGGCAAAGGTTCGCAGGAGGAAAAGTTACGCGAAATCATTTCCACTTCGGAATTCAGCGACAGGATCCATTTTGGCGGGTACCAAAGCCTGGCAACTTTGCCGGATGTATACCGCAGCGCCGATGTATTTCTATCCGCCTCCCATTGTGATGGCTCATCCGTTTCGCTAATGGAAGCATTAGCATGCGGTTTACCAGCCCTCGTTTCCGATATTCCCGGTAATCAGGAGTGGATCGAAACTGACAGCAACGGGTGGATCTTTCGGGATAATGATATCCAGCACATGGCGAACCTGATGCTTTCCATCAGCCAGGATGCTGTTCTGCCTGAAAAACGCCTTCGGGCACGAGCAGTGGCGGAAGCCAAAGCTGACTGGCGTAAGAATTTTCCCGTTCTGCTCGATGCCTATCAAGCTGCAATTAATCTCTGCGGCAAGAAACCCAACCTCATGGAGTCTTTATGAAGAAGGTAATAGCCATCCTCCAGGCACGCATGTCTTCCACCCGGCTGCCCGGAAAGGTGCTCAAACTCGCCTCAGGGCGGACAATGTTGGATCGAATGATCGAACGGGTTCGCCGGGCTGAAACAGTCCACCAGGTGGTCGTTGCCACCACCACCGATCCCTCCGATGATTCCATCGTAAAAGCCTGCCGTAAAGCCGGTGTAACTGTTTTCAGAGGCAGTCCGCAGGATGTGCTGGATCGTTATTATCAGGCGGCGCTATCCAGCCAGGCGGAGATTATCGTCAGACTCACCGCAGACTGCCCGCTGATTGATCCGGTGTTGATTGATGATGTGGTTCGCACTCTTTTAAGTGAAAACCTTGACATGGCATGCAACCGTCTGCCTCCCCCTTTCACCCGCACATTCCCCATTGGTCTGGATGTGGAAGCCTGCACCTTTGAGGCGCTCGAAACCGCCTGGCGGAAGGCGAGCCGCAAAAACGAACGCGAACATGTGCTGCCTTATCTGTACGCCGAACCTGGACGATTCAGAATAAAGCAGTTGAATTATTCAGAAGACCTCGGTCATTTACGCTGGACGCTTGATACGCCGGAGGATCTGCTGCTTTTACGCCGGATTTACCGCTATTTTAAAGGTCGAAATGATTTTTCCTGGCTGGAGGTATATCAGTTAGAAAAGGCACGCCCGGACCTTTTTGCTGTAAACGCCGGTGTGAAACACAAAACCTATCTTGATAATGAAGCCAGTCATCAATAGGGGTGACATGTCAGATAAAATAGTGTGTCCACAATGTAAAAACGTTTTTGATAAAAGCGACCCGCAAAAATGGGTCTGTGGGAATTGCGGTTTCACCGTCCCTTTGGTGGGTGGAAAACCAGTTTTTTCCGGTCACCCTGACGATCAGATACCACAGGAAAAAATTGAGCGCGGCGCCGAGAAAGGCACTGCCTGGAGGCAATTTAACTGGCAATTCATCACTGCGGTTGCCAGCTCGCTGCCTGAAGGGGCGGATGTTCTGGATGTGGGCGCTGGTCGGGGTGATTTTAAAGCGATCTTCTCACGGCAGGCTTACCTGGGGCTGGATATTTACCCATATACTGAAACGGATCTTTCAGTCGATCTGATCGAGGTCTGCCCATTCAAGCCGGCTTCCTTTGATCTTATCATACTGGCAAATGTTCTCGAACACGTTTACGAATACCGGAAATTGGTCAGCGTTTGTGCCGCATTGTTAAAGCCCGGCGGTAAATTGCTGGTCACCGTGCCATTTCTGCTCAAACTTCACCAGGAGCCGGTTGACTTTCACCGCTACACGCACTACACGCTGAAAAATATCGCAGCAGAAAATGGGCTGGAGATTGAAACCCTCGATGGATATTACAACCCGATTGCGCTGCTCAATGAGGGAATCGGAAATGCCTGGCAATATGGTATTCCCCAGACTCGCGGAATCAACCGCCTGGTTGCCAAATTGTGGATTTATATTTGTCAAAAATCTTCTGATCGACTGGCAAAAATAATCGGGAATGGCATGATTCGCAATGCTTTGCAGGAAGCAAATCCCAATATCCTGGGCTATCAGCTGCTGATGAGACGACCCGGAGAAAACCTGGTTTAGCTCCAGGCAGTACTTTTCAATACCCCCTTTATCCTCCGCTTGAAGCGGAATGACAAAGAGCGAATCTTTTTATAGCGGTTGGCAGGCATGCGGCTCCACAATTCCTGTTCACGGTTGCGGGCAATGGAACACACACGGCTGATAAAAAGGGTGTCCATATCCCCTACTTCATAAGCTTTCATAAAGCCCGGATCACGAAACCAGGGGGTTTCTTGGATAAAACGCTCCTTCCACCTCAAGGATTCTTGATTGGCTTGTTTGCGGAGTGTGGGGGCAGCGATTGTGGTAGGTTCGATTTCCAAATATCGATTTAAGCGGGATACTTCATCGCTGAAATGGCTCGTTAAATCCTCATAAAACAGGTGATGGGCATTCAGATCCATTTTTTTGATGAACAATCGCCAATAATTGTCATAGACAAGCGAGAGGTCAAAGCAACTCTCGATATGGGCGCGGTCGTAGACTGCCGGGACGACATATTCCTTATACCGGGGGTCCTCGCCCTCCATTTCATACCAGATGCCCGTTTGCAGGGCTTTCGACAACGAAATCGCCTGATCGAGTTTGTACTTTCGTTCCAAATGCACCCACCTTGCGTTTGGGAAAAAGACGAATGGGATTTCTTCGTCCTTGAGCTCCACACCCGGCGGTTCCAGTAGTTTCCGCGCCATTTCAAGAAACAAGATGAACTGGTTGGGGAGGAATTTCATCCCCATGACGCCATTCATGGTCTGAAAATCAATTGATTTACGCAGATATGCCAAGGGATCGGAAAAATTAATTTCCCACCCATACCGGTTGCGTTTTTTGATATTGGGGTTGAAGGCTTCTATTGGATTTCCGTAGCCAATACTCTTCAGATAATTGGTCAAGAGTGTGCTGCCACTTCGTCCGGAGGATAAGACAAGGTAGCTTTTGGACGGGAATGGAAAAGATGGATCAATTCTTAAGATACCTTCCCTCGCCAGCCTTATCTCTTCATTTTCCATCTTTTCTTCATTCCTCCTGTTTCTGGATAATCAATAATCAAACTTCAAATTGGATTGAATGATTCTGGCGAGGTAAAAATACTTCAAACCTGTTGATTATTCTGAAACTTTCTCGGATAGAAAACGATGACAAAAATCGATAAACTCGTAATCTTCTTTATACCATGATTTCAAATTCTCTATTGCCTGTGAAGATAACGGCACAGGAGGAAGTGGGTTCTTGTGCATCGTTGCCGGATCTGCAGGAAGGCAAGCTTCTTCTGGTAATCCCATTTTTTTCTTAATGAATTCGAAATCTCTTTCAAGGGTTTCGAGAAAACCAATATGAAAAATATCCGCTGCCCGCGACAGGAAATACTCCTGGCTCAAAAACCAATTCATATAATGACTGTTCACATGGTGAATACTATTCATCGCGTGAATCGCCCGTTGACGCTCATCTGGATCCGCCGAAGAAAGGCTTTGCGCCAATTGGTCTGGATCAGAAAAATTTCCGAATGCTATTTCCTCATCTGCTGTCCACTCATAAAACTTGTGAGGTAAGCCTTTCCTCTGGCGGCTGTAGAACCCACTCATATAACGTTTAATCGGATCGCGCAGAAAGAAGATCACCTTTTCTCCTGGCTGGGCATCCATCAGTTTGAAGGAATGAGAATGTGGAATGAATATGTAAGAACCATACCTTTGATAGGGTTCGAGCGCGTATTTAACCGCTGACCCGCCTGTCTTTCCGATATGAATGAAGTGGATGAATGTTTTACCGGAGAGCTGATCATATTTTCGCCCAATTCTATAAAGGTAATTCGTTAGTGTTTTCTTGCTGCTTTCCACTCGACCTCTTCTGAATCAGGAATCAAAATCAATTATGACACGGGTTTATAATATATACCATCAAAATTAAAGAGATGAGTTATTGTCACGGTTAGCGATTTTTACCGCACCAAAACCATTTACCAACCCTCACATAGCGCTGATTCAGGATAATGCGATACGCAGCTGGAAAGCCATCGATAAAACCGCTGTTGAAGTGTGGCTGGTGGGGAAGGAAGAAGGCATTGCTGAAAAAGCGGCTGAATTGGAAGTTAATCACGCCTCTGATGTGCATTGCAATCTCTACGGCACCCCGTTGGTCAGTTCCATCTTCCAAATCGTACGCGAGCGGAGTAGCGCGCCTTACCTGTGTTACGTCAATGCGGATATCCTGCTCTTCCCGGATCTTTTGGAAACTCTGGAAGTCGTCAGCCATGATTCTGATCGTTTCCTGCTCGTCGGTCAACGATGGGATATAAACCTCACGGATGTTTTGAATTTCTATGAGGGCTGGCAAGTGGATTTTAGTTCAACCCTGCAAACATCAGCCAAAATGCATGCTCCTGCCGGTAGTGATTATTTTGTTTTCCCCCGTGATCAATTTACGGATATCCCTGATTTTGCGGTGGGTCGCGCAGGCTGGGATAACTGGATGATCTATCATGCACGCAGAAAGAAAATGGACGTGGTCAACGCCACCGGCTCGATCACTGCAGTCCATCAGAACCATGATTTCAGCCATCTTCCTGGCGGTAAGATTCACCGTAAACAACCTGAATCGCTGGATAACCTTGCTCTGGCAAGCGGGCGCGAGAGTATGTTTACCTTGTATGATACCAACAGGAAAATTTCTAAGGGCAAAATTGTACCGTTACCCTTTACCAAAGCCCGTTTGTGGCGTGAGATCAGCATCTTTCCCTTGTTAAATGTAAAGCCTGCCTGGCTGGCAAAGGGGCTCTATCGCGTCTTAAACCCAGGGCAGGCGATTAAGGATAGGAAGAAAGACGAAAAAATGAAAGCTCATATTGAGGAGACAAACCGGAAATCAGGATGAGAAAAGGACAGAACCCCGTTAAGCAATTACAGAGCGTAGCCAAACCTCGCCGGGTAACCGCTGCGGTTCTGAATCACATCCCTTTTTTGGAGGGGTTCTATTCGGATATGCTCGAGGTCCTCAAGCTCAGTTTGGAAAGTCTGCGCAACAATGCCGGTATGGAATTTGATCTGCTGGTCTATGATAACGGCTCTTGCAAAGCAGCTCGCGACTTCCTCCTGGCAAAATTTGAGAGCGGACATATTCAAACCCTCATCCTTTCCGACCGCAATATGGGTAAAGGCGGCGCATGGAACGTGATGCTGCAGGCAGCTGCTGGAGAAATTGTCGCTTACGCCGATAACGACGTTTTGTATTACCCCAATTGGCTGGTGGAATCGGTCAAGATGCTGGAGACTTACCCCAATGCGGGTATGGTCACCTCCCGACCCTTCCACACAAAGCCGGAGTTGTTTACTGCCGATTTGGATTGGGCTGCCCGCACGGAAGGCGTAACAATTGAGCGAGGTCACTTCACCGACCCGCGCTGGGCGCGCGAATTCTGGTTGAGTGTGGGTCGCAGTGAGGATGAAATTGCGGCTGACCTGACCCTGGAGGACGTCCGTATCTCCTATCAAGGCGTTACTGCTTATTGCGGTGCGTCTCACTGGCAATTTCTTGCCTGGAAAAAAGTGCTTCAGGAGTTCCTGCCGCTCGATCTTTCCAAACCACTGGGGCAGGTGCTCAAGCTCGACGAAATGATCAACGAGCGTGGGTATCTGCGTCTGATGACCGCTCAACCCTTTGTGATGAATTTAAGTAATTCCGTTGAACTGCCAGATCAGAAACGCCCACAAGCTGTTGAGGAACCAAAACCCAAGAAACGGCTGGTTGATTTCCCGCTGATCAAGTCTCCTTTGATGCGTTTGTACAATGCCATTTTCCGGCTGTACTACGACGATCGGTCTCATTGAGAATGGCGATGAAGATTCTCTATGCCACCGGTCGCTATAGCCCTCTTCAACATGATGAAGGCAGTGGTACCGATTTCCGCCTCTACCATGCCTTATTGGACCAGGGCTTCGACCTTGAATTCGTTGGACCGTTTGACGATACCCCGGATCTGCTGGAACGTTTCTATCGCAAAGCCCATGCGCTTTTCTCCAGGCGCCGTCCCGCCAAATACACCCGGGCAATGTTGAACCAGGCTTCCACATCATTGGCACGTGCGGTGAAGAAGCATAAGCCGGATTTGATCTTTAGTAAAAATCTGGCTCCACTCGTCCAGTATCAGGCGTCCATTCCGGTGGTCTATATGTTGGACTCCACAGTGGCAGCCTTCAACCGTGCGTGGCCTACCTTTTCGAAGTTTGAAAACAGGCGCATGGTGCACTGGGAGAAAAAAGTCCTCCGGCAAGCCAGCGCGGTGATTACCCGCAGCGAGTGGACTCGTGATTCCCTGATCCGGGATTATGGCTATCCTGCGGAACAGATTCATATCGTTCACAATTCCGCTTCATTACCCCCTGCGGTGATCCCCCCTGTTTTAGAGCTTAGACCCCCGGATTTCACAACTGTCCGCCTGCTTTTTGTCGGGCGGGTGGGATATTTAAAAGGGATCGACATTGCCATTGAAATCACCCGTCTGCTGAACGAATCAGGAACTCCAGCGGATCTTCGCATTGTCGGAACGAGCGGCTCGGATCAACCTCATGTTCATTATGCGGGCAGTTTTCGCAAGAGTATTGGAGAAGAATTACAGGCGTATGCTGACCAGTACCGCTGGTCGCACTTTCTGCTCCATCCGGCACGCTATGATGCGGCGCCGATTGTTACCGCTGAAGCCGCGGCGTTCGGCGTGCCCACGCTCACCAACGCCGTGGGAGGTATTGCCAGCACGGTGGAGGACGGCGTTTCGGGCATCGTCCTGCCTGCCAACAGCCCTGCCAGTGAATATGTAAAGGTTATTCAGCGGATGGTTACCGCACCCGCACAGTACAACGAATTACGGCGTACAACCCGGCAACGATATGAGCAGGAGCTCAACTGGGAATCCGCGGGCAGGAAAATCGCCGCCATTCTACGCCAGGTCGTGTCACCTCAAACTGACCTACCTTAACATCCGGGAGTTTTGTCCGATGAAATTTCTCATTGCCGGTTATGGTTCCATTGGCAGGCGCCATCTCAACAATTTGCGCGCCTTAGGTCAAAATGACCTTTTGTTATTGCGCTCGCATCATTCCACGCTGCCCGATAACGAGATCCAGGACATCCCTGTGACCACCTCGATCGAGGAGGCATTGTTCCAACGACCTGATGCTGTGGTCGTTGCCAACCCCACCGCCCTCCACCTTGATGTTGCCATTCCATGCGCCAGAGCTGGCTGCGCGATCCTGATGGAAAAACCGATTTCCCATTCCTTCGACCGCATCCCTGAATTGCAACAGGCGCTTCAGGCAGGTGGTGGAGGGTTTCTCACCGGATTTCAATTTCGATTTCACCCCGGTCTCATTCAACTAAGACGCTGGCTGGTTGAAGGCAGGGTCGGGAAAATTACAACTGCCATTTCTCACTGGGGAGAATACCTGCCCGGCTGGCACCCCTGGGAGGATTACCGCACCAGCTACAGCGCGCGGGCGGATCTTGGTGGGGGCGTGGTGCTCACCCTCTGTCACCCGTTGGATTATTTGCACTGGATGCTTGGCGAAGTTTCAGCTGTGACGGCAGCCACCTCCAATCAAGGTCTTGGGCTTCCGGTGGAAGATACGGCGGATATCCTGGTGCAATTCCAGCAAGGGGCAACTGCCAATATTCATCTTGATTATCTGCAGCGTCCAGCTCAACATGATTTGCTGATTATTGGCGACAACGGCACTCTCCACTGGGACAATGCGACAGGAAAAGCCCGCTGTTTTGATGCCCGCCGCAACGAGTGGGATGAGTTTTCTCCGCCAGCTGATTTTGAGCGCAACCATCTCTTTTTGGCGGAGATGCAGCACTTCATTCGAGTGGTGGAAAAACAGGAATCCCCTGTGTGCACCCTTGAAGACGGATTGACAGCGCTGGAACTCACCACAGCCATCCACCGTTCAGCGCGCGAGGGATGTCTGGTAAAATTCTAAGGGTTGCCTGGAGGAAACAATGTCCGATATTTTTGATAAATTCTCCCTGAAAGGGAAAACGGCTCTCGTGACCGGGGGAGCCGGATTATTAGGCAGAGAATTTTGCCTGACTCTTGCCCAGGCAGGCGCGGTCGTCTTTGCAGCCGATATCAACCCGGCATCGGCTCAAGCAGTGGCTGAGGAGCTTTCTCAGCTTGGGCTTGAAGCCTACGGAGTAGCTATGGATGTCACCCATCCTGATTCCGTTGAAGCAGTGGTGGAGCAAATTGTGTCCCAAACCGACCGTTTGGATATTTTGGTCAACAGTGCTGCTATGGATCCAAAGTTTGACCCGGAGCATGCGCAGAACAACAGCAATGCCTTTGAAACCTACCCACTTAGTTCGTGGCAAGAGGCATTGAACGTGAACCTTACCGGTCCGTTTCTAGTCTCACAGGCAGTGGCGCGGCAAATGGTAAAGCAGAAAAAGGGATCGATAATCAATATCTGTTCCACTTATGGGCTTGGCGGACCCGATCAACGGATCTATGAAAAACCCGGTCAGCCCAAAGTCTTTAAGCCGGTCTACTATACCGTCACAAAGGCGGGTATTCTTGGTTTGACAAAATATCTGGCTACTTATTACGCCAACAGCGAGATTCGGGTCAATGCCCTGACGCCAGGTGGCGTCTACAATCATCACGATGAAGAATTTGTCAGAAATTATTCCGCCCGCACCGTCCTCGGTCGAATGGCGAACAAAGATGAAATGAATGGCGCGCTGCTCTTCCTGGCTTCAGATGCCTCCTCGTATATGACCGGAGGAAATGTTGTTGTGGATGGAGGTTGGACAGCTTGGTAAAACCTCTTGAAGTCCTGTCTATCATCCCCGCAAGAGGGGGTTCCAAAGGCATTCCGCGCAAGAACATTAATCTATTCGCCGGCTATCCTCTGATCAGCTACAGTATCACCGCGGCTTTACAGTCCAATTCGGTGACCCGGGTGATCGTTTCAACAGATGACGAAGAGATTGCAGCCATTGCCCGGCAATGGGGTGCCGAAACCCCCTTTCTACGCCCGGCAGAACTTGCCCAGGATAATACGACCGACCTGCCCGTGTTTCAACATGCCCTGCGCTGGTTGAAAGAAAACGAAAACTATACTCCAGACCTGGTGATCCATTTAAGACCCACCTCGCCGATTCGCCCGCGCCAGTGCGTGGATGATGCTGTTCATATTCTTCTGGAACATCCTGAGGCTGATTCTGTGCGCGGGGTTGTACCAAGCGGACAAAACCCATTTAAAATGTGGCGTTTGCACGGTAAGGAGAATAAGCTGATTCCTTTACTTACCGTAGAGGGAATCGCAGAACCTTATAACGCTCCGCGGCAGTCGCTCCCGCCCACCTACTGGCAGACAGGTCATATTGATGTCATCCGACCAAAGGTGATTTTGGAACAGGAATCGATGAGTGGAAAAACCATCCTTCCCTGCTTCATCGACCCACAGTTTACCGTGGATATCGATACTCCTTCCGACTGGCAGCGATACGAAGCACTGGTGCGCAATGGCAAGCTGGATATGGTGGATCCTGCCAGCCGTAGACGCCCGCTGCCCGAAAAGGTCTCACTGGTCGTGATGGATTTTGACGGAGTGCTGACCGATAACCTCGTTTATGTGGATGAAAATGGGACCGAGAAGGTGGCTTCTTCACGCGGAGATAGTATGGGCATCCGCCTGGTGCGGGAAGCATTACCAATTGACTTTCTGGTCATTTCCACCGAAATAAACCCGGTTGTCTCAGCACGTTGTAAGAAATTAAAAATTGATGTCTTTCAGGGTATCATGGATAAAGCTTCCATTCTGCGCGAAATCCTACAGGAACGGCATATCCCGGCGGAGGAAGTTGTTTTCATTGGCAATGATGTAAACGATCTTGGTTGCATGGACATCGCCGCTTACGCCGTCACCCCCGCGGATGCCGAAGCGCAAGTCAAACGGCACGCTGACCTCGTGCTCACCCGCAATGGTGGCAAGGGCGCTGTGCGCGAGTTCTGTGATTTACTGCTACAAACCTTTCATAAGTAACCTCTTTACAGGAGAATTCTATGGCTAGAGAAGTCAAAATCGGGAACAAATGGGTGGGGGATGATCATCCTGCCTATATCGTAGCCGAGATAGGAATTAATCACAATGGCGATATTGGTATCGCCGAAGATCTTATTAAAGCAGGCAAACACGCTGGCGTTGACGCCGTGAAATTTCAAAAGCGCACCCCAGAGCTGTGCGTACCCCCCGAACAACGCAATCAGATGCGTGAAACCCCCTGGGGATACATCACTTACCTTGAATACCGTTACAAGGTTGAGTTTAATGAAACCGAATATGATGAGATTGACCGCTATGCCCGTGAAGTGGGGATCGATTGGTTCGCCTCTGTATGGGATGAACCTTCGGTGGATTTCCTGGAGAAATATAACCCCATTGCTTATAAAGTCCCATCCGCATCGTTGACCGATTTTAACCTGCTCCGCCATCTGCGCGCAACGGGTCGTCCGATCATCCTTTCTACAGGTATGTCCACATTAAACCAAATCAAAGCCGCAGTAAGTTCGATCGGCGAGGATAACCTGGTGATCACTCACGCCACCAGCGCCTATCCCTGCGACCCGAATGAATTGAATCTGCGCATGATCCAAAAACTGCGCGAGCTGTTCAACTGCCCCATCGGCTATTCCGGGCACGAGGTTGGTCTGGTTACATCAGCAGTCGCGGTCGGTCTGGGTGCCTGCATGGTGGAACGTCATATTACCCTTGACCGGGCTCTCTGGGGTTCCGACCAGGCAGCCTCCGTGGAACCGGGGGGATTTGAAAAACTGGTCAAGTACATCCGGGTCACTGAAGCTGCCATTGGCGACGGTGTCAAAAAGGTCTACGATAGCGAACTACCGTCGCTGCGGAAATTGCGCAGGGTTCAGGATTGAAACTCACCCCCGGGCGATTGAAAGCAGGGCTTCACCAACGCTGCGTTCATACCAGTAGTAACCGACGCTGGGAGAAGTTAAGCCAGGAAGTTGAGAGCCAGTCGGTTATCCATACCGGTGGCAGACCGGTCATATTCTTCAACGCCTCCACCCGCATTCAATCCATGAGCCAGAATGCCGCTTATTCCTTCATAACCGCACTGGCATTAAAGACCGCCGGTGTACCGGTCGTTCAGTTTGCCTGCCAGAGCGGTCTCGAACGCTGCCTGCTGGGCAGCAATCGCGATCGATTCGAAGAACTCCCGCCCTGTGAACGCTGTATACGTCAAAGCCAGGCTGTCTTCAGGTCGCTCGATACCCATTGGCTCAAACCCTGCAGCCAGCCTGAATTGGAAGCTGCCCTTTCAGGGTTAAATGTGGAAGAATTGGCAACATTTACCTGGCAGGGTGCCCCGCTTGGTTTTTGGGCGCTGAACTCTCTTCGCTGGATGATGCGGCGCTATTCACTGACCGATGATTCCCTCAACCGGGCTTTCTTCCGTGCTTTCATCCAATCCGGATGGAATGTGTATACGCAGTTCAAGGAATTGATTGAGCAGGAGAGACCTCAAGCGGCGGTGATTTTTAACGGCATATTCACTCCTGAAGCAGCTGCCCGCCATGCTTGCCTGGAAAAAGGGGTGCGTGTGATTACCCACGAGGTTGGCTTGCGCCCTTATAGTGCCTTTTTCACCACAGGAGAAGCCACTGCCTATCCCCTTCAAATTCCACCTGACTTTCAGTTAACTCCCGAGATGAACCAAAAATTGGAGGAAGATCTTTCTTCTCGGTTCCGCGGGGATTTTTCAATGGCAGGCATCCGCTTCTGGCGAGAGATTAAACCGCTTGATTCGCGCCTGGTGGAGCGCATGAAACAGTTTTCAAAAGTAGTTCCGGTTTTTTCCAACGTCATTTTCGATACCAGCCAGGTGCATGCCAACACAATTTTCCCGCACATGTTTGCCTGGTTGGATCATGTTTACGCCACAGCCAGGGCACACCCTGAGATCCTGTTTGTACTGCGTGCCCATCCTGACGAATGCCGCCCCGGCAAGGAAAGCCGCGAAAGTGTTGCCCAATGGGTGGAACAATCCGGGTTCCTCGACCTGCCCAATGCTGCATTCTATGACGCCAACGAGTTCATCAATTCTTATGAATTGATCCGGCTGGCTCACCTGGTGCTGGTTTACAACTCAACCATCGGCTTGGAAGCAGCGATTCTGGGCAAAACGGTGATCACCGGTGGACGCGCGCGTTTTACCCAACTGGAAACCTCTTTCTACCCTTCAAGCCTGAAAGATTATCAAAACCTGTTGGAAGATCTTCTGCGGGCGGATCAAATCGAAACTCCTGCCCATTTCAGCATCAACGCACGCCGTTTTCTTTATTACCAACTATACGTTTCCTCCCTTGATTTCTCCGACTTTTTGGAGGAGGATGGGGTTTGGAAAGGGTACGTCAGACCGAAAAACTTCTCATTGGATCAGCTCCGACCTGAACACTCGATCACGGTTAAAACCCTGCTCGACGGCATCCTCTCGGACGGAACCTTTACGCTTCCCGTATGAATACACCTGACTGTTCGATCATCATCCGCGCCTATAACGAGGAAAACCACATTAGCCGCCTGCTGCAGGGTATTCTGGAGCAATCGGCTATACGTACCCAGATCATTCTGGTTGATTCCGGCTCTACGGATCACACCCGGGAAATGGCGGCAAAATTTCCCGTTGAAATTGTAAATATCGCCCCACAAGATTTCACTTTTGGCAGATCGCTGAATCTTGGAATTTCGTGCTCCACTGCCCCCTATGTGGTAATGGCAAGTGCCCATGTCTACCCGGTTTATCCGGACTGGTTGGAAAAGTTATTGGAACCCTTCGCTGATGAACGTACCGCGCTCACTTACGGGAAACAACGTGGCTCCTCCACCACCCATTTCTCCGAACACCAAATCTTTCATCACTGGTACCCCGATGTATCCGTCAACCGGCAATCCATTCCCTTCTGCAATAACGCTAATGCCGCAATCCGCAGGGAATTATGGACGCAACACCCGTATGATGAAACCTTGCCTGGTCTCGAGGACCTTGAATGGGGGAAATGGGCGCAGGAGCAGGGGTTCGGCATTTCCTATTGCGCTGAAGCCGAAATCATCCACGTCCACAATGAAAACCTCGCTGGAATTTACAACCGTTACAAACGCGAAGGGATGGCTTTCAAGCGAATTTACCCTCACGAAACGTTCACTTTGCTCGATCTCGTTCATCTTTTTAGCCAAAACGTTTTGAACGACTGGCGCGAAGCCCGGCGCAAACGTCTCTTGCAGGCTAACTGGCAAAAGATTATCGGTTTCCGCTGGCTTCAATTCTACGGAACCTATCAAGGATACCGACAATCTGGTCCTCTTACCTGGCAGCTTAAAAAAGCTTTCTATTATCCGCGGGAAACGCAGGCGGCAAAGCCTGCTGAAAAACGCCGAAATATCGAACCAATTCAGTATAATTAGCAATAAAAGGAGCTGACCATGCCCACTGTTACGGTGGAATTTACCGGTCTTTCTCGGGCAATCACCGGAGAAGCTCAGGTTACAATGACCCTGCCCGAAGGAACAACCTATCAAGACGTAATCCAGCGTCTGGGTGAGTTGTACCCAAAATTAATCGGAATATTGATTGCTGAGGACGGAAAAACCTTCCTGAGTTCAAATCTGCTGATCATTGATGGCGACTTCGCCAACCCAGCCATGGTCATGGACGACCTGGTCAAAGATGGCGAACACCTCCATTTGATGTCTGTCATCACTGGCGGGTAAGGAAAGCCATTTGAGGAACAAGATGAGCCCAAACATGCCTCCCCGGATCGTTGCCCTTGTGCCCATGCGTCACCATTCGCAGCGAGTGCCGCAAAAGAATTACCGCCTGTTGGACGGAAAACCCCTCTACCAGCATATCCTCTCCACCCTGCTGCAGGTAGCGGAGGTCTCGGAAATTGTCGTCGATACGGACAGTCCGGTTATCCTCTCAGGGATTCAGGAGACCTTCCCGGCTATCAGGGTCATCGAGCGCCCTGCAGACCTGCGCGCGGATGAGATCTCCATGAACACCATCCTGCAATATGATATGCATCAGGTTCCGGCTGATTACTACCTGCAAACGCATGCCACCAATCCATTACTGCGGGCAGAGACGATTCACCGCGCCATCGAAAAGTTCCTTTCCTCCTACCCTGAATATGACTCTCTCTTTTCCGTCACCCGCCTGCAGACCCGTCTTTATGATCAAAATGGAAAAGCGATCAATCATGACCCGCGGAAGCTAATCCAGACACAGGATCTGCCGCCGGTTTATGAAGAAAATTCCTGCCTTTATCTTTTTGCGCCTGAGACCCTTGCCAAATATGGTACCCGGATCGGGGATAAACCGCTGCTGTTCGAGACAGATCCAGCCGAATCCTGGGATATCGATGAAGAATTTGATTTCAAGCTGGTCGAAATGATGATCAGAACCCGGCGGTAAAAGGCATGGTCCGTTCACGTAAAGCCTACATTGGAGCGCAACTTGGACTGTTTCTTTTAGGGATCAGCGGCGCGCTTTATGCCGCACTGACTCCCGCCAACAGCATGGTGAACTGGTATTCCACCGATGATGCTTACTTTTACTTTAAAGTCGCCCAAAACATTCTTGCCGGTCATGGCTCAACCTTCGATCAGATCAATCTGACCAATGGCTTTCACCCGCTCTGGATGCTCATCTGTCTGGCGGTCTTTGGATTGAGCAACATCAATCTATTGTTGCCCTTGCGGGTGATGATTCTGATAAGTGGTTTCTTAAACGGCTTGACCGGGGTGTTACTTTTTCGATTGACGCAAAAATATTTGCATCCTTTTTCCGCAGTGTTGGGTGCAGTAATTTGGATGTTGCTGCCTTCAATTTATAATTCTTATGTTGTGCAAGGATTGGAAAGCGCTCTGAGCGCTTGTCTGATCGTCCTGCTTTTGATTGTAGGAGAAGCGCTCTATAAACCCGGTCGAAAGCAAGAACCGATTAAATTACTGCTCTTTGGGCTCGTTGGTGCTTTGACGGTCCTTGCGCGGCTTGATAATTTGTTTATCGTTGCCATCGTTGGGGTTTTTGTAGTCTTTCAAATCTATCGTATTCATCGATTGTTGATTTATGACCTGGTCGGAATCCTGATATCCGCGATTTTTGCCTGGATCATCCGCTTTGGAACCGCCCCGGTGGTACTCAACAATTATTCCGTCTATCCTCTCATGATGATTACCTTTCTCATTCTGCCGGTGATTTTATTCTTTAGCGGGTTTTATACCGATGGATTCAAAAACAATCTATACGAATTTGTCGGTCGTCTGGCAGTCGCCGGGGTTGTTGGAACGTTGACAATATATGCCGCGATGCGTCTGTTGTGGATGGCGGGCGTTCACATAATGATTTCGCGCGCCTTGATTCTGCTGGTGGTAGGTTTTTCCGTTCTTTTCGTGGCTATCATTCGTCAATTCTACCGGCAACCGCAAGGTAAAGAGCAGCGATCACCATGGCAGGCATTCTGGAAGTGGATCAGAGAAAACGGAATACTCTACCTCAAAAACGGCATCTGTTTTTCCATTCCGATCCTCTTCCTCGTAGGCGGGTATGTCCTGTACAATAAATTCCAATTTGGAACCTGGACGCCGGTCAGTGGTCAAATTAAGGTATGGTGGGGGACACTGGAAAACACGGTTTACGAGCAGAACAACTCACTGGTCGATCTCTTTGGGCTCACACCCGGCAGCGGATCAAGCCCCTGGTCTTTAATCACCACCCAGGTAGGTGAAGCAACCATCTTTTTGAGAAACCTTTTCGGGCAGGATTCGCGTATGCTTCCCACCAGACTCTTTATTCTCATCATGTTTCTCATTTTTCTGCTCATGGTCTGGCTTCTTTCCAGAAAGAATGGCTATTTGGCGCGAAAATCTTTTTCACTGTTTATTCCACCTTTGATCATCGGTTGTTTTCTGCAAATTGCTTATTATGGTGCTAACAATTACGGTGCCACCCGCACGTGGTACTGGGTTGCCCAATCGCTGGTGCTGGTCTTGCTTGGCATGGTCTTCCTCTCCAGACTCTTCGATATAATTTACGAAAAAACGGGGCACAACACCCTCAATCTGATAGTGACGCTGGCGCTAATTGGATTGACTGCTTTCCTCCATACCCGCCTCTTATTACGCCAGTTTCCTTATTCTGTTCCAACGGACAAAGAAGCCGATTATCTGGTGCAAACAAAAGAACTGGAAAAGGAGACGGAAGAGAATTCGATCATCGGGATGACCGGCGGTGGGATGACCGCCTATTTTATCAATGGAAGAACTATTGTCAATCTGGATGGCTTGATCAACAGTCCTCAATACTTTGCAGCGATGAAAAATGGCACAGCTTCTGAATATTTGGATGAAATGGGGCTGGATTATGTGTTTGGCAACCCCTATATGCTGCTTGAATCGGATCCCTATCAAAGTATTTTTTCCGACAAATTAACCCCTCTGGGTCAACTTCCGGGACCTGCTCATTTCACCCTTTATCGCTTCAACCCTCGCCGCTAATTTCCCCCAATCCGTTTGAAGGTTATAATAGTCAAAATCATTAACTACAGGTAAATTATGCCCGTTCTGCTATTAACTGCACCCTACATGCTGCCATTCATTGATCGCTTCAGACCGGTCTTTAATCATTTTGGTCTCGAGGTGATTGCTCCCACAGTCAATGAAAGACTGGAAGAAGATGAGTTACTCACCTATGCGGGCAGGTTTGACGGAGTCATTTGCGGTGATGACCGCTTTACCGATAAGGTGCTTACCGCATGTTCACCACATCTGAAGGTGATCGCCAAATGGGGTACCGGTACTGATTCCATTGACCACGCCGCCTGCGCCAGGCTGGGAATTCAATTGTTAAATACGCCAAATGCCTTCACTCTGCCCGTTTCGGATAGTGTGCTGGGTTATCTTCTTGCGTTTGCCCGGCAGCAACCCTGGATGGATCGCAGGATAAAATCCGGCGAATGGAAAAAAATCCCGGGACGTTCCCTTTCCGAATGTACCCTGGGAGTCATCGGAGTGGGGAATATCGGCAAGGCGGTTCTGCGCCGGGCGCACGCTTTTGGCATGACGTTGCTCGGGAATGATATACAACCTATTCCAAGGGATTTTCTCCTTGAATATAAGGTTACCAGCACTTCACTGATCCGTCTGGTCCAACAGGCGGATTTTATCAGTGTGAATTGCGATCTAAACCCAACATCCTACCATCTCATCAACCAGCAGCTATTAGCTCAAATGAAGCCCACGGCAGTGGTGATTAATACAGCGCGCGGACCAATTGTCAATGAAAAGGATTTAATAGATGCCCTGCTTAAAAAGAAAATCGCCGGGGCAGCGCTGGATGTGTTTGAAGTGGAACCCCTCCCGGCTGATTCTCCACTCCTGAAAATGGAAAATGTACTGCTGGCACCCCACAATTCCAATTCCAGCCCGGCAGCGTGGGAAAATGTTCATTGGAACACGATTCGGAACTTGCTGCTGGGGCTTGCCATAGATCCAAGCGAACTGGAAAACTGGAAAACCCGGGTCTAGAAGGGATAATCGGATGATGAATGAGAACAGATTTGTATTAATCACCGGCAGTGCCGGGGGAATCGGCAGGGCATGCGTGACTCATTTTTCCAACATGGGTTGGAGGGTAATTGGCATTGATAAGAATCCTTTTGGCGAGGGTTTCCCACAAAATGGTTTATTCTTTACCGCTGATATTTCCCGCGCGGAGGAGTTTGATCGCATCTACGAGAAGGTTGCCACGATCACCGATCAACTGCACGCCCTGGTCAACAATGCCGCGGTGCAAGTTTCAAAACCACTTGTTGAAACCACGGTTAAGGAATGGGATCTGGTTCTGGCAACCAACCTGCGCCCGGTTTTCCTCTCCGCACGCTATTTCCATCCATTGTTGAAGAAAGCCGGTGAGAGTGCCATCGTCAATATGTCCTCTGTGCACGCCATACAGACATCCACCAGCATTGCAGCTTATGCCGCCAGCAAAGGAGGGATTCTGGCATTAACGCGCGCGCTGGCAATCGAATTCGCTCGCGATAACATCCGGGTCAACGCGGTGCTGCCAGGGGCAGTGGATACGCCCATGCTCCGCAGTGGGCTTGACCGGGGACATTTGAGTGGTCCTTCGGTGACCGAACGCCTCGATAACCTCGCGCGTAAAACGGTTAACGGTCGCATCGGGCAACCAGCCGAAATCGCCAGCGCAGTATACTTCCTCGCGGATGGTGCCCAATCGTCCTTTATGACCGGTCAGGCTTTAGTTGTTGATGGTGGTGCCACCGCCCGCCTGAGCACGGAATAAATATGCGCGCCACGATTAAAAACAAACTCCCCGCTCCACTGGCAAACCTCTACCGGAATGTCCGGGATCATGTGACCGTTGCCAGCGAGTATCCGGCAGCCCGTTTTCATCCCTGGAGGGTTGATTCCATTCACAAGCTCGAGAAACTGCATAACTGCCATCAAGGCGAGCGTTGTGTCATCATTGGCAACGGTCCCAGCCTGAAGCAAACCGATCTCAGCAAGCTGAGGGGTACGTTTACCTTCGGAATGAATCGCTTTTATATGGCTTTTCCTGACCTAGGATTCCCTACTTCGGTATTGCTTACCGTCAATGATCTTGTCATTGAACAATGTGCCAGTGATTTGCGCCAGTTATCCATCCCAACCTTCGTTTCCTGGCGCTCGCGCAATAAAATAAATCCCGCCCCCAACTTGCATTATCTGTACACTTCTTACATCCTGCCGCGATTTAATGGCGATGCCACCGGGCGTTTATGGGAAGGCGCTACGGTAACCTTTGTAGCGATGCAGTTAGCCTATTTCATGGGATTCAAACAGGTGATTCTTATTGGGGTCGACCATAATTTCACCACTCAGGGCAAGCCGAATACCACGGTCGTTTCTACCGGTGATGATCCAAACCGGTAGAAACGACCGTGGTATTCGGC
>JAGPFF010000006.1 GCA_018056725.1 Anaerolineaceae bacterium
GGGCGGACGCAGCACTGTTGCCCAACTGCCGACCTCCGGAAAAATCGCCAGCACGCCGTTCTGTCGCAGGATGGATTCGGCGCCGTAAGGAGTATCGCGCGAGACCGTGCCGCGCGCCGTGGGAATCACTCCGAACATGCGCTCTAAAAAATGAACGGAAGTAGGCGCGTTGGGCATTTTCGCGCCACCAACGAATTCAGCCGGGTAGGGCAGAAGGTGAATGAACATCAGCGGATCGAGAAAGTGAAAATGATTTCCCACCACAATCAACGGTCCACCGGCGGGAAGGTTTTCCCGACCATTTACTTTGATATCCGCCAGTAACCCAAACGCCAGCGCGATACCCGATTTGAGAATACCGCGAATAAACTGACGCCGGGGATAAGGAATTGTTTTTGTCATTCCCTTGAACTATAGCCCTTTCTGAAGATTTTCGCCAGGGACTTCAAAAATAATGGGGTCCTGAAGGGTTACCTTGCGAACCGGCAGCAGGAAAACGAGACCGACAATCAGAAAAACGACAATTGAGCCAATCGCCCACAGAATGCCGTTGCTCTTTGCCACCGCTTCGCTCAAGCCGCGATTGAGGTAGAGATTGGTGAACCCGGCGTAGACCGAGCCAAACACCAGTGGACCGATGAAAGTGGAGGTACGTCCGGCAACCGAGAGGAAACCGTAAAACTCAGCGGTTTTGCTGGCAGGAGAAAGCTGGCTGACCATGGTTCGGCTCACCGCCTGCACCCCGGAGAGGAAGAAACCAGCCAGGGCGGCGATAATGTAGAAGACCCCTTTGCTCTTGACGAAGAAGAGCAGCGCGATGACGAGCAAAAGGAGCGAAAAGGCATAAAGAATGGCTTGTTTGCTGCTGCGCTTGTTGGAAACGCGCCCGAAGAGATAGGCACCCGCGGCGCCCGAAACCTGCAGGATGATGATGAGGATGATCAATTCAGAAGTCTTAAACCCGTAGAGGATACCGGCAATGATGGCGGCATTGTCCAGCAGCATCATGATGCCATCATTGTAAATAAGGAAGCTGATGGTGTATTTAACGAATTCCCTGTAGCGCTTGATATCGCGGAAAGTGCCGCCCAGCTTCTTGAAAGCGTGGGAGAAGGTGGACTCGCCGGCAGGGAGGGTTTCGGGTTCATTAATCTGCCGGACATGGAGCAGGAGGGGGATGGAGGACAGCGCGTAAAACAGGGCGGTGATGACGAAGGCGATGCGCACCATCAGGTTGCCGCCAATGAGCTGAATGGGGATCAAGACCAGGATCAGACAAACAATGCCTCCCAGCATGCCCAGCGCCCACCCCTTGCCCGATACGTTGCCGATCGTCTCCGGCGTAGAAACATCCACCAACAGGGCATCATAAAAGACCTGCGCCGCCCGGTAGCCGATTTCCGCCAGGACGAAGAAGAGAATGCCGGTAAAGACATCACCTTCCTGCACAAAGAAGAGCAGGGCGGTAAATACCACCGATATGGCGGTAAAAATGACCAGCAGCTTTTTCTTCGAGCGGGAAAAATCAGCAATTGTGCCCAGCACAGGGGAGATGACTGCCACAACGATCGCCGCAATCCCCACCGCAAGGTTCCACAGCGAGGGACCTTTCACGTGGTCGGCGACGACACTGGAAAAATAGACGGAATAGATGGCAAGAAGAACCACTGCGGCATAAGCAGAGTTTCCAAAATCATAAAGATACCAGGACCGGCGGGCACTTTTACTTGTTCTTTGATCCAGGGATGCGGCTGTCATTTTATTGCTCCTGCAAGGGGATGGACGGAAGGAATTCCGTCAGGGTGAAAAAAACACTGTTAATAAAACACTGATGCATCTTTTTGGATGCACATGCAAGAAATTATACCCCAGGGTATTCCAAAGCGGACGAGCCTTCGGTACAATAGATGCTGCATGGAAAATCTTGACTCCTCCAACAAACAGGAATCTGTCCGCTCTACGATCTCAGGTCAGGGTTGGGGTGTAGGGCTGGCACTTTTTATCGCCCAAAAACTGCCTCACTGGCTGGGTTACCCGCTGGCACGGGCAATGGGCTTTCTGATGGGAGCCTTCCGCAGCAGTGGAACTTACCGCTCCGTCCGACTCAACCAGTGGATGATCCACGGCAAACGCCTGCAGGGGCGCGACCTGGAGCGAACGGTGCGCCGGGTTTTTGCCAATCAGAGCATCGCCCTGTACGATTACTACCGTGCGCTTGCCCATCCCGAAATTGCCCGTGAAAAGGTGCAGTTCAGCCCTGCCTTCAGCCGCCTGGTGGAGGAATGCAGGCAAGAGCAGCGAGGGACGCTTTTGCTCATCGCCCACCTTGCCGGGTTTAACCTGGGAGGATTGCGGCTGGTGCAGGAAGGAATGCGCTATCTGACTCTGGCGAATACCGATACCTCACCGGCTTACCAGTGGCAAAATGAACTGCGCAGCCGCTTTGGCATGGAAGTCATGCCCTTTACCTTCCAGGCACTCTCCAAGGCGCGCGCCCGGCTGCAGGCAGGCGGCACGGTGCTTACCGGGGTGGATCGCCCGATGGAGAACGCACCGCTTGGTCCGCGATTCTTCAATTATCCTTCCGCGTTGCCAGTGGCTTACATCCGGCTGGCGCTCAAAACCAATGCCCGCGTGTTCGTGGTGGGCTTTATCTCCCTTTCCGATCATTCGCACTGGATTGATGTCTCCGAGGAAATCCACCTGGAAAAGGATGACTCGCCGCAGGGGCTGGTACGCAATGCCGAGAGAGTGCTTGCCGAGGTGGAAGCGTTCATTCGCCGCGACCCGTTCAACTGGATGATGTTCTTTCCGGTGTGGCCGCAGGAAATCGCCGAACTGGAGGGAAAAACCAAGTGAGGCGCTGGTTTTTCCATCTGGCAAAAAGGGGCTCTCTATGGCTTCTTGCCCTGCTGCTGACGGGCTGTGGGATGCGCCCTGCGCCCCTCCCGGTTCTATCGCCCACCCCCACCCGCACGCCCACCCGCACACCTGTTCCCACCTCCACCCCGCTCCCCACACCGCCCCCATGCGACCGTTCCAGCGGCGGGCAGGTGACCCGCTCCTCGCTTGACTCCGCCTTGCTGGGGCTGACCTATACCGTGAGCATTTACACCCCGCCCTGTTATGGCAAGGAAGAGGGCAGGGAATACCCGGTGCTCTACCTGCTGCACGGGCAAGGCATGGATGACACCTACTGGCTGAGCCTGGGGGCTGCCGAGATTGCGGATGAACTGATTGCCAATGGAGCGGAGCCTTTTTTGATGGTGCTGCCGCGGGAAGTGAACGATTATGACCCGGTGACCGATGATGGCTTCGGCGCCTCGGTGTTGAATGAATTGATCCCCTGGGTGGAAGCCAACTATACTGTCTGCACGCAGCGGGCTTGCCGCGCCATTGGTGGAATTTCACGCGGAGGGGGCTGGGCGGTGCGCCTGGCAGCGCGCAACTTCGATGTCTTTGGTGCTGTTGGTGCCCATTCGATGGGCTTGATGGCGGGCGACTGGTGGCAGATTCAGAAGCATCTTGAGACGCATACCGTGGACGAGTATCCGCGCATCTGGGTGGACCGCGGCGAGGACGACTATCTGTATGCGGATATTGATTTCTTCGTCAGTGTGCTGGTGGATAACGGCATTCCGCACGAGTTTCACATCTGGTCTGGCGCGCACAATGGCGACTACTGGCAGGCGCATGTGCGAGATTATCTCACGTGGTACGCCCAGGGGTGGAAATAAGGGCTATTCCTGCTCGCATTCTGAGTGGTAATCCACCAGACCTTCACCCACGGCGTAGACTGCGGCTTCAATACGATTTTTCAGGTGCAATTTTTCCATAATGTTTTGCAAATGAGTTTTTACTGTGCTCGGCGAAATGGACAAGGACTGGGCAATTTTTTTATTATCTTCACCCCGAACCAGATGTTGGAGCACTTCGATCTCCCTCTCCGTCAGGGGTTCAATTTCTCTGGATTTTTCGTGTGATTCCGAGAGACGGCTGAATTCCCGTAAAATTTTTGTTGCCAGTACACCGTTGATGACAGCCTCACCCTGCTGAATTTTCTCAAGAGTGGAAAAAAGATCCGCGGGCTCGAGATTTTTTAAGAGGTAACCCGATGCGCCAGATTTTATCGCCTCAAAGAGCGCACTGTCATAGTCAGAGACAGTCAACATGATAATACTTGTTTGCGGGAATTCCTTTTTGATCAACCGCGTGGCTTCAAGCCCGTTTACTTTGGGCATATCAATATCCATAAATATCACATCCGGTCTGGTAAGTTTTGTCATTTCAATGGCATCACAACCATTACCAGCTTCACCAATCACCTGAAACTCCGCATGGGTTTCGATTAATGACCGCACACCTTTACGGAAGAGTGGATGATCGTCCACCAGCAAAATCCGAAGAGTTTGAGTTTTCATTTTTTTATCTCTTTATTGGTATTTCAAAGATCACGCGCGTGCCACCAGCCTCCCGATCCTCGATGGTAAGGTGCCCCCCCGCGGATTCCGCCCTTTCTTTCATGATTTTGATTCCAAAGTGGTCTTCTTGCAGATGATTTACTCTATCCCAATCGATCCCAACCCCGTCGTCTTCAACGCTTACCCAGAACCGCTCTTTGTCTACACCACTCGAAATCCATACATGATCAGCAGAAGCGTGTTTGCAGGTGTTGACAACCGCTTCGTCGATAATACGTCCGATTTGCAGCACCGCTTCGGCATTGATTTCTCTAAAATCACGATCGTTCACCAGAAATTGAATATCCAGATCATGGTGGGCACCATAGGTGGTCAAGTACTCCCGGACATCTTCGAGCGAGTTGACTGTCGACGAAGGCAAACAGCGCAAACCCAATATGGCATCCCGGAGTTCCTGGTAAGTTTCGTCCACAAGGATTTTGCTTTCTTCGACGATTTCCTTAACAGATTGCTCGGGTTTGTGTTGCAAAATGGCATTGAGATTCAGTTTCACAATTGCCAGGTTCTGGGCGATGCGGTCGTGCAGCTCCTGGGCGAGCATGTTTCGTTCCTGGGCGATGGTCAGCTGGATTTGTGAATCATACAGGCGGGCATTTTCCACCGCCATGGCGGCAGAGTTTGCGATTGCCATCACCAGATCAACCTCATCCTGGGTGAACTGATGATAATCTTTCATGACGATCAGACCGGCAGCGATAGTCTTGCCGTTAGAAATGAGCGGGAAAGCCATCAGGGATTTAAGATTGAAAAACGCCACCGTCTTTTTATCCGTCCGAGGATCCATTGCGGCATCGTAACAAAAAACGGGTTCGCCGCGCTGGAGGGCATCCAGGCCAAATAGTTCCGGTGGGTCGGGCACATCATAACCTTCTGGTACTCCCCCAAGGAGATAATATTGACCGTATTTTAATTTATCCGGAAAGAGATAGCTGTTACAGGCTAGAGCATCAAGGGCAAGGATGATTTCGTCAGAAATCGCCTGTAATACCTTATCCAGTTCGAGGGAGCTGTTAGCAGCTTTGGTCACCCGCAGCAAGGTGGCTGACCGGCTGCTTTCTTTATTACTATTGATTACCGCCTGGCGGTAAAAACTGCTCATGTGAGATGAGAAATCTTTTTGAACGATTGAAAGCCAGGCGTGCAAGGGATCGAAGTTCGATTTCTCCGCGCAAACTTTAGAGAGAACATTTGATAGACCGAAAAAAAGCAAAAAAAAGTCATCCGGTGGTGGATTATTTTCCTGGAATATCCCCAACAGACGGCTCATCTGAAATTGAGAATCCATTGGTTTCGTTCTATGCCAGAGTGCGGAAAAATAATCTTCAAGCCATTTTTCAAGAGCAATAGATTCGAATTGCAGGTCGGTGGATTCGCGGATCCACTGCTGCCAGGATTGGCTGACGCGGGTAAGTATGCCCGGATCCAGTGGAGAAATCTCTTCCTCTCCTACCGGTGAGGGTGGCATTAGTTGTTCCTCAGTAGTTGTAGCTGGAAAATTCTTGCTGTTTTTCATAAAGAATCCAAAATTACCTGACTGTACTCATTTTACGAAATTATACCCTTTCAGGCATCCCCCAAATGGGGGATGGTACGCTCCCCCTTAATGCCAGATTTTTTCCTAATTTCGGTTGATGTAAAAAGCGCGTGGAATGACTAGACTAAAAGAAACCAAAAGAACCCTGGAGGTTTCGTTTTGTCATCCGTGTTAGCGATGCATCAAAAAAGATCGACAAATTGATTTAAGGAGGCAGGAGTATGAGCAAGAAACGAGGAATTGAACAGCCCAGTAATCCTCCCGAGATAAGTGCCACGAAGATTTCGAGGAGAAAATTTTTGGGGACGGTTGCCGGTACCAGAGCGGCTTTGACGGTAACCGGTCTGCTCTCTGGTTGCAAGTCTGAAACCGGGCAGCAGGCGAATGTGACCCCGGATGTACAGGTTGGCATCACTGCCACCGGAGTTGAAAGACCTTACGCAGTTTACGAATCGGATGTACTGATCATCGGTGGAGGAATTGCGGGTCTCTTTGCGGCAAAAGAAGCCCTGAAAGGTGGGGCGAGTGTAATTATTGTAGACAAAGGACCCTTTGGACATAGCGGCACCTCGGGCATTAACTGGGGGCATGATATGGAGTCCAACGAATTTTCTTCAGATGATGGTTCTGGAACTTTGAGTTCCAGTATTTGGTTAAATGATGGCATGGTTGACCAGGATTATGATGTTGCTCTTGCCCAGGCTGTGCATGAAGCGAGACCGATTGCCACAAATGAACAAATGGGAAACATTGCTGAACGAGATCAAGAAGGAGAGCCGATTTCAAAAAATACAGACGCTCCGCTTGTTGTGGACCATGGGTGTTTCCCAAGAGCCTTCAGCCAGTTTGCCCGACGGCAAGGCGCAAGAATCTTTGATCGGACAATGGTAAATGGCGTGTTGATTTCTGATAAAGGGGAAGCTGCAGGCGCTGTGGCAATCAACCTGGTTACCGGAGATGCAATTGTCTTCCGCGCGAAGTCAGTAGTAATGGCTACCGGTTCATACGCCTGGTGTTATGGGTGGACGGGTAATACAGCCTGCACTATTGCAGGACCTGAAAATACCGGAGACGGTCACTCGATGTTTCTTAACCTGGGTCTTGAGATGCGGGATATGGAACAATTACCGTTCGACTGCGTCCAGATTTACCCCACCTCAACGGCTTACGGCATGGGCACGCTCGGTCTTTCTGTTGTAAACCATCAGTACGCTCTTAATAAGAACAAGGAACGTTATACCCAAATCATGGACGAAAAATACCCGGGGCACAATGCGATCTTCATGCGCCTCACGATGCGGGAAATCTTTAACGGCAGAGGACTTGATAATGGCTGCGTTTTGTTCGATACCTCGGATCTGGATAAGCTGAACCGGTATTATCGCCGTGCCCGGACACGAAACCGCATGATTGGTTATGAACTCCCCGATTTAGCAGAATTGCATTGGGAATTCTGGGAGAATGCCTCCCGTCCGGCTGCGGTTAGTACCACAGGCGAAACGCAAATTCCCGGTCTTTTCTATGCGGCTTCCAATACCCAAGCGTATTCTGGCTGTGCATTTTTTGGCGCTACCGGTTCGGGTTACATGGCTGGAAAGAATGCGGCAATAAGGGCGAAGGAAGTGGAGCGTCCGACGATTGTTTGGAGCCAGGTGCAGGAAGCGCTAAACGATGCTTATGGCAAATTGGAAAGTACACCCGAGAAAGGCGTCCGGGCGTTGTCAATCTACCACAAGATTCAGCAAACAATGTGGAATGGGCTTTCTCCTCTACGGGATGAAAAAGGCATTCAGGGAGTAATCGATGCCCTTACTGAAATTAAAGAAAAAGATTTCCCGACGATCTCGGTTCCGGTCAAGAGCAGACGGTTTAACTCAGACTGGCGCTATGCGATGGAAATTCCATATATGTGGGATTGTGTCATGGGAACCGCCCAGGCTGCCATCATCCGCAAGGAAACCCGCGGAACACATTGCCGCACGGATTATCCAAATATGGATAATGCCAACTAGCTGGTGAACACAATTGTTCAGAAGAAAGATGGACAGTGGACGGCAGTTACCCGACCAATTGTCGATACTTTTGTCCCGGCTGATCAGGTTGCCCAAATCGTAGCCGAAATTGGTATTGCAGACCAGGCAAATTAGGCAAAAACTAGGAGAACACAATGGCTGACCAAATTGTAACTATAAAAATGTTCCGGTACGACCCAAGTGTGGATACGGAGCCGTACTTTAAAACTTATGAAGTCCCGTGGAAGGAATACACCACCGCCCTGGAGTGTCTGCATTACATCAATGAGAATATTGAACCAATCGGGTTTGATTATTGCTGCCGCAGCAGCCTGTGCGGGCGTTGCTCAATTATGGTAGACGGGCGACCCTTCCTGGCGTGTGTAAAGCCGTTGGATCCGGGAGAATATACCTTTGAACCACTAAAAGGCTTCCCTGTGATTCGAGATCTTGTCGTGGATCATAGCCAAATTATGGAGAAAATTGTAGCCACCGGTCTTGCTGTGCAATCTGTGGAACCAATTGTAAAGTTACAAAACATCCCGTATGATCTTTATTGGAATACGCTTGAGCCTTTGAACATGTGCCGGGATTGCTTATGTTGTTATACTGTCTGCCCACCGTTACAGGAAGAAAACAAGTGGGAATCCTTTATTGGACCCTCCGCCATGGCACAGGTTGCGAAGCGTTTCGTGGATCCGGAAGATCAGGCAGACCGAGTCACGCAGGCAGCCTTTTCGGGCATTTTTGACTGTACCCTGTGCGGGAAATGCTCCGCTGTTTGCCCGGCGGAAATTCCACACGTACAGCTCTTCACATTGCTGCAACAGGAGGCTGAGAAGGCGGGTCTTAAACCCAGTGCTTGAGGTAAAACGATGGATTGCGGATTTATTTCTCCTCAACCCCGCTATCCATTGGAATCTCTTCCAGAGGTGACTTCATAGGTAGAAGTTTGCCTCTGGAAGAGGAAGAATCCTGTCTATAGAAATCAAGCGGAGCCTGGCTGCCAGGCTCCGCTGCTTTAAATCTCTCAGTATTTACGGTATGGCATCCACTCTAAAAATACCCACTTCAGACCAGGGTCCTTTATAGCCTGAAGCGTCGATTGCCCGCACGCGCCAGAAGTACTTTCCATCCGGCAGCTTGAGTGACCAGGAGGTCTCAGGGATGATCGTGCGATGGAGCACCAGCAGGAAGGTCTTGTCCTTTGCTACCTGCACTTTGTAGGTTACGCCGTTCACCACGGACTGCCAGGCAAGGGTGGGGGTATCCAGGTTCAGCGTCACCCGGTAGCCTGGAATGGTTAACGCCGGCGGGGTAAGGGCATCCATCGAATTAAACTTCCACACCGGCGACCAGTCGCGCCAGGAGCCTGACACTTTTGCCCGCATGCGCCAGTAATAGACGTTTGGCGTGGTCAGTGGCACATCATAGACATAACTGGAATCGGTTACTCTGACGTCTTTCAAGAGAGAGGTGAAGGTACTGGTCGTTGAGAGTTGCAGTTGGTAACGCCCAGCGTTGGGGATGTCACTCCAGTCAAAGGTCACCGTGCTGGTGGTCATCTTCTCATTCTTCAGCGGCGAGATCGCCAGTATGGAAAAATTGCTGGCAGTCGATTCACCACCGCCGGGTTCGGGATTGAACACGGTCACCTGGGCATTCCCCGCAGTGGCAAGATCTGCCGCGCTGATGCTGGCGCTAAGCGTGGTTGGGTTGACGTAGGTTGTCGGTCGGTCGCTGCCATTCCACCGCACCACCGATTCGGGGAAGAATCCGCTCCCGTTGAGGGTTAGTGAGAAATCAACCGCGCCGGCGTGCTTCAGGGAGGGTGTGAGCAGGCTGATGGTGGGCAGCGGATACTCCGCCGGACCAATGAGGGTGAAGCGCATGGCTCCGAAGGAGAGATTGCGCGCGGCTTTGGTTTCTCCGGTAACATCACTCAAAGTAACGAAGCCGGTTTTTCCAGCGTCAAAAGAATATTCGCCCAGGTTGAGCCATTCATCGTTTAGCGGGAGCTGGTCGCGCACCACTTCCGTCACAGTATCCTTGGCGGAGTGCACCACATAGTTTGCCTGGGAACTGTCAGCTCCGAAGGTCAGGGTACTTGCTGAACAGGCTTTGCTGAAAGTGCCGTGCGCGGCAATGTAGGCTTCCACTTTGTAGCGCCCGGCGGCGGGCAGTTCGGGCGTCCAGTCGCCCTGGTTGGCGGAGTCAGCAGCGATTTCCACATTTTCCACCAGATAATTGGGGAAACCGCTGAAGCCACGGATGGGGTACCAGCGAGTCTTACAGGGGTTATTGTTGTACTCCGGGGTGAGCGTGGGCTGGCAGACGTAGGTTTGGGTGGAGGTGGAAGCCGGGCAGGAGGGGGGCTCCTTCGTTGGTCCGTGATAAATGCGCATCCCTTTGAAAGTGTTGCCGTAGGAAGCCAGGGTGGTGCGCGAAGAATAATAGGGATCATTAATGTAATAGGTATCTCCGTAATAGCCGGTGGCAACGACAAAATGCTGCCCGTTGCTGAAGGGCACTTCCAGGATGACTGGATAACCACTATCCAGTTCGTAACGCAGCCGCGCCCAGTCAGCCCCATTTACCCAGGCTACCCAGGTCAATTTATCCGGTGCCATGTTGGCAGCGGTCGACCAGTTGATCAGACAGCCGGCAGCGTAGCCATTATTTGACTTGAGCCAGTTGTTCATCCCCAGCGGGTCGGTATCAATGCCAAAGTATTTGAACACCATGGCCGTGGATGAAATCGCGCAGCCCTGTTGGCAAATGGTATATTGCGAGCAGGTGCCCAGAACTTTACTTCCCCAGCGGCTGTCACATTGCGAGTAATACGGCACTTCTGCCGGTAGGGCAGCGGCATCCGCGGTTTTGGGCACCCCTTTGCTGATTTCGGCAGTGGTTTCCAGGGATTGGATGTCCACCGTGTAGTACACAATGGGGAAGGCTTCGTTATTGGGGTATTGGATGCGGGTGTCGGATACCCACTTGATGTCGGCGGTGCCGTCAAAACGGATGGAGGGGTTAAAGGCAGCCGAATCGGTGATCAGGCGGTTTTGAGCGGTCTTCAAGTCATAAACCCACAATTCGTAGCTTGAGGCGATTTCGTAATCGCTCACCTTTCCATTGACCACGCGCACGTATGCCAGAGTCTTGCCATCCGGAGACCAGATGGGATTGGTGACCCAGGAGGTATCATCCCCTTCCGCCAGCACCTTAACATCCTTGGAGTCAGCGCGGGTGAGGGTAATGGCAGAGCCGTGCATCCCGGGGTCGGCAGCACTGAGGGCGGCAGTATATTTGCCATCGGGTGAGGGCTGCTCAAAACCGGCGATGCTTTCGCCGGGGGTAAAAGGCGCAGGGGTGGGAGTGGTTTCGCTCCAGTGGGGCAGGGCATTCTGCTGCAGCAGCAACCCGCCGCCTACCAGCAGCACCATCAGCGTCAACAGTAAAAAAGGCAGAAATCTTTGCAAAGGAGAAGTTCCCATAAGGCATCACCATAAGGATCCCCTGGAAAAAGGGGATTGTCAATAGAAACAGGTGCAAGTTATATGCCATGCATTTGGGGATCGGTTTGACCTCACCGGCGAGCCTCCGGAAACAAAAAGCCCGGGAGGGTCATCCTCCCGGGCAGGTGAACTTTTGATCAGAGCTTACCTTGGCAGGGCGCTCACTTTTACAATTCTCACTCCAGACCACGGACCTTTGCCGCCGGAAGCATCGATGGCACGCACGCGCCAGAAATACTTGCCATTGGGCAGGGTTATTATTTGGGTAGATTGATCGGTTTTGAGCTTGGTGACCACGCTGGTGAACGCCAGATCGCGCGCCACCTGAATCTGATACTTCGCGGCGTTGGTCACGGGTAACCAGGTGAAGGTCACGTCATTGCTGGTCATCACCTCTTTGTGCCCAGGGGTGTCGAGGGCGGGAGCAGTGAGGGGATCCATGGAGGTAAAGCGGTAAGTCTCAGACCACGAGCCTTTGAGCGTACCAAAGACCGGGCGCACGCGCCAGTAGTAGGTGGTGGCGGGGGTAAGCGGAGTAAGATAGGCGTAATCAGAGGAGGGAGTGGACACATACAGCAACTGGGTGCTGAAATCGGCTTTGGTGGACAGTTGAATCTTA
Organism: Anaerolineaceae bacterium; assembly: GCA_018056725.1. Lineage (GTDB taxonomy): Bacteria > Chloroflexota > Anaerolineae > Anaerolineales > Anaerolineaceae > UBA6107. The sequence continues at coordinate 12,165 of JAGPFF010000006.1, forward strand.
TATTTGGTGGCACCGGGGATATTGCTCCAGTTGAAGGTCACCAGGCTGGTGGTCAATTCATCATCCATCCGCGGGGTGATGCCATTAATCACGAAGCTCCACGACTGCCCGTCATTCGCATAGGTGACGCCATTCGGGTTAACCGCACGCACCTGCCAGTAATAGGAGGTGTCGGTGGTCAGATCGATCTGGTCAACACTGGTGGCGGCGCCATTGTCTACCCACGAGCTGCAATCTTCCTCACTGGTGGTGTCCAAACAATATTCATACGTCACTGCACCGTCGGAGCTATCCCAGCTGAGTGTAACGGTGTCGGTGAGCTGCACATTTTTGTCAGCGGGGCGGATCTTGCTGAAGTTACCCGGAGCGGCAGGTTGTGTGGAGAAGGACCAGGACGCGCTCTCGCTGCCATTGGCATAGGTGGTGCCTCCCCAACCATTCGCCCTCACCTGCCAGTAATAGGTGGTGACGGGCAGCAGATCGGCAAGGTCGACGCTGGTGGAGCCTTCAATGGTGAGCCAGTTGGAGCAGACGCCGTCATCAGTGGTGTCATAGCAATATTCATACGCGTAGGCGTTGCTGGAAGCCTCCCAGGAAAGAGTGGCGGAGGTGCCGATCCCGCTGGCGCCATCTGCAGGGCTGATTTTGGCAAAGGCAGTTGGAGCTGGCGGCGGTGCCAGATGAACAATGCTGACGGAAAGCATTTTCATCCCATCATAACTGCCGCCCCAGGGCATGGTATAGGTATGACCGGGGTTGTTATCCCAGGTGTCGCGGATGTAGATGGTGGAGCCGTCGTAACCGTAGCCAACGATGGAATGACCGGCAAGGTTGATCAGCACCGGGTTTCCACTATCCACTTCAGCCTTGAAGTTTGCCAGAGAAAACCCGCCGCCGATTTTGTTATCCGTGGGCTGATTGAAACAATCCGTAACAGCATATCCCCTTGCCTGGTAAAACAGTTTTCTGCCGTAGGTTCCATCCAGGTCAGAGATTTCATAGTCGACCATATCTGAACAGGTTAGTTTTGCATTGGAATTAGTATAGTTATAAAAAGAGGTTGCGCCATCCGTGTTGTCATAAGCGGATTGGCTGGTCTTCATGTAATCGCCAATGGAAGTCCCCCAGGCATGCTGACTCCAGCCGTTGGTGATATACGGGTCAATGGCAGTGCTGCCGTATTTCACCCAGTAATCGTTGATCGAGCCACGCGCGGTGAGACCGTCCACGCCTTTTCTTGAAGCAATCAACGGATTGCTCGGATAGGTGGCGGAACCGTCGTTCCAGGTTGACCAGGAGGTATCGGTAAGCGGCATTACCCCGTTATTGGTGGGACCGGTGTAGATATTATCATAGCCGTGCCGGTCGTAATAGGCGGCAATCATCGCCCCGGATACTGCCGAACAGCCGTAAACCCAGCTAAAGGAGGGGAATTTGGCGAGTACGCCGGAACTGGGCAGGGGTTCGATGGCATCCACCCATGCCGCGTCATGCCCCGCCGGAGGGGTGGGGGAGCCATTGATAATCAATGCGGAAAGCGCTGTACCGTTCGAAAGTTGCAAATGATTGATAGAAAGATAAGGGCTGACCACCTCAAGATCGGAGGACTCGATGGTGACCGTTCCCCCGGAGGATGTCTCCACGGGGTCATCCGGCGTCTGATCGCTGGCATACGCGCTGCCACTGAGGTTCAGGGCAAGCGCAGGCAGCATCAGGGCTGCCAGAAGACACGAAAAAACCTTGCGCAATTTTTCTTCAGTTGAGTAACTCATTAGGTATCCTCGATGAACAGTGATTTAAGCACGAAGGATTGGGACTTTATCCTTTTCGTGGTGAACACGCAGCTGAAACAATCTGAAGGTGAAGATGAGTTTTGGAATTGGAACCTGCCACGGTTTATACACCCCATCTTGATCAATGATCATTCCTGCATCATTATCCATTAGAAATCGAAAATGCAACGGATTTTTCTGCTATCCTACAAATTTGTAAGGCGATTTTCACCTGCCAGAATTTTGGCTGTCGTCACCATGAGGCTGCCTGAATTTGAAGCGCATTGTCTTGATATAATCAAGGCATGAACTCTGACCGGTTATGCCTGAATCTTTCTCTTTTCCAGGCTGACAGGCAGTTCTGATCCTCCCATCTTCCTTCAAGGACCTCCAATGACTTCTTCCCTCACTCCGTTCTTTCATCCTTCCGGCGTGGCGGTAATCGGTGCCTCCGCCAACCCCCGCAAGTTGAGTTACGGTATCCTACGCAATCTCGTCCAATGCGGATACAAAGGCGGGATTTATCCGGTTAACCCCGCTGCCGCGGAGATCCTGGGCAAGCCTGTCTGGGCGGATATTTCCGGGGTGCCGGATCCGGTGGAGCTGGCTGAAATTGTGCTGCCGGTGCCAGCCATTCCGGCTGCGTTGGAAGCCTGCGGCAAGCGTGGCGTGAAGGCGGTGGTTGTCATCTCGGGCGGGTTCAAAGAAGTCGGCGCGGATGGCGAACAGATGGAGCAGCGCTGCCTTGAAATCATCCGCCATTACGGCATGCGCATGATCGGACCGAACTGCGTGGGGCTGATGAACCTGCATGCGGGTCTCAACACCACCTTCATCTATGGTCAGCCGGATATTGGCGGGATCAGTTTTCTGGCACAATCCGGCGCCGCGATGGGTGGGGTGGTGGACACCATGCTGGGGAAAAAGATCGGCTTTTCTCACCTGGTCAGCATGGGCAATGAAGCCGACGTGACCGAGACTGACCTGATGGAATACCTGGCAGAGGACGACACCACGCGCGTCATCGCTGCCTATGTGGAGCAGATTAAAGACGGGCGCCGTTTCCTCGAGGTAGCCCGCCGCGTCTCACGCCTCAAGCCCATCGTGCTTCTCAAAGGTGGGCGCACCACTGCCGGCGCGCGCGCCGTTTCTTCCCATACCGGCTCCCTCGCCGGTTCTTATTCCGCTTATCAGGCTGCCTTCAAACAGGCTGGGGTGATCGAGGCAAAAAGCCTCACCGAACTGTTTGAGGTGGCGATGGCGTTTGATTTTCAACCCCTGCCGCGCGGAAGGCGCGCGGTGATCATCACCAATGCCGGAGGTCCGGCGGCGCTGGCTTCAGACGCGCTCGCTGCCAACGGTCTCACGCTTGAAGACCTTGAAGCCCAAACCCGGGCAACCTTGCGCGCCAGGCTAAACCCCAGCGCTCAGGTGGAGAACCCTGTCGACATCCTGGGGGGCGCTGAACCCCCTGATTATGCCTTGTGTGTGAAAACCTTAATGGGCGACGTTCACGTGGACGCGGTGTTGCCGCTGCTGGTACCCCAGGCGCTGGTCGATACCGTGGGCGTGGCACGCGCCATTGTGGAGGAAAGCCGCGCTGGCGAGAAAACCGTGCTGGCATGCATCCAGGGGGATGTTTCGGTGAAGGAGGCGCGCCTTGTGCTGCATGAAAATCGCATCCCCATGTACACCCAGCCGGAATCCTTCGGTGCGGTGCTCAAAGCCATGCTGGATTACCGCGAATGGACGGAACGCCCGCTGCCGGTGACGACAGTTCCTGCGGGTATCGATCGCCTGGCGGTCGAGAACCGTCTGTGCTCGTCCGGCGGGCGGGAGAGCCTCGGTGAAGTTGACACCCGTCCGATCCTTGAGGCGTATGGCATCCCTCTGGTGAAGGGGGGATTCGCCGCCAACGCGGAAGAAGCCGCGGCGCTGGCAGAAGAAATCGGCAGCCCGGTGGTGATGAAAATTGTCTCGCCTGAACTGCTGCATAAATCGGATGTGGGCGGGATCCGCCTCAATTTGAGCGGTCGAGACGCCGTCGCGGGTGCATTCACAGAAATGGTGCATGCCATCCATACTGCACGCCCCGATGCCCGCCTGGAAGGGGTAATGGTCGAGAAGATGGCGCCGCGCGGTCAGGAAGTGATCGTTGGCATGCGCCGCGATCCGGGCTTTGGTCCGCTGATTCTGTTCGGGCTGGGCGGCATTTACGTGGAATTGTTCAAGGATGTTTCCTTCCGGGTTGCCCCGGTCAGTGCTGCCGAGGCGCGCGCCATGATTCTGGAGACACATGCCGGCAAACTGCTCACCGGGTTCCGCGGGCAACCTGCCGCGGATATTGAAGCCATCGTGGAGGTTATCCTGCGGCTCAGCCAGCTTGCCCTCGACTTCCCCCAAATTGAAGAAGCGGAAGTCAACCCGCTGCTCGTTTTCGAAACCGGGCAGGGCGCACTGGCATTGGATGGGCGGGTGATTCTGGCACAGAAGAATTAAGAAATTTGTAAGTTATATTCAGGTATTAACAGAGAAAAAAGAAGGGATCTCATATAAAAATCCCCCCAAGCGTGCTATACTAATTACGACCTTCTGCTGGTTGCCCCCCTCAACCAGTAGAAGGTTATTCAATAACGGGGAAAATTAATCTATTTCTAATACTCCTCATAGTTTTTTTTAATAATTTCTGCCTATTAATAGGGTTGTAAGATTCAAATCATAAATCTCAACCTTAAAGGAGGTAAATATGAGCGCTGCAAATTCGATTACTCGCCGCCCCAACCGGGCAAACCGGCTTGCCCTCCGACGTGAGGAGGAGAGCCCCATTCTGGCAATCCAGAATGAAATGAACCGCATGTTTGACTCTTTCTTCGCCGATGATTTTCCGTTCTCGGCAAGCCTGATCACGCGTCCGGCAATGGAATTCTTACCCAAGCTGGATATCAGTGAAACAGAAACGGAATACAAAGTTACCGCTGAGCTGCCTGGAATGGATGAAAAGGATATTCAGATCCGTCTGGAAAAGGATACCCTTGTGTTGAGCGGTGAAAAGAAAGCCGAGACCGAAGAAAAAGAGAAAACCTATCATCGCATCGAACGAAGCTATGGCAGCTTTGAACGGGTCATTCCTTTTGATACGCCGCTGGACGAAGAAAAAGTTAGCGCGGTATTCAAGAATGGTGTGTTGACGGTGACCTTGCCGAAATCCACCGAGGCAATCCGCAAGACCCGCCAGATTGAGATCAAGAAAGCCTAAACCGATGCTACGGGTCATCCCCCTGTGTCGGCTCTTCATTGATGATACAATCCTCCCGGAATCCCTCCGGGAGGATTAATGTATGGATCAGGAAAACGATCGTCAAAGAATGGAAGTTAACCGCCAGTACTGGGAGGAGGCGGTGGCGATTCATGCCCGCTCCGCCTTCTACAACCTGCCGGCGTTTCTGGCGGGCGGGCTCAGTCTGGATGAGCTGGAACGCGGCGAGGTGGGGGAGGTGGCTGGCAAATCCCTGCTCCACCTGCAATGCCACTTCGGGCTGGATACGCTCTCGTGGGCGCGGCTGGGGGCAACAGTTACCGGCGTGGATTATGCCGGGCAAGCCATTGCCATGGCGGAGAGCATCGCGGCACAGTGCGGGTTGAATGGGCGCTTCCTTCGCTCCAACCTCTATGACCTCCCCGGCGTGCTTTCAGAGACGTTTGATATCGTTTTCACTTCTTACGGCGTGTTGTGCTGGCTGCCCGACCTGACAGAGTGGGCTCGCATCGCCGCCTCTTACGTTAAACCTGGCGGCTTTTTCTACCTGGCTGAATTTCATCCCTTCGCCTATGTCTTCGATGATGAAGCCGATCATCTGGTGTATCGTTACCCCTATTTTGCCCGCGGCGCCCAGCACTGGGATTTTGAGACTACTTACGCGGATAAAGAAACGCCGCTACAAAACCGGGAAGATTTTGAGTGGACGTACCGTACAGGCGAGGTGGTTACAGCGCTCATCTCTGCCGGTCTGCGCCTGGAATTTCTCCATGAACACCCGTTCACGGTGTACGATCAGCTGCCCTTCCTGGAAAAGCAGCCCGGCAACCGGTGGGTTTTCCCGGGCGGAGTGGAGCCCATCCCGTTAATGTTCTCACTCAAAGCCTCAAAACCTGTGGCATGAGGACGGGTTGGGTCAAAAGCGGCACCGGAGGGTTCCTCCGGCGCGGTGTGGCTTGGATTTTAGACGGGGTAGAAACCGGGGTCAGATGGAGATTTTGTTGAGTTCTTCCCGGCTGAGCACCCGCCACTGACAGGCGGATCCGCGCCCGGTGGCATCCACCAGCAGGACGGGGTGCCCATCCCGCAGCACCGGCACCGGTGACTCTCCCAGATCAATCAGATCATTTGCCATTGGCTGGCGACCGCGGAAGTTTTCCACCCGGTCGATGGGGCAAATCCCCAGCAAAACTGGCAGCGTGACTGTACCTTTGAGCCGTGTCAACCCCGGCAGCCAGTAAAATTGACCGTCATTCCCTGAAAAATACAACCCGACTGCTGCCAGAGCTCCGATGACCCCGCTTCCGCTGCCATGAAAACCGGCAATCGAGATCCCGGCAAGACGCGCCAGTTCGATGGCGGCACTGCGGAACAACTGAACATGCTTGGCTTGCTGCCCCCATGAGACCACTTCGGGCAAAATATTCGTCCAGGCAGCCAGGGCAAAGCCGGGGTCGGAAGCAGGTGCGCTGAAGCGGCGCAGGAATTCACGGCAGGTGAGTTCAAGATCACGCCGGGATTCTTTGTTGGCATCGATCAGCAGGCAGGAAGCAAGATTCTGGTGGGTGTAATACAGTTCGGGGTGGCGCAGCAGTTGGTGGGTGGTGATGGACACGAGCCGTCCGTAGCGGCGCTGTTCGATCAGTTCTCCCAGCCGCAGGGCATGGCGGGAGGTGGGTTCGCTTTCCGGCGCATCCGTATCGTCAATGCCAATCAAAAAGAGCATGTGCCCTCCGGCAAAAGGCGCGCACCGGCGAACCCCAGTGAGAAATTCCCCTTGGCTTGATCAACCTGTCGCTGCATTCTGAACCTTCCAGCAAGGATTTCCCTTTATGATAGTAGAATGCGGGCAGATTGTCAAACAATGAAGATGCGGGGGTGTGGAGAAAGAGGAGTCAACTGAGTGCGATGCACCTGCATGTTGCGTTGCCAATGAACCATTCGTCATACCGCCACCCAACCTCTACCGCCGGCTCGTAGCAGTGACAGGTGGGCAGGGAGGTATAAAACTCCCCCCAAAAATCTTAAGTTAATTTTTGGGGAGATTAAAACTGCTTTAAGTAACGACTCAGCATGGGGTGGATTGACGTCATAGCTCCTACTGGCTGAGCAGTTACCTGTTTTTTCTAAAATAGAAGCAGAATTTGCTCCCTGCTTGTAGAAAATTAATTGACGCCAGCGCTGATTCCTGCCATAATCCGATTAATGGACAGCACAGCACTTACTCAGAAACATAATAAATTGCAAATCCATTCCGAGCCAAACGCTAAAGCACACAACGTCATTTTCTGGCTCTTCATTGTGGGACTGCTTGTCCTCCGTTTGCCCATTCTATCCTGGCTGGAATATGTCATCCCGACAAGCGCAGCGTGGGTAAATCCGGTATATGAGATTGGGACCTATCTGTTGATCGCCGCGCTTATCTGGTGGGAACGGGAACGACTAGCGGACTTTCATATCGACACCCTCGCGGTCTGGATGATCCTTCTGCTCCGACCTCTTTCTACTGTGATCATGAATGCCTTTGGTGCGTCAAATCCTTTTGCCTTTCCACGACCACTCAGTCTCCCCTTTTTCATCATCGCAATCATTCTAGTGGTACTGCTGTCTCGAAAAATTATCCGCCCGGTGAGGACAACGAAGAACGGACTGATCTGGGTGGCTGCCGGCTGCGGGCTTGGCATTTTGTTTGCTAGTGGATTATCGATCCTGATGGTTGGCATGATGCACTATCCGGTTCCACCTTTCCCGGGCTATATCGCACTAATATCACCGTTTTATCAGCTAGGATACGCGGCCGTATCGGAGGAGCCACTGTTCCGTGGGTTCTTGTGGGGTGGGCTTAAAAAGGCAGGAGTGAAAGATTTGTGGATTCTCCTCATCCAAGCGGTCCTCTTCGTGGTTGGGCATACCCATTTATTGAACACAAAGCAGGCTGTATTTAATCTGTCGATTGTTTTCTTGTTCGCACTTGCCGCTGGAATCATCGCATGGCGTTCGCGCTCAATTGCTCCCAGTATGGCATTTCATGGCTTCTATAACGGGTCTGCCATATTTCTATACTGGCTCGAAACTGCCCTTTTTGCTTAAGGAATCTCCCCGATAGGCAATTGTTCAGGCATCAGGTACACCGCTGCCGCCATTCTCAGGTATCGTTAGAGACCGTGACAGTCCAGGACTACGAGAAGCGGTAGGTGTTTGATCTGCCACTGGTACAGGTGGAAGAGGCCAAACATCAAGCCGGATGCGACTTGCACATGGTTAAACTCAAGCAAAAAGTGTCGGGCTGTTTTCGCGCTCAAGATGGTGCGAAAACCTTTTGCCAGATTCGCAGTTACCTCTCAACCGTTCGGGAGAACGATCAACGTGTTTTGGATGTGCTGCAACTAGCTTTGTCCGGTTCGCCTTATGAGCCTCTTTTTCTTCAGTCTCGGCTCTCACCGAATGCCTGAGCAGTTACTGCTTTTATTACGATGTTAAGATCACAACCGATTACTTGCCTAATTTTCGATCAATCTTATTAATTTCTCGGTTGAGGTAATATACTTCATTGACCATTTGTTTCATCTCTGCCTGAAGTTTTTCAATGCGAGTGTTGATTGCCACAATAATGCTGCCATCCTGTGATGAATCAGGTTTTTGCATGAGGCTCTCTACGGCAGGATCAATGACGACTTTACTGAGCACATCCACAGGAGTGGTCATTATCCAGTCCTGAGTTTCAATGCCCTGTTTCACAATGAACTTAATCAAATTCTTCTTTTTTATCGACTTTAGTTTATTTACCGCGTCTCTTGTTGCGTGCCATTGACTTTTATATCGCTCCATCTCATTGACCATCTCATTGCGTAAACCAATTAATTTGGCACGTTCTGCCGGACTAAGTTTTTCTTTTCCTCCCTCCCTTTCCGACTTTGTATCTCTGGTCCTTGGGGGTTCTTCTTGAATTTCTTGGGGGTTAACGGAGGATTTGGGGCTCACAGCTGCCGTGCTATCAGGAGCTTTCTGAACTGGCGGTACTGTGTCAGGAATGCTATTTGGAGATGTTTCTGTTGGCACTAATGCTTTTGGTGCAGCTTCCATGATTGCAGATGTCTTAATCGCTCCACTCAAATAGGCTGCAGCCAACCCGATAAGACCAGTTACGCCCACTGCAATCCCTATAATGCCCGGGGAAGAAAGCCCTCCTTGAGAATTTTGTTCTCCATCCGAACCTGCCGGCACTTCAAGCGTTTCATTTTTCGTTGGTTGAGGCAGAGCTGTAGCCGTGGGTTCCGGGGTTTCAGTGGGGAACACTGGACCTGCATAAGCGGGTATGACAAAGGAGGTTGAATATTCTTCGTCATCTGGGCAAGTCCATTCCAAAAGGATGGTTGTCTCCTCCCCATTCCATACGAGAGCATCCGTTTCCTGGTCATTGATTGTCCAGCGTTCATTGAGCACTTCTGTTTCAGTGCCATCAGCCAGGTAGTAAGTGGCGCTCGGAGCAATGGTATCCCCGGGCTGTAAACCTTCGATCCCTAAGACAAGCGGCGAACAACTCCATCCAGGCAGCGCGCCCTCAACGTTAAAAGCAACAGTCATCAGGTATTGCTCAATTTGCACACCAGGCGAAATGGTGGATTGTGGCTCGTATCCTCTACTTACCCAATCTTGTTCAAGCGGTCCTCTTAAATATAATGTGACCTGGGAAGACGTTGGGTCAACTTCTGCCTTCACGACACTTCCGCTAAATGTTAGGATGACATCATATCCTTTGCCATCCTTAAGGGTATACGAGTCGGTATGTACAACTTCAAATGTGCCCTCCATATTCCCAGTTTGGGCATCATATTCAACTTGAATGTAGCCATCGATTAACCTTAAAAACCCTTCATTAACTTTGTCTTCAGTACTGGCTTCTCCATATCCAGAGTAGATGTTTTTTTCTTGTTGGGTAAAATCAATACGCAAATTTTTCCAAAAATAATGCCACTCTTCCGATAAGGAATCATCCATATCAGCGCCAGTACATACTCCATTAACCAGTGAAAATCCTGATTGTGCCTGCCCGGTTATTGGAAAAGCAGTACAAATCACACAGGCTAAAAGGAATGAAACCATCAGTTTATTCTTCAGCATTTCTTTCTTTTTAGTTTTCATGATAGAGCAACCCCTTTTTTGTTAATTTGAGTCAGAAATATCCAAAGAACTTTTATTATTCAATGATTTTTCAGCAAAATACAGCTTGCCAATCTGCCACCTCTCGATGATCTCGTTAGGATAACCGAGATTAATCTTAAACCAGATGCCTCGTGTGGAATTTCACCAACCCATTTGTTCTTTGTCGGGTTTCTACGTGGATGCGCTCCAGTCAGCCTGCATTGCTGTATTGGTCAGAATACGCAGTAATTATGATAGTGACTCAAGTTTTTTTGCCAATTCATTTGCACCAAAATTATTTTCTTGGTGAGTCATTTTGTTCTTCCTCCTTATCTATCCAACTTGAAGGAGAATGCTGACACGGGTCTTTTGTTAAGGTTCATTTTTTTATAGGAGATATATTACACCTACAAAAATTTAAATTCAATACGTACAAAATCTAAGTTAGTGTAGACGTGATACTTGAGGATAAACGTCACCCGCTGGTAACTGGTAACAGGTTTTCCAACCCCTTTTTGTCCGGGTTTCTGGCACAGACTCCAGTAACAGAGGACTGCGAAGTTCCTGTGCCGTTAAGAAGAGAGTTTGGCTCGCCCGGCGGGTTCATTCACCGGGTTGTCCTGCCGGCAAAGAGCGGAGGACAAGATTGCCAGTAAGCTGGTAAAATTAAGGCTCATCCTGCTACAGCAACTTTCACCATATTCTTTCGTATATACGTTATGACCGCCGCTCCCATCCCGGAAGACCAAAAAAACCCGCTGCTTTCACCTGTGCTGATCGTCTTCATGCTGGCGATGATCCTGGCGAACCTTGGCGGTAATATGTACGGTCCGCTCCAATCCCTCTACCTGGAAAGTCTTGGCGCCACGGTAACCCAGATCGGGCTCTTCTACACGCTCTCACAAATCGTACCCTTGATTCTGCAGATTCTGGGCGGCTGGGTCTCAGACTCCCTCGGCAGGTTGCGCGCCATTGCCATTGGCAGTGTTTTTGGCACCATCGGGCAGCTTATCCTGGTTGGTTCCACCACCTGGGGGTGGGTATTGCTCGCCAGCGCCGTCAGTGCCGGCGCCAGCGCTCTGGTTGGACCCAGTTTTGATGCCTTCATCGCTGAACGATCCTCAGAGCACAACCGCGCCCGTGTGTTTGGCATCTCCCAAATGCTTTACGGAGTGGTTGGCGTCATCGGTCCGCCGATGGGCGGCTGGATTGTGGAGCGCTGGGGGTTCAAAATGATGCTGATCGTTGCAGCAGGGCTCTATATTGCTGCCACCATCATCCGCATTGCCATGGCACGGGGCGGCAAGCATGATGTGGTGAACTATGAGCGCACCGCCTTCACCCTTGCCGGGCTCAAACATAACCTTGGCACGATGTTCGGTTTGCTTTTCGCCGGCGGAGTCATCACCTGGATCCTGATCACCGATGGGGTGCGTGATATTTCTTATGCCATGTCGCTTAACTTTCTTAGCCTGTACATGGAGCAGGTTGCCCAGTTGAATATTTCCACCATCGGCATCCTCAGTGGCGTCTTCGGTCTGTTTACCATGGCTTTTATGATTCCCGGAGGCTGGCTGGCGGATAAGAAAGGGGAACGCTTCGGCATCTCCCTCGGTTTTCTGCTTCATTCCCTGGCGATTGGAGGGATCGCCCTGGTCTCCCCCTCCAGCCCAGCCTGGGTCTTCTATGCTGGTTTTGCAGTCGCGGGCACCGGAGTTGGGCTCCTCGTCCCGGGCTACCAGTCGCTGATCAGCAAAGTGGTGCCACCGCACCTGCGCGGCACAGCTTTTGGTCTTTTCTCCACCAGCCTCGGTCTGATCTCCCTCCCTGCGCCTTATTTGGGCAGCCTGCTGTGGAAGAACATCTCACCTCAATTTCCCTTCGCGGTAACTGCGGTGGTCTCGCTTTTGTCCATCATTCCGGTCTGGCTGAAGTTTAAATTGCCGGAGAAACCCGCTGAATCCATGGATCAGAAACCTGAATGCTAAGTTTAATTTAGCCGGGGATTCCCGGCTTTGGACTTCAGCCGGGTTTTCACAATCCACCGACTGGAACCGGTAAATGTAACAGTAAGGAGTTTCCAACAGTTTGATGCTGGAGGATTCACTGTATAATGCTCATAATAATTGACTCTAGGAGGGAATAAGCATATGTTGAAAATTAATGTCCATTTATTAATTGTTCAGATTATGCTCGGTATTCTACTTTCTGGATGTGACGTGGTTAATTCCTTCCTTACTGAATATATCTTTACGCCAATTCCAACATCAACAATAACACCTAGACCCACAATAACAATAATGCCAACCATAACACCGACCCCATTACCGCGACAAATGGAGATTTCAAGTGTTCTGGAAAACTGTGAAGAACTGGATAAATCTGGAAATTTGATCAATATTGAAGCAAACGTCTATTTACCCGAATTTATCATTTATGGATATGAAGGAGAAAAGGGCATGAATTTGACCAATTATCTTCCTTCTGATCCCACAAAAATAGTTGCTCTAATTAAGATCGGTGAAGGACCAAATACGATGGATGCTTTACCTGATTTTTTCTCCGAAAGAGATCTATTAATTAGGGCTGATGATGGGCAGGTAATTCGAAATGGACACAAAGTTAAAATAACTGGACGTGTAATTTATCGTGAAGATGACTTTTCCCGAAGATGTGAAGTTAGGGTCGAGCGAATTGAATCTAAGTCACCAAAGGAAATCCAAACCCCATTAGAAGTTACCACATCTGAGCTAAATGCAAAGGGTTGCCTAAAGAGTTGTTCAAATCTTGCCTTTAATAAGCAAATGGTAAAGATTAGTGGGAATCTGGTTTATTATGATAACACTGCAATCTGCCAAATGGGTTATTGTCAAATCAATTTTGAGGATTCAACTGGATCTATTAAAGTTACCATTGTTAATGGAACAAATGCTAATTCAATCAGCATCGATCCAAAAGTTTCAATTTCTTTGGGATGGAAAGTATATAACAGAGAGGGTCGTGAAGCAGATAAAAAGAATCTGACTCTGACAGGGATTGTATATTCCGAAATAGATGGCTGTCGATTAATGGTATATACTATCGATTAATAATAAAAAGACTTTGATAAAAATATATATAGTTTCTCACCTAAATGAAAGAATCAATTAAATATTGAATTAAGATTTGTATTTGGTCGATGGTCATACCATTTTGAAGTTAATCTAGAATTATGCCAATGTATTATGCTCGACCGAAAACATATAAATACCTATCCCTTGTGACCGTGCCCCTGCCTTTTTGGAAGACCAAATCCCTGCAAGAAATGACCCCGGAAGAGTGGGAGTCGTTGTGCGATGGCTGCGCCCGCTGCTGCCTGATCAAATTTCAGGATGAAGAAACGGGCAGGATTTATCATACCAATGTGGTGTGTGAATATCTGGATATTTACCGCTGCCGCTGCACGCATTATGCGGAGCGCTCGCTGCTGATGCCCACCTGCGTGACGCTGACGCCATCGCTGGCGGGGCAGTTGACCTGGATGCCGGAGACTTGCGCCTACCGGCTGCTGGCAGAGGGGAAAGACCTGCCATTGTGGCACCCGCTGGTCAGCGGCAACCCCAGAACGGTGCATCAGGCGGGGGTATCCGTGCGCGGCAAGGTGGTCTCGGGACGTGACGTGGAGGAGGACGACCTGCCGAATTATGTGGTTGACGGGGATTGAACGTTGGGATAGGGGAGTGAGCCGCTGAGTAGCTCAACCCGGGCAGCAGGTGTGCCGGCGCTTTTAGCCGGGGCTCAGAAACAATTTACCCACGCGGCGCATTTCATCAATCAGCGGGACGAGGAGCTGACCTTTTTCGGTCAGTGAGTATTCGGTGCGGGGCGGGACCTCGGCATAAACTTCACGATGCACCAGTCCACCCGATTCAAGCTCCTGCAGGCGCGCTGAAAGCATGCGCGGGCTGATGCCAAGCGAATGCTGCAGCTCCCCAAAACGCCTGGCGCCCCCCTCCAGATCGCGTAATATGAGCGGCACCCATTTTTGCCCGATGATCTCCGCCACCGCTTCCACCGGACAGCGTTCGCTGCTTTGTTTGAGGATGGGAGTCTCTTCCATGTGCTTGATTATAACTTCTCCATAGTTGCTTGACAATTGTATAGTGTCGATTATAATACTATACATAAGTTAGTAACTAAATATATTATAACAAGGAGAGACTCTCTGATGAACGTAACAATTATAGGTGCAGGAAACATGGGAAAGGGAATCGGTTACCGCATTGCGGCGGGCGGGCATTCCATCACGCTGGTGGATTCCAACCCCGAAGCGGCGGAAAATCTGAGGGAAGAACTGCACTCGGTGATGCGCAAAGGTGCTTCCGTCACCACCGCCAGCCTCGAAGAGGTTAACCCCGGCGAGGTGGTGATTCTGGCGCTGTGGTACGGGGTCAACCTTGAGGTGGCAAAACTCCTCGCTGACCGGCTGGAAAACCGGGTCGTGGTGGATGTAGCCAATCCGGTCAATGCCACCTGGGACGGGCTGACCACTCCGCCTGAATCTTCTTCTGCCGAGGAACTGGCAAAGGTATTGCCTGCCAGTGCAAAAGTGGTCAAGGCATTCAATACCACTTTTGCCGGCACGCTGGTCAATGGAAATGTGGGCGGCATTCCGCTGGATGTGTTTATTGCCGGGGATGATGAAGCTGCCCGGCAGACGGTGGCGGGGCTGGTGAGTGACGGCGGGCTGGTGCCCGTGGAGACCGGTCCACTGCAGCGGGCAAGGATTCTGGAAGGGTTGGGCTTTCTGGGCATCAGCCTGCAGGGGATGCACCACCTCAACTTTTCCACCGGCTGGAAACTGATCCGTCCCTGATCCTTTCCCGCACCGCAAAACAGCAGGTTTCAGGCGCCTTTGCCCACTCAGAGGCGCCTTTTGTTTTATCAGGGATGGGGAAGCGGAAAGCTGAACCTTCCAGCACTGGGGTGCGCAGTGCTATAATTGCGAGAGGAGATTTCTCCCTGCGGGGAGGTTGAGAAGGAGAGTAAAATGATTGTCACCACCAGAGAATTGTTCAAAGCGGCGTACGGCAAGTACGCTATCGGTGCCTACAATATCAACAACCTGGAACAGATCATGGGTCTGTTCCGCGGCAATATGGACAGCCAGGCGCCTTTCATTATTCAGATCAGCAAAGGGGCGCGCTCCTATACCGACAAACGGATGCTGGAAGGACTGATCCGCTCCGCCGACCAGGTCTTCCCGGACGCAATCTTCGCCGTGCATCTGGATCACGGGGACGAAGAAACCTGCTACGATTGTATTGAAAGCGGGTTTTATTCTTCCGTGATGATTGACGCCTCCGCTGAACCGTTCGAAAAAAACATTGAGATCACCCGCCGTGTGGTGAATGCCGCCCACGCCAAAGGAATTGTGGTGGAAGCCGAGCTGGGCAAACTGGGCGGTGTGGAAGAGCATGTGCAGGTGGATGAAGCCAACGCCATGCTGACGGATCCTGAACAGGCGCGTGAATTTGTAGAACGCTCCGGCTGCGATTCGCTGGCGGTGGCAATCGGCACCAGCCATGGGGCATTCAAGTTTAGCGGCACCCAGTCACTTCATTTTGAGGTGCTGGAGGAAATTCAGAAGCGCCTGCCGGGATTCCCCCTGGTGATGCACGGTTCCAGCTCTGTCCCTCAGGAAGAAGTGGAGCGCATCAATAAGGCAGGTGGAAACCTCAAAGGTGCCAAAGGGGTGGATGCCGACCAGTTCAAACGCGCGGCGCAACTGGGGGTAACTAAAATCAACATCGATACCGATGGTCGCCTGGTTTGGACGCGCGTTCACCGCGAGTACTTCCTCGAGCACCCTGAAAACTTCGATCTTCGTCCGGTAGGCAAAGTATTTATGAGCGAGTATGCCAAATTTATTGCCCACAAAAACGAAAAACTGGGCAGCGCCGGGCAGCTAGAAACCGTGCGCAGACTGCTGCAAAAATAGTTCTTTGAAAAAGGATTCCGTCGAATCCTCACAGGGAAGTTAAAGGCGTGTTGGAGCGCAAAAAACTCCAGCACGCCACAAAATTAGAATTACCGGGGGATTACAACTACCTATCAATTATTAAATCACCCCCCTGTTTTTCTGATGACAAATTATAATAAGCACAAGTGAAGAAATGCACCTTCTTTTGATGAGTTGAATAGTGATGCGTTAAGTTGCTCGAAAGGGTGTTAAGCGATGATGCCTGGTGTGTACGGCTACGCTTATACAAATTTCATCCTTACAGCAGCAGCGATTCTCCTGTCGCTGGTGGTGGCTGGCGTCGCCTGGAATCAGCGGCGTATCGCCGGGGCGATGCAACTGATCTGGCTGACCTTGATTGGCGTGGTCTGGGGGATCATTTATATGACCGAGCTGCTGGTCAAATCCACGCCGATTATCGTATTACTGGACGATCTGCAATTCATCCCCGCCAGTTTTAGCGCGCCATTATTCCTGCAGTTAACCATGAATCTTACCGGCAAACTCACTTCGCTTCGGAAAAGAATCTGGGTGTTGTACGTCTTTCCGGTAGTTTCGGTGGTGATGATTGCCACCAATAACTGGCATTTTCTATTTCGCACTCATGTTCCGCAGATTAACACCACTGGAGGTCCGCTCTTTCAGATCCATGTGATCCAGGGTCCGTTGTTCTGGGCTATCATCGGATACTCCGGTTTGCTGCTGCTCGCCTCCCTGCTCTTGCTGATCTTCAGCTATGTCCGGGCGCCGCGATGGACGCGCGGTCGCATCGGCGGCTTGATCATTGCCGCTTTTACGATCTTCCTGGCGGCGGTATTTTCAGTACCTGCCTGGATTAATAATGTTCAACTCAATCTGACCCTGGTGGCTCTGCTGATGGCGGTGATGTTCATGGCGTACAGTCTGCTGAGCAACCGCATGTTCGATGTCATCCCGCTGGCAGGCAGCACCCTGCTCAGCCAGATCAACGATGCCGTGATCACGCTTAACGCCCACGGAGAAATCATCGACTATAACAAAAGTGCTGCCAGCCTGCCGGTCCTGGCTGTTTTGGATCATGTTGGTGAATCCTTCCCGGTGCTGTTGAAGGAGAAGCTCAACTATGACCTCGCACCAGGCTGGGCGATTGACCATTCTGAAGAAATCGTCATTCGAGAAAAAGGTCAATCTTTTACCTATGATATGCGCCTTTCTCCGTTGAATGGTGAAGATCATAAAAATGTGGGGATGCTGGTGGTGATGCGCGATATTACCCACCGCAGAGTGGAAGAACTGGAGAGAGTGAGGATTCAGGAACGTTATCACACCATCCTGGAGAACGCCAGTTATGGCATTCTGCTGCTCGACGGTGAAGGTCGCATCCGGGAATGGAATGATCAGTTTGCCCTTCTGAGCGGCTTTGCGGCTGAAAGCCTGCCTGGGCGGCTGGCGCAGGAACTGGTGCCTGAGCTCTCTCCATGCACACCGGCGGAAGGTGACTCCCCCCAACCCACGCAGGAAATGACGCTGCGTCATGCCAGCGGCGAATTGATCCCGGTGGATACCAACATCATACCCTTGAGCAGCGGGGAAGAAATTTCCTATTTTGTCACCCTGCAGGATATTCGCGAACGGAAGAAATCCGAGAACATCACTCAGGAAGCTCTTGCCAATGTGCAGCTACGGGTCAATGACCTGGCGGTGATGCGCAATGTCACCGAGTCCCTTAATCAGGCAACATCGCTGCGCGGCGCAGTGCTGCCCGTGCTGGAGACAATTAAGACGATCACTGAAAGCAATAGTGTGTGGATCTTCCTGCTTGGTAAGACTGCGGATAGTTACCAGCGCATCGAGTATCATCCGTTGAGTGAGAACAACCTGCTGGTCATTGACAATCAGACAGGCAAAATTCCACACTGCCTGATGGAATTAACCGAAGGCAGCCTGGAAAATGGTGAACTGGTAAGGAATTGCCCCTGCAGTACCCTCACCGGTGAACGTCAGCACCGCGCTTTTCCGCTCTACCTTGGCAAACAACCCCTCGGCGTGGTGAATTTCATCGAGGAGAGCGCGGCACCACTCAATGAAAACAAGATGCGCTTATTGCAGACCGTTTGTGGTTCGCTCTCGGTGGCAATCGAACGGGTGCGCCTCTTCAAAAGCGAATATGACCAGCGTAAACTTGCCGAAACCTTCCGCGATATCAGCACGGCACTGACCACTTCGCTGGATTTGAATGAGGTGTTGGACCTTCTCCTCGACCAGCTTTCGCGTATTGTGCCTTATGACGGCGCCAGCGTGCTGCTGGTGGAGGAAAATGTGGCGCGCATCGCCCGCATGCGCGGGTTTGAGCTTTCGAATAAAAAGAATGTAAGCCAAATGCAGGACAAGGTTTTCTCGCTTGAATCCACCGCCAATATTCGCACCATGCTCACTTCGCGCACTCCAGTCATCATTGAGGATACCCATCAGGATAAACAGTTTATTCAAACCCCCATTTCAAAGGATTACCACAGTTACCTGGGAGTACCGGTGATCAATGAGGGCAAAGTGGAGGCGATTTTCAGCCTGGATAAAGTGGAAGCGGGATTTTATACCGAGGAACACGCGCGGCTGATTTCCAGCTTTGCGCTGCAGGCTTCACTTGCCATTCGCAACGCCCGGCTTTTCCAGGCAGAACAGATTCGCATTCGCCAGTTGGATGGTTTGCGCGAGACCTTGACTGCCATCAGTGCGCAGCTTGAAGTGAAAGTGCTGCTGCGCGAAATACTACGGCGCGCGGTCAGCCTGATTAATGCTGAAATTGGCGAGATTGCCCTCTATCATGCCGAAAATGAGGAACTGGAAATCGTTGCCAGCGAAAACCTCGACCCCGAGACGGTGGGGAACAGGATTCAACGCGGGCAGGGATTGTTTGGAAGGGTGGTCGAAACCTTGCAGGCTCAGGGCGTCTCCAATTACAGCGAATGGGAAAAGAAAATTCCCGGGTATGAATCCTATGGCATTGAGACCATGCTGGGCGTTCCCATGCTGGGGGCGAACCAGGAACTGCTGGGAGTGATCGGGGTTGGCTATATCCACAAGAAAGTCAAGAATAGTAATGAAGATATCCAGCTCTTAAACCTGTTCGCACAACAGGCAACGGTGGCACTGCGCAATGCGCGTCTGTATGAAGATGCCCGCAAGGCTGCGGAAGAGGCGGAAACGATCCGCAAAGCTGGCGCGGTGGTTGTTTCCACCCTCAACCAGGAAAAAGCGACCAGCCTGATTTTGGAGCAGCTCGCCCAGGTGGTGCCGTATGACAGCGCTTCGGTATTGCTTTATGCCAAAAACGCATTAAGGATCGTTGGCGGTCACGGCTTTAACGATATTTCCCCCATCCTGGGGGTTGAAATTTCCCTCGACCGCTCCAATCCGGGTGCCAGGGTTTTCCTGGATAATACGCCGCTCAAGATCTCCAATATACCTGAGATTGCCCCCGAATTTAACCAGATTTCGAAAAATAACCACCCCATCCGATCCTGGCTGGGTGTGCCGCTGCGAATTCAAAACCAACCGATTGGCATCCTCTCTCTGGATGGGCATCATGAAGACCAGTTCACCGCAGAGCATGAACGCCTCGTTTCTGCTTTTGCCGACCAGGTTGCCATAGCCCTGGAAAATGCGCGCCTGTATGAAAGCGCTCTGCAATCCGCCAGCCGATTCGAAACGCTCTACAAATTAAGCCAGGTGATCAGCTCCAATATTCGTTCGGAGGAAATGTACCCGGCGATTCATGAGGCAACTTCGGAATTGATGGAGACAGAATTCTTCAGCATCTCCATCGTTAACGACAAAGCCGGCTTGATTGAGGACGTCTACATGATGGATCGCGGAGAGCCGGTGCCACTTTCCAGCCGACCGCTTGGGCAGGGCTTGTTCGGGAAGGTGTTGGAAAATGGAAAATCCATTCTCTTCAATACCTTCTCAGATGATATGATCGCGGAGACAGGCGCCGTGGTCATTGGCGATTCACCGGATGAGGAGGTTTCTCAATCGGTGCTGGTGGTGCCTTTGAAAATCGGAGTGCGGCTGGTGGGGGTGCTTTCAGCCCAGTCTTATCAGCCTTACGCGTACACCGACACGGATGTGGAATTGCTTGAATTACTGGGCGCCAATGTAGCCATCGCCATCGAAAACTCGCGCCTGTTTAGTGAAGTGCAGGAACTGGCAGTAACCGATCCGCTCACCGGGTTGTATAACCGGCGCAAGCTGATTGATCTTGGGGAATCGGAATTCCACCGCTCCACCCGCTACGAGCGCCAGCTCTCCGCCATTATGCTGGACTGTGATCATTTCAAACACATCAACGATACCTACGGGCATACCGTTGGCGATCAGGTGCTGCGAAAACTTTCGGAGATTGCGTTGAATACCATCCGCAAAGCGGATATCCTTGGGCGTTACGGTGGGGATGAATTTATGGTCCTGCTGCCCGAAACCGGACCGGAAGCAGCGTTGAAAGCCGCGGAACGGCTGCGGTTTGACGTCAACAGCACACTCTTCACGACCAATGCCGGCAATCTGCATTTCTCCATCAGTGTGGGGGTCGCCAGCCTGGATCAGGATGTGCACAATCTGGGTGAACTGCTGGATCGTGCGGATTATGCCAGTTATGTTTCAAAAGATAGCGGCGGCAATCGCGTGACCAGATGGTCACCGCATCTGGCGCGGCGGGGGTGGAAACCCAATCAGGACCGGCGTTAAAACCCGGCGCAGGGATGAAAATGAGAGAGAAAACTTCCTCTTTGCATTTTTGTTAGGATTGTTGTATTCCAATAAATAAAGTTGTAATATGTTCACTTAATACGGTTTATTCGATGATTCCATTGTCCAGTCTCCTTATTTACGCCTATTTTATGATTATGGTCATGTTCCTTTACCATAGTCTTTTTCGGGTTAGGCAGACTGAAGTGAATCCAAAATAGAGTTAAAAGAATTTCCCAAAGCCGCCTGACCACAAGCAGGCGGTTTTTTTTATTCAAAACCGTAGCAGGAGGTGACCGAACGAGCAAAAAAACACTTTTGAACCAATCCTATTGGAAAATCGCAACTCACACTAAGGAGAAGAAATTATGAAAAAAATTCAATTGTTTGCCCTGCTCTCTGTTGCCACTTTCTTGATCACTGCCTGCCAATCCGCTGCCACGCCCGCCAGCGGCTCTGCCAACGCTGCCACAGGAGATGCACCTGAAGTTTGCGCAACCGACTCGTTTGGTTGCGCTGTTTTTAAACCCGGAGAGGTCATCAAAATTGGCATGGGGGCGCCAATGACCGGAGGAGACGCCTCCTATGGGATTGATATCTCACAGGGCGGTTTTATTGCCGTGGAAAATTTTGGCGAATTAAATGGTTTCAAGTTTGAACTGATCGCCGAGGATGACCAGGGAACGGCGGAAGGTGGCGCAGCGGTTGCCAACAAATTTGCCTCCGACCCTGCCGTGGTTGCCGTCGCCGGGCACATCTATTCCGGGGCTACCTCGGCGGCGATGCCAGTATACGAAAAAGTTGGCATTCCCATGCTTTCGCCCTCCGCCAGCCTGCCAGCCCTGACCACGATGGGCAGCGCGGTATTCAACCGCATTGTATTTACCGATTCCCGCCAGGGTCCACCGGCTGCCGAATACCTCTTCAACACGATCGGCGCGCGCAAACTGGCGGTGCTGCATGATGGCAGTGATTATGGCAAGGGTCTGGCGGAAGCCGTGGCGGCGCACTTTACCGAACTTGGGGGTGAGGTGGTGATCACTGAAGCCATTACCAAAGGCGAAACCGATTACACCCCGGTGTTGAGCGCCGTTGCTGCCAAAAATCCGGACGCGCTCTACTTTGGCGGTTATACCGCGGAAGGCGCCGTGATCGTCAATCAGATGAAACAGACTGGATTGGAGAATGCAGCCTTCTTCGGGGACGATGGTACCTACGGAGAGGACTTCCTGGCGCGAACGGGTGCCAATGGAGAAGGCGCTTTTGCCACCATTGCCCCAATCCCCGCGGAATCGCCGGAAAAAGCGGCTTTTGATGCACGATATCTTGAGAAATATGGCAAGAAAGCCGGCACCCTTTCACCTTATACCTGGAACGGCTATGACTCCACCGCGGCTTTGATTAGCGCGGTGAAATCCGTGGCAGTGTTGGGTGATAACGGGAATCTCTATGTGCCACGGGGTGCTCTGGTGGCGGCGGTGCGCAATTTGAAGGATTACAAGGGGATCGGTGGAACATACACCTGTGATTCCACGGGTGAATGCAACACGCTCCCGCCAATGTTTGTGGTTGTCAAGGATGGTGCCTGGGTTCCGGCTCCTTGATCATTTTTTTCTCCCTGGTCGGGGAGGGTCTCCCTCCCCGACCCATCCCATCCTTCCGGAAGGTACCCTCCAACCATGAAAATTACCTCCATTCAAAATGCCATCCATAAGAATGGCAAGGTTCACGAAGTCTTAAGACCGCTGCTTGGTGCAGCCCTGGCGGTCTTTTTGATTTACCGTCTGTATATCGTGCTTGTTTTGCAGCACGAATACGGTCCTGAAACCTGGACCCGGCTGCTCATTGCCGGTCTGATCATTGGCAGTGTCTATGCCCTTATTGCAATTGGTTATACCCTGGTTTATGGCATCCTCTTCATGATCAACTTCGCCCATGGCGAAGTAATGATGATGGGTGCCTTCAGCTGTTTTTTCGTTTTCGAAGCGTTTAAAGCAATCCAAGTCTCCACGGATCCGCCACAGAGTTTTTCCAATGCCTACCCGGTGCTGGCGGTGCTGATCGCCTTTGTAATTGGCATGACCGTTTCAGCGCTCATGGGCTACCTGTTGGAACGGATTGCCTACCGCCCGCTGCGCAAAGCTCCGCGCCTGGTTCCGTTGATCAGTGCCATTGGTGCCTCGATCTTTTTACAGAACGCTGCCCAACTCCTCTTCAGCCCGCAGCTGCGTGATGTGCCCAATCCTGAAGTTCTCACCCGCGGCAGTGGCTGGGCGTTGATGATCAATGGCAGCAAAGTCATCATTCCATATACCGGGGTGTTCACGTTTGTGCTTTCGTTGACCCTTCTCGCCACCCTGTATCTGGTGGTGCAAAAAACAAAGCTTGGCAGGGCGATGCGCGCTGTGGCATTGGATAAGACAACCGCCGCATTGATGGGCATTGACGTGGACAAAACGATCAGTTTGACCTTCATCATCAGTGGCGCTCTGGCAGGCGCCGCTGGTGTGATGTGGGGGATCCACAACGGGCTGGTGTATTACTATGTGGGCTTTATCCCGGGCATCAAAGCTTTCACCGCCGCCGTGCTCGGAGGCATCGGTAACCTGCCCGGAGCCATGCTGGGCGGTCTGTTCATGGGGGTGATCGAATCGGTGGGACCCGCAGCGCTGGGGCTTGACTTTCAGCTCAAGGATGTGATTGCCTTTGCCTTGCTGATCATTGTGCTTATTTTCCGCCCTTCCGGACTGCTGGGTGAAAAACTTGCCGAGGAGAAGCTATGAAAACAACGATCAAGCAATGTCTTTCCGGTGGGCTCACTTTTGGTCTGGTGCACCTTTTTCTGGTGCTGATCGGGTTTAATACTTTGATTGGCACCCTGCTTGCCCGCCTGGGTGGTGATTTACTGCCCGGCAGCCTACCCCCCGTGTGGACGCTGGTGGTCTATACCACCCTGCTGGGCACCGGCGCGGGTTGGTCAGCGGTGCGCAAGAGGGACGACGGATTGGGAAGCAAGGTTCTCGCCGGCGGATTGACCGGTCTGGTGACAGGGCTTATCGCCTTCCTTCTCAGCCTGCTGCTGGGCGCTTTGCTGGTGAACAAGATTGATCTGCGTCCATATCTGGCTTATCTCTCCTTTGATTTCATTCGCGCCACTTTGTTTAACCTGCCGCCGCTGACGGGTGCGCTGGCGACGGGCGGGCTCTTCCTTGCGAGTGCTGCTCTGGGCAGCCTGCTGAACGCACTGCGCGAGGTGAAAGCCGTGCAGGCTTGCCGCGCCGGGCTGCGCCGCGGTGGCGAGGCGATTGCCCGTCAGTGGCATTCCCTCAGCCACAGCCGCTATCACCTGCCGGTTCAGATCGCTGCGGTGGCGCTTCTGGCGGCGGCGGTGATCTTCCTGCCGCTTCGCTGGGGCTCTTACTGGAATTATGTCGCCGGCACGGTAGGTCTTTACGTCATTCTCGGTCTGGGGCTGAATATCATCGTCGGGCTTTCCGGTCAACTGGTGTTGGGCTACATTGCCTTCTTTGCCATTGGCGCTTATACCATGGCGCTGCTCAACGCCCCGGTGCCGCATAATCTGATGGTGGGCTTCTGGCCGGCGGTGCTGCTGGGGATCCTCCTCGCGGCGCTGGCTGGGCTGCTGCTGGGGCTGCCGCTGATGCGCCTGAGGGGTGACTATCTGGCGATCGTTACCCTTGGTTTTGGCGAGATCATCCGCATCCTGCTCAAGAGTGATGTGCTGACGGATTTCACCGGCGGACCGCGTGGCATTCAGAACATCGCCGGTCCAACTTTGTTGGGCAAACCTTTCAACTCCGATATTCAGTTTACTTACCTGATTCTGGCAGCGGTGCTGCTGTCAGCTTTCGTCTACCACCGCCTGGAGCGCTCGCGCACCGGGCGGGCGTGGCTGGCGATCCGCGAGGATGAGACCGTTGCCCGGGCAACGGGAGTGAACACCACCCGCTACAAACTGCTGGCTCTGGCACTGGGTGCCGCCTTCGCCGGGCTTGCGGGGGCGATCTACGCCAGCCGTAACCAGTTCACCGGACCTGAGGAACACTCCCTGATGGCTTCGATCAACACGCTCAGCCTGATTATTGTCGGCGGAATGGGCAACATTCCCGGAACCATTCTGGGGGCGTTTGCTCTCAAAGGGCTGCCCGAAATCCTGCGTGAATTTTCCAACTACCGCTTGCTGACGTTTGGCGCGCTGCTGGTGGTGATGATGTTGTGGCGTCCGGATGGGTTGATCCCCACGCGCCGCCCGAAGATCCCTTTGCCGGGGGAGAAGAAAACTGACGAGGAGAATGTGGAGGCGGGCGATGAACACCAACGCTGAGATCATCTCGGTGCGGGAGGTGAGCAAAACCTTTGGCGGGCTCACCGCGGTCAACAGGGTCAGTCTGGGGGTTCGGGAGGGACAGATCTTTTCAATCATCGGACCGAATGGCGCCGGGAAGACTACCCTCTTCAACTGCATCTCCGGCTTCTACACCCCGGAGCAGGGGGAAGTGCTCTTCGGTGGCGTGCCACTACGCGGGAAAGGGACGGACATCATTGCCGCGGCAGGAATCGCGCGCACCTACCAGAACATCCGGCTCTTTAAGAACCTTACCGCACTGGAGAATGTGATGGTGGGTTACCATCACCGCTCGCGCGAGGGCTGGGCGGATGCGGTGCTGCGCACCCGCCGTTTCAAACGGGAAGAAGCGGCAGCTTTGGCGGAGAGTCTGAACTGGCTGGAGTTTGTGGGGTTGCTTGCGCTGGCAAACGCCGCCGCGGGCAGCCTGCCTTACGGCGCCCAGCGCAGGCTGGAGATCGCCCGTGCTCTGGCGAGCCAGCCGCGGGTGCTGCTGTTGGATGAGCCCACAGCGGGGATGAACCCGCAGGAAACGCAGGAGATGATCGCCCTGATCCGGCGCCTGCGTGCGGATTACCAGATCACCGTGATTCTAATCGAACACGACATGCATGTAGTGATGGGCATCTCCGATCAGATCGCGGTGCTTGATTTTGGCGAAAAGATCGCCGAAGGCAAGCCGGCGGAAATTCAGGCGAATGAACGGGTGATCGAGGCGTATCTGGGGAGTGGCGGAGCCGCCATGGCGAAAAAATACCGCGGGAGGAAAAGGGCATGATGCTCGACGTGGCAACCATCAATGTGCATTACGGGGCGATCCAGGCGCTGAAGGAAGTGAGTTTTCACCTGGAGAAGAATGAAATCGTCGCGCTGATCGGTGCCAACGGGGCAGGTAAGTCCACCAGCCTCAACACCATCTCAGGGATTCTGCATCCCACCAGCGGACGGATCACCTTTGAAGGCGAAGAAATTTCAGCCATCACCCCTCAGGAAATTGTTCGCAAAGGAATTGTGCAGGTTCCGGAGGGGCGGCATATCTTTTCCTCGATGAGCGTTTGGGAGAATTTGGAAATGGGGGCTTACACCCGGGGCAACCGCGCGGAGGTCAAAGCGCGCATGGAGTCGGTTTTTGAGCGTTTTCCGCGCTTGCAGGAACGGCGCAATCAGGCTGGGGGAACGCTTTCAGGCGGGGAGCAGCAGATGCTGGCAATCGCGCGCGCGCTGATGGCGGAACCGCGCGTGCTGCTGCTGGATGAACCTTCCATGGGGCTGGCTCCAATCCTGGTGGAGCAGATTTTCGATATCATCCGCGAAATCAATGACAACGGCACCAGCATCGTCCTCGTAGAGCAGAACGCACTGATGGCGCTCTCGATTGCTGACCGCGGCTATGTGCTCGATACCGGGCGGGTGGTGCTGGAGGGGAGTTCGAGCGAGCTGCTGCATGACCCGCTGGTGATCCAGGCTTACCTTGGCGGAGAGACGGCAGGCTAGTGTGGTGGTGGAAGGTGAGCGGATCGCGCCTGAACCCTTCGGGAACAAGGCGCATCGTGGCACCTTTTCCTCAGGACGCGTGAGCATGGAGATCGAAAAACCGGGTTTCTGCAATGAAACCCGGTTTTGAAGCATTCGAGAGTTGCTTTTAGGGCAGGTTAATCCTGCACATGCAGGATTTCGCGCAGGCGCGGCAGGTCAAAATCCACTACGATGGTGCCATCAATGTCGAAGGTTGGGGTGGTGCGGCTGCCGTTTGCCCAGGCTTCCACCTGCTTTGCCGCACCCGGGGTGGTGGTAATGTCCACCTCGGTATAAGGCAGCCTGTGCTTCGCCAGCCAGGCGCGCGCCTCCTTGCAATCGGGGCACCACTTCGTGCAATACATCACGATACCGCCGTGAGGCAACGCCACCGGGGCGGGTTCCGCCGGTTCAGGCACGCCGCGCACCGCCGGGTCAATCTCGCGGATTGCCCGCCGCAGTTCCACGTTGGAGGGCTGCTTGTCAATATCATGCACATCCACATAGCGGATAATGCCCTGCTTATCGATGATGAAAAGGGCACGCTCGCTATGACCTTCTGCGCGCAGCACGCCATATTGTTGTGCCACCGCGCCATGCGGCCAGAAGTCACTCAACAGCGGGTAAGTAATCCCGCCAAGATCTTTCGCCCATGCCTGCAGGCAGGGCACACTGTCAACGCTGATTCCCAGTACCTGGGTGTCTAATCCCGCGAACACGGTCTTTTCGACCTCGTAGAGCGGGATCTGCTCCGTTCATATTGGCGTCCAGGCGAGAGGGAAGAACGCCAGCACCACGTTTTTACCGCGCAGTGAACTGAGCGTAACCGGGGTGCCAAGTTGTGAATTGAGCGTGAAATCAGGAGCCGGGGTTCCGGGTAAAAGTGCCATAAACCACCTCCTTGTATAAAAAAATTTTACCATAATTGGATAATAATTGTGGGAATTATTCAATCCCCTGACGGATTTCCCCCCTGGCTGAGATCGTGGCTACGGTGCGCCTGGCGAGAACACGTTGAGTGTGCCCTCGCCGCCAATGTAGAGATTACCACCATGAAAGAGTACGCGCCGGGCAGGGATTTGAAGCGGACACGAGAGGGTCAAGCGATCCAGGGCGGAGGTATCCACCCGGTAGAGCAGGGAGCCGGTGGTAAAGTAGGCAGTGGTGGCATCCCTGACCGCCACATCCGTGACCATCCCCTGCGCAGCCACTCCCCCCAGCCGGCGCATGCCCACGCCTGTGCGCACCTGCGCCAGGTCGTAAATTTCCAGACCACCCCGACCATCTGCCACATAAGCCCGTTGGTCAAAAAGCGTGGTGCGGTAAGCGGTCGCCGGTAGTTCACTGTAAGCGAGCAGGATGGGTGAAAATGCTGCCGGGTCAATGTCAAAAGCCATCAAGTAGCGGCTGGTGGTGGCGATGAGCGTGTTCGCGTCCAGCAGGTCCACATCCAGCAGGTTAAAATCTTCCTCCACCAGGTTTTGGATCAATCTGCCGGGCGGGTAGAGAGTGTCGATCTCCTCAATCTCTTCGGGGTTGGAGATGTCATAAATGATGATGCCGTTATAACCGGCGCTGACGTAAAGCCGGCTGCCACTTTTGACCATGCCGTAAGTATCGGTCATGGAGGAGTTGAAAACCCCTTCGGTCGAGCGCTCGTAATCGAGCAGCACTTGCGGGCTGGCGGGATTGGTCACATCCACAGCGATCAAACCCTGCTGACCATCACTGAGGTAGACCACATCCATGCCTTCATGGGCATTCTCGACGACCAGCAGGTTCTGCCCGTAAAAGCTCTCCCGCAGCGGCTGCCTGCCAATAAGCGGATTACCGCCGCCAGGCAGGAGGGAGGGATTGAGCAGGTGCAGCCCGGCGTTGCTGCTGGCAAGGTAGAGCGTGCCCCCTTTGAACTGCAAATCGTTCACCTGGGCATTGCTGCCGGGCGAATAGCTGGCAATGGCAGTGAGCGTTGGGGCGTTGCATGCCTGGTACTGGGGATCCGCGCTGCATTGGGTGGCGTTTTGAGTGAGGTAACCCAGCACAGTCGGCGAGTGACCTTCCTGAAGTTGCAACACCGTGCGGTAGGCTACCGGGTCTCGCGCCAGCCCCATCAACAGGCGTGCATCCCCGCTGCTGCTTCTGACCGGCGCACCGGCAGGGATCCGGACGGTTGGGTCGAGCCCCTGATCACTTTCATCCAGCGAGCCCATAAAGTTGCCCAGCATGATCGGCACCGGCACACTGGTGGTGGAGCAGCGGTAGCCGATATCCTGGAGAAGTTGATTCATTCCGGCGCGGCTGATCATGATGAGCTTGTTCATAGCGATTGTATTGCGCATAGCCGGTATTTGCGTATCATCGAGTTCTTCGAGAGAGAGGCGCTCTTTGACACTGGCGGGGAGGGCGTTTTCAAGCGTGGAAGCACGGTCAAGCGCGGCAAGCAGGTAGATGATTTGCTCCTCGCCGCTGGTCTGGTTGGCTTGTGTCAGGTAAGCCTGCACCAGCGGGTCCTGAGCGATCGCGTTGATCGCGAGTGTGTCACTTTCCACGGGCATGTGGAGGGTGTTGGTGCGGAACTGCTGGCGGTAGATACGCGGACCTTTCCCCATATCCACCACGATATTGAAGAGGGAAGTTGAGTTGAGCGGAAGCAGGGTTAATTTCCGCAGGGTGATCCCGCCATATAAGTCATAATCCATAACATAATCAACCACGTTATCCTTCCACATCAGCATCTGATTCATGAAATCAGGGTAGCCGATGGAGAAGAGAATCCGCATGATCGGACCACCAAAATCTGGAATGGGGGTCATTGGTACCAGCTCAAGGACGAGGTAATCTCTGATTTTGGATGTCAAATCCTTGTCTTCAGGGCGACCCTCTTCCGGACCGAAGAGCATGGATTTGGCGATTTCGTGATTGAGGATCGACCATTTGTACAACCCGTCATCAATATCCTCGCGCCAGGATTGCATATAAGCTTTGGGGAGGGCGGAATTTGTTTCGAAGGTGGTTTTCATTGCCCGTAAGGTAGCTGCCTGTGCCAGTAATGCGGAGCGCGAGCAACGAAGATCGGTGAGCGAACAATTCTCAGCTTTTTGCAGGGTGTCATCGATCAATTCCTGGTAACGAGCCACAATATTCTGGTAGTTCGTAAGCCAGCCATCGGGCAGGAGGCGCACGCCGTTGAAAAATCTTGGCACAGAAATCCAATTTACCATGTTATCTGTCACGTGAAAGGGCAGGGTCATGCCGGGCATCTGTCTGACCAGCACCTCATTGATGAGATCCGTCGCGCCGTCAATGCTGACGTTGTAGAAGTCCGGGGCTTCGTCCACCGGGATCAGATTGTCCACGTATCCCTCGATGATCACGTGCTGCAGGGCATTATCCGGGATCTTGAAAGCACCTCCGGCGAAATAGTTAATGAAGGTATGCCCGTACATATCTCCGGCAGCATGGGTGAGGTAGCCGGTAGCGAAAGCCGTTTCCGCCAGCTCGGATGTGCAGGTGCTGCTGGCAGTGGGAATGGACGCGAGGGGAACGGCATTCCACAGGGCATTGATCCAGTCGCTGGAGGCGGTGGCTCCGAGGATGGCCTGCCACTGACGCAGATTGTTGGGATGGGTGATCATTTGCCCGGTGGCGATATCCGGATAGGCGTCGGGACCGAGGGCGCCAGCGCGGAACTGGGCAGGGCATTGTTGCAGCGCCAGGAGGATACGGGGATCAACGGGGTAGGGTCCCAGCTCTTCGCCGGTAGGCTGACCGGTGGCGGGGTCATACCGTGGCAGGGTGATGGTGCCATCGAGGGCATCCAGGCGGGCGATTTCCGCAAGATAGACATGAGCATTGGATTTCCAACCCTGCGCGGGTGCGGGAGGGACGATCCATGCCAGGATCATAATCAAAACAAGCGCCCTGCGGGCAGCTCGAGTCAGGCTTGCGCGCGAAATTTTCATTTACGCCTCCCCATTCGAAACGGTGTCCCACCCTGGGGCGCTGTTGGAATTTAAAAGAAGGATAGCAAAAAGTCGTGCTTCTTACAAGAGGGCAGGGGGAAAGAGTACAAAATTAAACGAAGTGAGTTGTGCTTATTGTTACTATACTGGGTTTAAGGAAGGATTTTTGGTTGTTGATTATTTTTCATGCGAAATTTTTCGAGTTGATTTGTAATAAATTGGGATATTAGCAAAAATACGATTAATTCAAAAGGCCATGCATATCTTTCAGGGAAAAAAATAAAATTATTTGTTGGAATAGATTTGGATTGTGAATACCAGGTATGAATTCTTTGGAATATCATAAACATGATATAAACAGGTCCACCATTAAACCAGGCGGTTGGTGTCAAAAATATAACAGTTATCATTGCAACTGAAATCGAAAGAAGTCTGCGCCACCTAAATTCTTTGCCACACGAATTATTAATAAACATCAATGGCCATAATCCAAAAGCCGTGAATTTGAATGCACTTGCGATTCCCAAGGTTACCGGGAACCACTTGCTTCTGTAAGCAATTGCACAAAGACCAAATCCTAGCATTAAAGGTCCCTCTGCCCACGCTCTTGAAAAACTATCTCTTGTGGAAGGAAATGCGAGCAACAAGATTATTGGTATAAATGACTTCCAACCAAATTGGAGTGAGATCAGTGCCAACCCAAAAGCTGCGCATAAAACAGCGGCAAACCTGGTCACGTAAAGTGTTCCGACTGGGATTTCTGTTTCTGGTCCTTGTAAAGTGACATCATCATATGAGTATGGTAGAGATGGGGGCGGTGAAGAAGTTACTGCCATAGCTAATGCGTAAACGATGTTACATCCAAAAGGTTGATCCCAAGACCAAAAAGAAAAAGGAGAAAATCCAGGATCTAAATAACTGTCTGTTCCGCCAGAGAAATCCAAGTTTGCAATTCTTTGCCCATAATAATAGGCTCTCCACACATACATCTTTTCATCCCCATGCTGTTCAAGTCTGCTTATATTGGGGACAAGGGCAATAAGCGAAAAAATAAAAATAAAGATTGCCAAAATATTTTTGGATACTTTAATGGAAAAAAATTTCTGAATTGTTTTCATTTAAACATTCTCTAGAAACTCAGCAAGGAATATCGATGAAGAAAATATTAAAATATTTATTGTGAAAGATTTGATGAGAATGATGAGAAGTTATTTCTCCTAAAACATTATATGCTTTCTTATAGTATCCCTGAAAGTCGTAACCTTGAACAAAACATAGGCTATCTTTAAAGCTTATCATAATGTAAGTGAAACCATTTTCCTCTAGAAACGCAAGCAATTTATCCGGATTCCCGTATCGGGTTACCTGAGTTGTCCAATAATGCTGATCCATTTCAGCAAAGCATTGCTTTAAAAAAACAATATTAGGATAAGAATTGTGAAGACTATTCAATCCAGCGGTGGGTTCTACTCTTTGCCAAGATCGTGGCTAAGGCGCGCCTTGCGAGAATATGTTGAGTGTGCCCTCGCCAGCGATGTCCCACCCTGGGGCGCTGTCGGAATTTAAGAGAAGGATAGCAAAAAGTCGTGCATCTTACAAGAGAGCAGGGGGAAAGAGGATGAATTTTAAAACAAAGAATATATATATACTATATGAATATTAATTAGTAATAGGACCCTTTCATGGATTTCTAGAATCAAAGGATAATCAAAATGAAAGTTTTTCTAAAAAAATGGGCAGTACATATCTTTTTTGTATTAATTCTAGTAGATATTATTTTTTTTCTTAATCAAACTATAAAAGATAGAGGAATATTCGAATATTTTGGTGTTGATTATCGATTGTGGTATTCAACGGGAAATATCATACGGTACAAAGGCATAGGATCAATATATAATTTCGACCTCCAGGGTTTTTTTCAAAAACAGGTTTTTGATACATATTCAATTAGAAGCAATCAAAGTATGGAATTTTGGCCATTGCCACTTCCATATTTATCCATTTTTGCATTGCCAATGATTGTTCTTTCATATGTAAAACCACTAGACGGATTTTTAATCTGGACAATTCTTCATATTCTGATTAGTGTTTTGTATTTATTGTTATTTATTAGGCGTTTACATTTAAATATTCGGATGTACTATTTAGTGATAATTTTTATTTCATTACCCTTTTTTCTCAACTTTCTTTTTGCGCAGGTAAATTTATTGTTACTCATCGCAACAGGTGAATTTATTGTCAATTATAAAAAGGGAAAAGAAGAGATAGCCGGCATTTGCCTTGCAGGGTTGTTATTAAAACCTCAAAACCTTTTGTTAGTCATTCCCGGTTTAATCTATCTGAGGAAATGGAAAATACTAAAAGGATTAACTCTTGCTGGTTTATTAATTCTGCTTGTTTCCTTATTGCTTGTTGGTCACGATGGAATTCTTGGTTTAATAAATACAATCCTAAATTGGCCTAGTCAACTTGGGGATTCTGGGATGAACCTGCTCGCATTTTCTACGAATCTCGATAAGGTAGTCCCTCAATTCATTTCAAAAATCATTATTATTTGTTTTTATATCTTATTATTGTTCAATATTGGAAAAAATTGGGTTGATTACAAGAATGGAAAAAACCCATTTGATTTTATCGCTTTATTATTTTGTACATTTCTTATAACTTTTGCAATTTCACCCCACGCCAATATATACATGGCAATGTTAATTATTCCGTTTGGTTTGGTTTTGTTTTCTAATCAATGGCTTTCCAGTAAGTTAAGCTTTTATTGGCTTTTCGTACCTATCACGTTATTCTTAATTACGAGTTGGATTTCTCCGGGCTTAGCCCATGCTGTAGCTGGCATGGCTATGTTATTTGTAAATATTTTATTAGCCTCTCAAATGATTAACACCAAGCAAGGTGCTTCATTAATTAATGATAATTATCGATGAAAGAAGACTAACTTTTAAAAAGTTAAAGGAGAAATCAATATTTATAGTTCAAAGGAAATCAAGGACAATGCTAAATGGTCTAATCATAATTAATTGAGTAAATTTCAATCCATTTGTTACTGAAAACTGTTATGGAGTTCATTTGCGCAATTTCATTTAAAGCATCATATGCTTTCTTATAGTATCCCTGAAAGTCGTGACCTTGAACAAAATAAGCGGAGTCTTCCAGGCTGACCATGATGTGAGTGAAGCCATTTTCCTTTAGGAAGGCGAGCAATTCATCCGGGTTCCCGTATCGGGTTACCTGAGTCGTCCAATAATGCTGATCCATTTCGGCAAAGCATTTTCCGCTCTCACAATAATACCCTTTGCCATTCCAGGGCATCAATACTTTCGAGCCATCGGGCAGGTGCTGATTGATAAATTGGATCCCATCAAAGTCAAACAAAATTGATGACAAGAAAGCATTTTTTGAGATTGTTCCTGTGGTTACCATATATGGCTGAACCAGAAAGAATATTTTTCCAATCACCACGGTGGTTGCGATCACCAACCCGCCGACCAAGCCGGTCACGAGGAACTTTCTTATTCTTGTCCCTGATCCCTCCGTTGTGATCTGCAGCAGGATTGCACTGGAGAGGATGCTTGCAGCGGGAAGGAGAGGCATTAAGAAGCGAGTCTGCTGCGAGCCGGTTGCCCAGGCGGCAAAAAAAGCCAGGGTGATGATTGCCAGAAGATCCAGAACTTTACGACCGGATTTGAAATTCCTGCGCATAAAGGGGTAAGCGAACATCACCAGATAAAGAGGATTTGGCATATCCGTGCTAGCCATGAAAGTGCCAAAATTGATGAATTTCAGGTAAATGTTGATTGGCAGGAGCAGGTAGTTGTACCATTGCCTGCCGACGCCAAAATTGTCCAGGTACCCCATAAATAGTTCAAACTGCAGCGGATCTGCCACGTTTTGAGGCAGGTAGTACGGAAAAACCGGGTTTCCCGTCCAAAGGTAGTTCTTCAAATACCAGGGAAGGGCAATGAAAAAGGCTGCCAGTCCAAAAGAACCCACATTAAGCGCTAATTGCCGGAATTTCCCTTCCTTTGGCTGGTGATGGAGACTGAGACCGAGCACAACCACCGCGAGGATGCCAGCATTGGCAAGCGAGGGGTACTTGCAACCGAGAGCCAATCCCTGCATCACTCCTGCCAGCAGGAGGAGGGTAACCTTTCTTTCCTGCATCCATTGGAGGGTGAGGGCAGCTGCGAGGAACTGGAACAAAGACCACGCCACATCTGAATAAGCGAATGAGCCCCACATCAATACCATCGGGTTGGCGATTAAAAGGGCTGCAGCCAGCCATCCGCCTTTTCCGGGCAGCCATTTTCTCCCGAAAAGAAATGTGGAAGCGAGCAGCATGATCAGTGTGGTAAAGTGAATCAGCCGGGCAAAAATATCACTTCCCAGCCCCATCCCCAGCATGTAAACCATCTCCCAGGTGGAGGGGTAGTAAGTAAACCAGTTTTCTGGCAGCGGAAGAATGCGACCGGCTTCAAGAAACAGACGCGGTCCCTGCAGATGATACATCAGTCCGTCATAATCCCAGGGCGGGGTCAGTGTCTGCAAAAAGGTGAAGAGCAGCGCCAGCGCTCCTGCTGCTGCAAAGACCTTTTGCAACAGGGTGAACTCAAGCCAGCTCTGGCGGATCATTTTCACGCTGGCGCAGGCTTCACGGGCAAACCTGGTGCTTTCGCCGAGCGCAATGCAGGCGATCACGATCAGGTAGAGTACCTGATGGAGGGGTTTCAATCCTCCGAGCAGACCGAGGAGGAATTCTCCATACCCGATCGCCGCCAGCCCGAGGGGCAGGCTGATTACGGTTCGTTCAAGGAAGCTCCACTCCGTTAACTTGAAGGGTTTGAGCAGCAACCGTCCCAAGCCTGCTGCCAAAAAGAGCACCAGCGCAGCAAGCGCCAGGGCGTAGAGCGCGTCGAGTGTGCCCCCTGAATCGAGGTCCTCGAGGTGTGGGGCAGGCGTGATCCTGCCATGAAAGACCAGCAATCCCATCAGGAAGAGAAAGGCTACCCATCCGCTGACTGGAATCGACCGCTTTTTGAATGAAAAATGTTCCATGAATCCTTAATCAGTTCCCTTTAAAGTTAGGATGAAGGGTTTTTTCTCCCCCCTATAGTGTGAAGGGCAATTCGCAAAAAGGTAAGGCTCTGAACCTACCCCTGAACGCTCTTCTCCACAGCCTTGAGCAGCGCCGCCGCCAGAGCCTGCGCCTGTTCGGGCGTGACATAAAGGTGGCTTTCATCGTGCACAAAAATCTTCTCCTCTTCCGGGCAGGATTCGCTGATCTTGATGCAGATGTTATCCTCCAGGTCGGCATCTTCGCAGGCATAGCGCACGTCTATCTGCAGCGTGTTATCCAGCAGCACGATCGTTTTCATGATGAGCCTCCCATTCCTCTCATACCGTATAGTATATGCAAAAACTACCGGGCTTTCAACCTTTCAGAGGCGCTTTCACCCTCCTCCGGGGTTGCTGGGGGGCATCTCCCGGGGGCAAGGAGACTCTCTCCCAAAAAGAGTGAAAAGTGGTATATTCATTTTCTCAATCGCATTCGTCCGCGCCGGTTCAGCCGGCGGTTCAATCAACCCATCACCTGGAGGGAATATGCCGATTATTTTGCTCAAAGTGAATTATCTCGATCCCGGTTCGGGCAGCCTGCTGGTGCAGCTGCTTGCCGCCGGTTTGCTCGGAGGCATCGGGATTGTGTTAAAGATGTTCTGGGGGCGCATCAAAGCCTTCTTCAAGGGCGAGAAATACGTGCCGCCCCAGCCGCCGGCGGAAGAGGAAGACCCTCAGGAATGAGCGGGGATACCGGACGAAGCGGGGCATCCTTCCGGGACCCCAGTGGGTTCATTTTCACCCGTGGCGGCGTGCTGTATCGCCAGGTAAACCTTCCCTATCAAAAAGCCTATGAAAAACTGATGACGAGCGGGCTGTATGAGCAACTCACCCGTGACGGTCTGCTCATCCCCCATGACGAGGTGAATGAACCGCCTGCGGACGAGGCACTTGCCTGGAAGGTCATCCGCCCGCAGCGGGTGCCTTTCATCTCCTACCCGTATGAGTGGAGCTTTTCGCAGCTCAAGGATGCTGCCCTGCTCACGCTGACCGCCGCGCGCGCTGCCCTGGAGCATGGCATGGTTCTCAAGGATGCCAGCGCCTACAATATTCAATTCGTGAACGGTCGCCCGCTGCTGATTGATACCCTCTCCTTTGACCTTTATAAAGAAGGCGCTCCGTGGGAGGCTTACCGCCAGTTTTGCCAGCATTTTCTTGCGCCGTTGGCGCTGGCAGCGCTGGTGGATATTCGCTTTACGCAGCTGCTGCGAGTTCATATTGACGGCATTCCGCTGGATCTGGCAAGCGGGCTGCTCCCCGCGCGCACCAAAATCGGTCTGACAGGGCTGGCGGTGCACCTGCACATGCACGCCAGAGCCCAGCAGCAGTACAGTGACCGTCAGGCGTCTCAGGCGCAGGCGGTTACCCTCAGCAGGGGAGCGTTCCTGAACCTGCTCGAGGCGTTGGAAAAAACGATTCTGCCCCTCAAATGGGAGCCGCAAGGCACCGAGTGGGGCAATTATTATCAGCTTACCAATTACAGTGATGACGCACTTAAGACCAAAGGCGAAATCGTGGCGCGGTTCATCGAAAGAGCCTCCCCCCGCACCGCCTGGGACCTGGGGGCGAACAATGGCTTGTTCAGCCGTGAGCTGGCGCGCCGCGACGTGGAGACGGTTGCCGCGGATATTGACCCGGCTGCCGTGGAGCAGGATTATCTGGCGTTGAAAGCGAACGGCGAGCAGCACCTGCTGCCCCTGGTGCTTGATCTCACCAACCCCAGCCCGGCACTGGGCTGGGCGCATCATGAGCGCGATTCCTGGCTGGAGCGCGGTCCGGTGGATCTGGTGATGGCGCTGGCGCTCCTTCATCACCTGGCGATCTCGAACAACGTCCCGCTGGCGGAGGTTGCCCGCTTCCTGGCTGCCTGCGGGCGCTGGGCAATTGTGGAGTTCGTGCCCAAAAGTGATTCTCAGGTCCGGCGGCTGCTAGCCACCCGCAAAGATATCTTTTCCACCTACACCGTGGAGGGGTTCGAGCAAGCCTTCGCCTTGTATTTCTCCCTGGTGGAAAAATCACCAATCCCGGGCAGCGACCGGGTAATGTATTTGTTTAAACGCTTGTAAAAGGATGGTCTGGAAAAAATAGACCGGGTTCCTGCGACAGGAACCCGGTTTTTGTTATGAAATAAGAGAGGTGAGCGTCTGTTCAGGGACCCTCCCTTAACCCAGGTGCAAGTCAAAACAGGGACGGATCTCGCCCACAGGAATGCCCCGCCAGTTGCGCTGCAGGCGCGGCAGGTAGTCCGCCAGCTCACGCTGTTGGGCTTCGTCCAGCGCCGCAAGCTGGCGCAGTGCCTCCACCGCCGCGGTGGAACGCGCCCGTCCACCACCTTCATGGACGATGGCGGAATCGCCCCGTTGAGGGTCGCGGGGAGCCAGATCCCCATCGCTGATCTTGATGACGATTCCCAGCGCGCCGGTCACCCTGCGACTGACACCCGGAAGCAGCGCCAGCGCCTGGTAGCCTTCCGCGCCTCCTTTGGTGAGGATGTTTCCACGACTGGCACTCATTAATTCGGTATCGAAGGTATGCGGTCCGGCGACCATATCGGGGTGGGTGGTCATGGCGCAGAAGATACGCTTCAGGGCGGAGCGGCGCGGTTCGGGCAGCGCGGAGGGGTCGGCGAGGCGGGCAAACGCCAGCGCGGCAGCGCGCAGCGGCACGGCAAAAACCGGCGCGGAACAGCCGTCGGTGCCCAGCGCGATTTCTTCCACTGGCACGCCGGTCATCTCGCTGAACACCTGCAGAATGCGGCGCTGCACCGGATGATCGGGACGGATGTAATCGGCAGTGGGGTCTCCATATAAAATTGCCTGCGCCAGCATGCCGGTATGTTTGCCGGAGCAGTTGTGCCGCAGCGGGCTGTTTTCTTCCCGTTGGGTGAACATGCGTTCCGCCGTGACCGGGTCGGAAGGGGGTTGGATACCGCAAAGCAGGTCGGCTGCGCTAACGCCCAATTTGCGCTGAATGCCGCTGATTACCCGTACATGCTCATCGGTGCCGGTATGCGAAGCGCACATCACCGCCAGTTCCTGCTCACTCAGCCCAAATCGCTCCATCCCACCGCCTTCCACCAGCGGCAATATCTGGAACGGTTTGGAAGAGGAGCGCAGGTATACCTGCCGGTCGGGGTCGCCGGCTGAAGCCACCAGCCGCCCGGAAGGGTCACTGATGGCGATGGCGCCAAAATGAATAGATTCGACAATCGCGCCGCGCGTCGTTTCAACAAGAGGAACGTAACCGCTCATGCAAACTCCTTGGTTTGAATTCACCGCAGCTTGATTTTACACCCGGTGGCGGGCGGGACATTCCGATTTTTCCTTGATCAGGCTGTAAAACCATGCGGGATTGAATATCCGGCGGGAATCCTTATAATAGAAGTATCTCAGAAGATTTACACGCTGTCTGGCGAAGGCGCATTCGATTTTCTTAATTGCCAGATCCCCTGAAGAGGTAAACATGAAAACCAAGCTGCAATTCTTGCCAGCCCTGCTCGGCTGTGTGCTCATTTTTTGTCTGCTTTGCCCCCAACCCGGGCAGGGGGCTCAAATCCCCACCACCATCACGCTTTCTCCCTCTTCGGATGTTCCAGGCACGGAAGTAGTGGTGACCGGAAAAGGTTGGTGGTCAAATATTGCTCCACCGCCATTTGAAATTCACTGGAATAAACCGGACGGAAAAATTTTGGGCACGTTTAAACCCGACGCAAGCGGCAACTGGAGCACCAGAATCATCATTCCTGAAACAGCCCAGACCGGCGACCATGAGATTTGGGCTTGTGCGGGCTGTAATTCGAAACCTCTTTGGGCAGCCGCCATCTTTAAAGTCATTCTCCTGCCCACTCCCACACTTACTCGAACCCCGCCCAGCACCCCAACCCCCACCTTAACCCCTCTGCCTCCAACCGATTGTGACGCCACTGGAATGGAAGGGGAACTGGTGATTGATTTTGAACGCTTCGAGTTGGGGTTGAACCTGAAAGACCTGATGATCCCGGAGGGAATCCTCTTCTCTTCAGATCAAAGCCTCATCGTCGTGGAACCTGTAGTGGAAACTCACTCGGGTGAGAAGGCGCTTAGAGCCGCCGGAGCAATGGAGTTCGGCAGCCAGGGGCTGCCGGTTCATCTGGAGTTCACCCGGCTGCCGGATTTCGTGGGCGTTTATGTGGGGCTGGACGAGGCGGCAAATTTTAACCAACCCTTTACCGCGAGCATGAAAGCCTACGGGATGACTGAAACCGGAGAGCGCTACTTTATCGGCGAGGATTCAGTCACTTTGGGCACGGACCCTGAAGCGGTGAAAAAATGCCTCAGCGTCAGTGGTTCACGTATTTATGAGGTGTTTATTGATTATGAACGGGTAGGTAACCTTGAGTTGATGGATGACTTCATCTTGCGCGGTCCGCTGGACCGCCCCACGATACCGGTGGACGATCTGCCCCCCCGGGTTTTCATTGAGACACCTGAGAACAACAGTAAAGTTGCACCTCCCGCGGTGAAGGTGCAGGGTGAGATCTATGAAGAACGCGAGATTGTCAAAGTGGAATTCATCGTCAATGATGAGCTCTTTATTACCAGCGGCGCTTTCAGCCTCGGCGAAGGACCGGAGGGGTGGAAAAAGTTTGGTTTTTTGCTGAATGGCATTCCTCCTGCTCAATTTAAGGAATGTATCAACGTGATTGAAGTGCGCGCCTACGATAAAGCGAATAACATGGGTCGGGATTACGTTAACGTTCGGAATGAGATGGGTACACTTTCGATAGAAAACGTGGAACCGGTGCAGGTGCTTTACAATGCGCCACTGGTAAAAGGGAAGGGGACAGCCTTCCGCACCACCTTTACTTCTGAAGTATTCTGCGAGACGGAAGTGTCCTTTAAGTTAAACCTGCCGGAAAATATGTGGAGCCGTGAACCGCTCTCCGGACAGAGAATTGGCATCGTGTATTCAGTGCCATTCGGCTGGCAAATCCCTGAAATCACCCTTCCGCTTTCTTTACCCATCGGCTACCAACACCTTGAAGTGATGCTTCCCATCGTGCCGGATGGAATGGAAAACTCAGATTGGATGGCGAGCACCAATCCGGCGGGGCTGCTGGGTACAGTGCGGCAGGTTCCGCGACCCATTGCCGATCAGGTGCATTTCAGCGTGGAAATTGACCCGGAAAATAAGATCCTGGAAATGAATGAAGGGGATAACACCTTCACTTCGCCCATGTATGATGTCGTTACCACTCGTCCGTTCAAAGTGGTTTATGTTCCCTGGTTTTTTAACTTTGAGCCGCCGGCGTGGGAAACCCTTTCCTATTATGAGTATTACCTCACTTACGCCGGGTACCCCGATGTGGACGCTAAGATGAAAGATGTGCACAACTCACTGTATGAAGGAAAAGTGCCATTGCGGTTAGCGCTCAAAGCGGAAGAAATCCAACGGATGAAGAATACCACTGATCAGTTTGGCGAGCTCTTCCTGGGAAGCTTCCCGATTGCGGACGGGAAGTACAGCTACAGTTTCGAAAGTTCCTATCTTTACTTCAGGGAAGATTATTATGAAGCCATCGGAGTGACTGATTTATGCGACTCACGCACTTTCATCCTCGATGTGCGTGAAGACATTCTTGAAGCGGACCCCAGTGTGGATTATGTCATTCTCGAATTGCCGACAGGCTGCTGCGGACAGTCGCATCCTGAAACCGCTTATGTGGATGGTGGCATTGGTCTCGATAATGGAGGAATCGATTGGCTTCATTATTGTGTCTATCCTCCGCCCGATCCAGAAAATACCTCCACACCGACCCCCGGTCCGGATAAATTCCCATTTGGTGGTGCCGGAGTGGACTCGGTCATTCACGAATCCGCCCATGTATGGAATGACGCCACAGACTGTTATGGTTGCGAAAGAGGCAACCCGCCGGATACAACGCTCGATTGCTCCACCTGTTCAACCGATGAGGATGGATTTTGGGTAAACGGTTGGCGACCTTTTTATAGCAGCACGCAATCTTTTATGTGGTACGTCAAACCTGTAGTGATCCGCTGGTGGCGGATGGAGCCTATGGCGCATACGTCCGGCAGTCTTTACGGCGATGGGTACTTGAATATGGTGGAGGCTTTTGAAGACGTGGATGACCCGCAGGTGCTGCTGGTCAAAGGATCGGTAACCCGTTCCGGTCAGGCATCCTTGGGTTCCTTCAAAATCCTTGAAAACGGGCGCCCGGATAACCCCCCGGGAGCGGAAGGGGACTATGCCTTTGTCTTGAAAGATGCTGCCGGGAAGGAACTCTCCCGTACCGGCTTTTACCCGATGTTTGAGATCAGTGACTCGCTTACCAATTCCATCATTCAGCTGGAAGAAGCTGGTTTTCTCCTGCGCCTGCCGTGGGATCCGGCAACGCGGAAAATTGAACTGCAGGACAGGGAAGGCAAAGTGCTTGCGGAACGATCCGTTTCCGTCCATCCCCCGCAGGTGACGATTCTGCAACCGGCTGCCGGGGTGACCCTGCCGCAGAATGGGAAGTTATCCGTGGAATGGACGACCAGCGACGCGGATGGCGATGCGGTGCTTTCCTCCGTCCATTTCAGCCAGGATAATGGTGAGAGCTGGGATGCCGCAGGGACCAACCTGACCGAAACCCGCTTCTCCCTGCCGCTGGCACTCTTCCAGCCTGGAGATCAGGTACTGATCCGGGTGATGGTGACGGATGGGGTGAACACCAGCATGACCGTGGCGGCGAACC
The DNA here is from genome assembly GCA_018056725.1 of Anaerolineaceae bacterium. GTDB lineage: Bacteria > Chloroflexota > Anaerolineae > Anaerolineales > Anaerolineaceae > UBA6107. Next base: position 54,764 of record JAGPFF010000006.1, read on the forward strand.
CCGTGCTGATTGCCGCCCCGCAGGAAGAGGTTCCCTCCATCAAGCAGGGTCTGATCCTTTACTACGCCGCTGCCGCCGTGCTGGTGCTGGTCATTCTGATTGCATTGCTGCTACTGCGCCGCCGGAAGAAGGGGCAGAAGTAGCCCTGTCGCTGTCACAAGCCTTGAGAGTTAGCCACAAGGAGGGGTAAAAAAGTCCCTCCCTGGTGAAATAATTTCGTATAGTAGAAGTGAATTGTTGGCGCCAGCAGGTGAGGGAGGTTATTCCTCGTCGGGTGTCTGCTGTATTCGGTCACGGCGGCGTTTCGCCAGATAGAGCAGCCCCAGCGCCACCACCAGACCGATCAGCCAGCCCCAGGGCGGGAAGAAGGATTGTGCCAGGAAAACGACGATAGCGGTAAAAAACGCTGCCAAAAGCCAGTCGAGCGCGGTCAGGTTGGAGAAGAGGGAAGGGGGTTTCTTCATGGTGTCCTTTTATTTCATTATACCTGCTCCACAGAACTGTTTTAACTGGCGCGGGATGTCACCTTTTCACGCTTTTGGCATCTAAAAAACTTGAAGTGAACTTACAGTTCGCCTTCTGGCGGAGTGAAGCAACGCGGGAGCCGGCAGGCAGGCGGACTTTGACAAGAGGGCTGTTCCGCCAGGTGTGTGAGCGAATGGGAAGACCGGTTCGGCTCCGCATGAGGTGCGCGGTGAAAAGAAATGAGCGAAATTGAGCCCCGTTGGCTGCCGGAAGTGGGCAAAACTGGATTAAAATAAAAATATTAATGAAAGATTGGAGTAAATGACATGAGTAAACCTGTACATGTAACAGATGCCGAATTTGAGAAGACGGTCCTGCAGTCAAAACTGCCTGTGATCGTGGATTTTTGGGCGCCCTGGTGCGGTCCCTGCCGTATGGTCGCCCCCATCCTGGATAAAATTGCCCAGGAATATGAGAACAAGGTGGTGGTCGCCAAGGTCAACACCGATGAGAACAGTGAATGGGCGATGAAATATGGCGTGCAGGGTATTCCAACCATGCTGTTCGTCTCAAACGGCAAGGTGCTGCACAAGCAGGTTGGTGCGCTGCCCGAACCCGTGCTGCGGGACGTTCTGAAGCAATTTCTGGAAGTCGCCGCCACGCCGGCAAATTAGGCAGCCTGTTAGAAGACCCTCCGCGTTCGCCCGGGCGATGCGGGGATGAACTGATCGAAATGAGCCCCTTTCCTCCATTATGGTGGGGAAGGGGCTTTTGCTTGGGTTACCGCAAGCGATTATTTTTCTCCATTTTGCCGCTCTTTTCCCCGTTTTTCCCCCTGACCCAGCCGTACCCCCTCATTGGCAATATTGTTTTCTTCCACGTAGCGCCGCGGCATCGCCAGCGAGGACCATCCGCCAGCTTCCTGCAGCACAAAAGGATCGGTTCCGTGTCGTGCCGCTGAGGTTGCCCAGTAGTGGCGGCAGTCATGGGCGGAAAGACCGGCGATGCCCAGGCGCTCGCCCAGCAGGCGCACCCGTGCCGTTACCGCGCGGGCGGTCATGCCCGCAGTGCCGAGTTCCTCATTCTTCATGCTGCGCCGCAGCAGCAAGCCCGCGGTCACAAATTCGCCATGGGTTTGGCAGGCGGTTGCCGCGGCAAGCGTGTCGTCCGTCAGGCGGTGAACCTGCTCTTTGTTCACCTTGGGGCGGTAAAAGCGCAGCACCCCTTCTTCCAGGTTTAGATCACCCACCGCCAGACCGGTCACCTCGCCCACGCGCAGCCCGTGATCCAGCAGCAGACACATCAACAGACGGTCGCGCCGCCCCTGCGGGGTGGCTGGCTGATTCTTCAACCCGCGGGCATCCGCCGGGGTCAGTTTGACCGGCTCCTGCTTTTTGAAGCCGATGCGCCTGACAGAGCGCTTCTGGTCAATACGCACCTGCTCGCGGTAAGAATAGCCCTGCACCGCCCGGATGAGCGCGTACTCCTGCGGGGTAAGGGCGCCGGATTGCATCGCCATGCGGGCGTACGTTTTTACCGTGGAGAGGCGCACGTTGATGCTCTTGATCGCGTAGCCCTCATTGAGCTGCCACTTGACGAAGGCTTCCACCAGCCCCCAGGTCACCGGGCGCCAGGCTTGCGCCTCCAAAGAAAGATTGCCGGTGCGCAGGTTGACGAACTCAAGAAACTCGTGGAAGAGCGCCAGATCGGCGTCCTGCCGGCGCAGCGTTTCCGGGGCGCGGCGGGATCGGTAGTCGTTGAAGCGGGTCTGCGCCGCGGCGCGATTCGCCTGATCACCGATTTGCTGGGCGAGCTCTCCGGGCAGCAGGGGCTGGATCTCTTTTGGGGATGCCATAAAAATCATTGTACACGAAATCACTTTCCATAAAACGTGGAATCCCATGCCGGAATGCGAAACCGTGGAAAGAGAAAATTCCTTACAGAATTGTTAGGGAAATCAAAAATTTGCCAGTTGTATTTCAAAAAAAGCAATTGTATACTCTTTAAATTATACGGTTTTTCAAAAGTGATTCTGCAACTGACACGGTCGGAACTGATCTCCTGCCGTTTTCACTGAAAATCCGGGATGTAAAACAGGCATCGGTTTTTTTCTGGCATTGAACCCGTTAAAACCAGAGCGGAGCAGGATGAAAACCTCTCCATATTGCAGAAACAGGGATGAAAATTTTGATTTGATCTCTGTATAATGAAAGAACATCTTCATTCCAACTTTCTGCCAGATCTTTATTCGTAACGATTTTGAGTTTTAGAGTTCAGAGTTAGCATTCAATGGAGCCATTCATGAATGATCGGTTAGACGTACAAACAGGTGCAAACATTCTTGAAGTCCGCGATCTGAAGACTTATTTTTTTACTGAAGACGGCGTGGTGAAGGCTGTGGATGGAGTAGATTTCTCCGTCCGCGCCGGTGAAGTGCTGGGTCTGGTTGGCGAATCGGGCTGCGGCAAGAGCGTCAGTTCGTTTTCAATTCTCAGGCTGGTTGGAGAGCCGGGCAAAATTGTCAACGGTGAGATTTATTTTGAAGGCAAAGACATCCTCAAACTTTCCAAAGATGAGATGGTGAAAATGCGCGGCGACCGCATTTCCATGATCTTCCAGCAGCCACAATCCAGCCTTAACCCGGTCTTCAAGGTTGGGGAGCAGGTGGCAGAAGTTTTGGAACTGCATAAAGGGATCCATAAAAAGGAATCCTGGGCAAAAGCCGTGGAGCTGCTCACTCAGGTTGGCATTCCAGATCCTGAAAAGAAAGCCCACGCTTACCCGCATGAACTTTCGGGTGGGCAGGCGCAGCGGGTGATGATTGCCATGGCGCTCGCGCTTTCACCGCGCCTGTTGATTGCTGATGAGCCCACCACCGCCCTGGATGTTACCATTCAGGCGCAGATTCTTGATCTGATCCGCGAGTTGAGCGAAAGGACCAATACCGCGGTCATTCTGATCACTCATGACCTCGGTATTATTGCTGAGATGGCGAACCGCGTGGCGGTGATGTATGCTGGCGAGATCGTGGAGTTTGCCGATGTGGATCCCATCTTTGAGCGCCCGCTGCATCCTTACACCCAGGGGCTGCTCGGTTCGATCCCGGTATTGGGCAGCGTGGTTGACCGCCTGGAAGTGATCCCTGGACTGGTGCCCAACCTGATTGATCTGCCCCCTGGCTGCCGGTTTGAGCCGCGCTGCCAGCTGCGCCAGCAGTTCGGGCTGGAGGTTTGCAAACGCAAGGAACCACAACTTGTGGAAGTGGCACCCAATCACACCGTGCGCTGCTGGTTGTACAACGATTCTGACGAGCACAGCGCGCCATTAAAGGTATGACGAGGCGATATGAGCGAGACATTACTCACCAATCCAGCTAAAGAGGCGGAAGACCTGCTTGTCGTCCGCAACCTTAAGAAATATTACCCGGTCAAATCCGGTGTACTGCAGCGCGTCACCGACCACGTGCTGGCGGTTGACGATGTGAGCTTTACCGTAAAACAAGGGGAGACGCTCGGTCTGGTAGGGGAGAGCGGCTGCGGAAAAACCACCATCGGTCGCGCCATCCTGCGGCTTACCGAGCCTACCGCCGGTTCGGTGGAATTTGATCATCAGGATCTGTTGAAACTGCGTGGTAATGACCTCAAAGCCGTCCGCCGTGACATGCAGATCATCTTCCAGGATCCCTATGGTTCGCTCGACCCGCGCGTGCGCATTGGGGATTCCGTGATGGAAGGTCTCGAAATTCACAAAATTGGCAATAAGAAGGATCGTTATCAGATGGCGGTGGAGACGCTCAAGAAAGTGGGTCTGGAGGAATATCACAGCCGCCGTTACCCGCATGAATTCTCCGGCGGGCAGCGCCAGCGCATTGGCATTGCCCGGGCTATTGCCCTCCGTCCGCGCTTTATCGTTTGCGATGAGCCCGTTTCAGCCCTGGATGTGTCCATCCAGTCGCAGGTGTTGAATATCCTCAAAGATTTGCAGGAGGAGTTTGGGCTGACCTATCTCTTCATCGCGCATAACCTTGGCGTGGTGGAACATATTTCCAACCGGGTGGCGGTGATGTACCTGGGCAAAATGGTGGAAATGGCGGGGCGGGAGGAACTTTTTGCTCACCCGTTGCACCCTTATACCAAAGCGCTCATGTCCGCCATCCCCATCCCCAACCCACGGCTGCGGCGGGAGCGGATCATTCTCAAGGGTGATGTGCCCAGCCCGCTGCACCCGCCAACCGGCTGCCGCTTTCACCCCCGCTGCCCGGTGGCAGTGGCGCAATGCGCGCAGAGCGAGCCGCCCTTCGTAGAGAAATCCCCCGGACATTCCGTGGCGTGCTGGCTAGCCTGATCAGCCGCTGCTGTTCCAGAAAGAAACGCCCCAGAGGCAAAAGGAGGTGGTCTTATCAAACAAATTACGCACATCCGTCCACAGGGTTGGAATCCAATCCACCCGAAAACCGTTCAACCATTCATAAGGAGAAGAAAGATGAAACGTCGTTCACTTGTATTGTTCAGTATTTTGTTAGTTGCCAGCCTAGTTCTGGCAGCCTGCGCCAAACCCGCGCCCACGCAAGCCCCGGCAACGGAAGCCCCCGCCGCGACCGAAGCCCCTGCGGCTACGGAAGCCCCGGCAAAGAATCCGTTGAAAATCACCCTCAGCTACCGTGTCGTTGACCGTGCCTACCTTCCTTCACCTGACAAGGTGGCGTAGGAGATTCAGGCACAGCTGGCTGAAGTGGGCATTGAGGTAACGCTGGAAGAGATGGAATCCGCCGCGTTCATTGATGCCACCGCCGCCGGTCAACGCGGGTTCTACCTGCTTGGTTGGAACGCAGACTATCCTGATGCCACCAACTTTTATGATTATCACTTTGCCAACAGCAATAACCTTCAGTTTGGCAACCTCTACCCGGATATGGTCGCCGAGATTCAGGCAGCCGCAAAACTGGCTGATCCTGATGAGCGCCAGGCGCACTATGACAACGTCAATCAGATGTTAAAAGATTACCTGATGATGATCCCGGTTGCCAACGGTGGTTCTGCAACCGTTTTTGGGGCGAACGTGGAAGGTGCCCATTCCAGCCCGCTCGGCAATGAAATCTTCAGTGTCATGTCCAATGGCAAAGATTCCTTCGTCTGGATGCAGAATGGCGAGCCCGCTGCTTTGTGGTGCTCAGATGAGACAGATGGCGAGACGCTGCGTGCTTGTGAGCAAATGTATGAAGCTCTCCTCGGCTTCAGTGTTGGTGGAACGGATGTAGTTCCCTCACTGGCAGAAAGCTACGCGCCGAATGCCGATCTCACGGAATACACCTTCACCCTCCGCCAGGGCGTCAAGTTCCACAATGGTGCCACGCTCGACGCGAATGACGTGGTTGCCACCTATGCCTCCTACTGGGATGCTGCCAGCCCCAACCATAAGGGACGCACCGGCACCTTTGAGTACTTCGGTGCCTTCTTTGGTTCCTTCCTCAACGCCGAGTCGGTGGTTTCTGAACTGGTGGATACCAACGGTCTGCTCTCCCTGTCAGCGCCGGATTGTGAGTATGGTGGTGAGTTCAAGTCCATTGAGGCAGTCGATACCAGTACAGTCAAGTTCACCCTCTGCTACCCCGATCCCGCATTCCCCTCCAAGGTTGCCTTCTCCGTGTTCAGCATTTTGGATAAGGATCACCTCGATCTGACCCAGGGCGATTCGGTTGCCATTAGCGACAATCCCAATGGCACCGGTCCCTACAAGCTGGTGAAGTGGAACCGCGGCGACAGCGTGGTCTTTGAAGCCAACCCCGATTACTGGGGTGAGAAAGCCAAGACCCAGCAACTGATCTTCCGCTGGTCTGAGCAATCCGCCCAGCGCCTGCTTGAGCTTCAGTCTGCCAACGTCGACGGTATTGACAACCCCGGTCCGGATGATATTGCCTCCATTGAAGCGGATCCCAATCTTAAACTGTATCCGCGCAATGGTTTCAACATCTTCTACATCGGGTTTACCAACACCGTCCCGCCCTTTGATAATCTGACGGTTCGCCAGGCGATCACCTACGCCATCGACCGGCAGCGCATTGTTGACCAGTACTATCCGGTGGGTTCCAGTGTTTCCGATAGCTTTGTGCCCGCATTTGTACACCCAGGCGCCAGCCCCGATATCCCGTGGTGGCCATACGATCCTGAAAAAGCCAAGGAATTGTTGGTTGAAGCCGGCTACACGGTAGATTAGTTCCAAATCCTTATCTGGATGGGGTGATTCCCATCGCCCCATCCAGAATCTGTCCTCATTGCAGGTGCATGATGCCTCAATTTATTGCACGCCGTTTATTTCTCTTAATCCCGGTCATGCTTGGAGTGGTGCTCGTCACCTTCCTCATTGTCCGCCTCATTCCGGGTGACCCGTGCGTCACCATGCTGGGGGAGCGCGCCACACCAGCCAAGTGTGCCGTTTTCCTGGAACGCTATGGACTGAATGATGACATCTTCACCCAGTTCTGGCGTTATTTGGGCAACCTGTTTACCGGTGACCTGGGCGATTCCATCCGCTTCACCCGCCCGGTTACCACCCTCATTGCTGAACGCCTGCCGCTGACCATGGAGCTGACCCTGCTGGCAATGTTTTTCTCCACCACGGTGGGGGTGCTGCTGGGAGTGGTTTCAGCGCTTAAACGCAATACCATCATTGACACGATTACCATGATCATTGCCAATATCGGTGTATCGATGCCGGTTTTCTGGCTGGGGCTGCTGCTGGCTTATTTCTTTGCCCTCACCCTCAAAGGTACGCCGTTTGTCCTTCCTCCTTCAGGCAGATTTTCCGCCGGGCTTTCCCCGATTAATCTCGCCGAGTTCTGGGGGCTTGAAGCTCCCACCGGGCTCAAGGGATTCCTGGTGGAATTCATGTCGAACACTGTGTTTATTAATGTAATCATCACCGGAGACTGGAAACTCTTCTGGGATGCGCTGCGCCATCTCATCCTGCCGGCGGTGGCTGTGGGGACCATTCCGATGTCGATCATCGCCCGCATGACCCGCTCCAGCCTGCTAGAGGTGGTGGGTCTGGATTACATCCGCGCCGCCCGCGCCAAAGGGATGACCGAGCGCCGGGTGATCAGCAAACATGCCATGAGGAATGCCCTCATTCCCATCGTGACGATCATCGGCATTGAGACCGGCAGTTTGCTCTCAGGCGCGGTGCTGACGGAAACTGTGTTCAACCTGCCTGGTTTTGGTACCAGTCTTGTCTCTGCCATTCTGGCGCGCGATTACCCGGTGGTGCAGGGGTTCACCCTCATCATTGCGATCATTTTTGTGCTCGTCAACCTGATTGTCGATATTTCATACGCCTACCTTGATCCACGCATCAGGTTGGAGTAGGGGAGCCGCCATGGAAACCACTAACGAACTACCTCAGGCTGCCAAAGCCCGGCGCCGCTCGCCCGCCGGGGAGGCGCTGCGCCACCTGCTCCGCCATAGTTCCGGCAGGGCAGGGATCATCATCCTCACTTTGCTGGTGCTGATTGCCATTTTCGCCCCGTTTATTGCCCCGTATAACCCCACGCAGATTCTCAAGGATCAGAAGCGCCGCGATCCACCCTGCGTGCATCTTCTTGGCTGCCCCAAAGAGGAGCAGCAGCATCTTTTTGGCATGGATAGCAACAGCCGCGATCTCTTTTCGCGGGTGATCTTTGGCTCCCGCCTCTCGCTGCAGGTGGGCGTTGCCACCATGGCGTTCGCCATTCTTATCGGCACGCTCATTGGCGCCATCTCGGCGTATGCCGGCGGCTGGTTGGATAACTTTCTGATGCGCACGATGGATGTGCTGATGGCTTTTCCGAGCCTGCTGCTGGCGATCGCCATTGTGTCCATTCTCGGCACCGGGCTGATCAATGCCCTGCTGGCAATCGGGATTGTCTCCATCCCCCGTTTTGCCCGTCTGGTGCGCTCCACCGTGCTCACCGTCAAGGACCTTGAGTTTGTGCAGGCGTCGCGTGCCATGGGGGCTTCAGGGATGCATATCCTCTTCAAGCGTATCCTGCCTAACGCCATAACCCCACTCATCGTTCAGGGCACACTGGGTATTGCCACCGCCATTCTTGATGCCGCTGCGCTCTCCTTCCTTGGTCTGGGTGCTGAACCCCCGCGCCCCGAGTGGGGGTTGATGCTCGGCGAGGAAAAGAACAGTATTTTCAGCGCGCCGCACCTGGTGATCTTCCCTGGCATTGCCATTATGCTCACCGTTCTGGGCTTTAACCTGCTTGGCGATGGTCTGCGCGATACCCTTGATCCGCGCCTCACGCGGGCTGGGAAGTAACGCTGGCTTCCCCTCCTGAAGAGCCGGGACTTGCCGAAGCACCCGGCTCTTATTATTTAAGAACAGCAGGGCGGCGTGCACCGAAATTCATTTTGACCTTGTACTATAATAAGAAGAAAAGGAGGTAAATATATGAAAGGGAATGCAAAAGTAATCGACAAAATCAATTTCTTATTGGCGGATGAGCTGACTGCGGTCAGCCAGTATATGGTGCACTCCGAAATGTGCGCCAACTGGGGGTATGACAAACTGGCGGAAGCCATCGAAAAGCGTGCCATTGATGAAATGAAGCACGCTGAAAAACACATTGCCCGCATCCTGTTCCTCGAAGGGCAGCCCATTGTGAGCAACCTCAACCCAATGCATATTGGTACTGATGTGCTGACCATCCTCAAGAACGACCATGCCGCTGAAGAAGGCGCGATCCTGGAATATAACAAAGGGATCCAGCTTTGCACGCAGGAAGGGGATAATGGCACACGGGAGATCCTGGAGGACATTCTGGGGGACGAAGAAGACCATATCGACTGGATCGAAGCCCAGCTGGACCAGATTGCCCAAATGGGAATCCAGAATTATCTGGTGGAGCAGTTAGGTTAACCCAAGGTTTGCACGAAGGATCAAGCCCCGGTGGATTGCAGCCGGGGTTTTTATTGCCAGGAAATAATATTCGCATAGTCATACAATTAATAAATGGGGGAATCAGAAGAGAAGGGCAGCAGCACTCTCCAGACCATCTTGTATTTCCTCCAGCCGTGTTCTATACTTTAGAGGAGGGACAGCCCTGGCAAACGATGTTTGTGCACCAGCGAGATCTTGCCAGGGGAGGAGTCACAAGCAGGCTCTCAGGAGGGCAGAAATGAATGCGCAGCCACCTTCACCTACGGCACATACCAGAACTACTACCAAAAAACAGCAAGAACTCCCGCCCAACAATCTATCCCGCCCATGCGACCCGCAACAACTGGGGTTCACCACCACCGCGCAATTACCCGATCTGCAGGATGTCATCGGGCAGCCGCGTGCCTTTCGCGCGCTTGAACTCGGTTCCGAGGTGCGCAGCATTGGTTATAACGTCTTCGTCCTCGGCATCCCGGATTCCGGTCGATCCACGCTGACCCGGGAATACCTCAAACGCAAAGCCGCCCATGAGCCTACGGCGGATGACTGGGTGTACGTCAATAATTTTGCTGATCCGCGCAGACCCATTGCACTTTCACTGCCAGCCGGGCGCGCGGTTGAATTCCGCAAAGACATGCTCGCTCTGCTGGAGGACTGCCGGCAGAGCATTCCCCGCGCCTTTGCCAGTGAGGAGTACAAGCATGAACGTGATCAATTGATCGATCGCCACAAACAGGTTATTGACCAGGCTTTCAAGGAATTGGAAACGCAGGCGAATCAATATGGATTTGTTCTGCTTAAAACGCCTTACGGGCTTTTTCTGGGACCGGCAGTGGATGGCAAACTGATCTCTCCTGAAAATTTCGACAAGTTGGGCGAAGAAAACCAGCAGAAGCTGAAAAAGATTCAGGGATTTCTCTCCGAGAAACTCGAAAACACCATCACCCGGGTGCGCGAAATGGAGCAGAAAACTACGGCTGAAGTTCTGGAGCTCGATCAGCGTGTGCTTAAGTTTCTCCTCCAACCGCTCTTTCAAAAGCTGCGCGAAAAATATGCGGCTCTGCCTCAGGTTTGCACCTACATCGACCAGGTTGAACAGGATCTGATTGAGAACGGCAGCCGCTTCAGGGGGGAAGAGGATGGTGAAAAGACTCCGTTGGAGGCTCGTGTCTGGACAAACCGCTACGAGGTGAACATTCTGGTGGACAACACCAACCTCAGCGGGGCACCCGTGCTCACCGAAACCCAGCCCAGCTATCACAACCTGCTGGGACGGATCGAGCACGAAATTGTGATGGGAATTTCGACCACCGATTTCACTCAGATCCGGGCAGGCGCGCTCCACCGGGCAAACAATGGCTACCTTATCCTTCCGGCGCGCGATGTGCTCGTCAACCCCTATGCCTGGGAGGGTTTGAAGCGCGTACTGCGCGATCGGGAAATTCGCATTCTGGAATTGAGCGATCAAATGGGGGTGATCAGCACCACCACCCTCGAACCGCAGCCCATTCCGCTCAACCTGAAGGTCATTTTAATCGGTACGCCGGTGCTTTTTTACATGCTGCGCGCTTACGACGAGGACTTTGCCAAACTCTTCAAAGTGCGGGCGGAATTTGCCACCGAGATGGAACGCACGCCCGAAAGTGAGCATGAATACGGTCTTTTCGTCCATTCCGTGGTGGAAGACAATTCCCTCGCGCCTTTTGATCCCACAGCGGTCGCGCGCATCATCGAATATGGCTCGCGCCTGGTGGAAAACCAGCAGAAGCTTTCGACCCAGTTTGGCATCATCACCGATCTCGTATGTGAAGCGGATTACTGGGCAAAAAAGGAAGGAAAGGACGTGGTAGACCGCAGTGCGGTGGATAAAGCCATCCGCGAGCGCATTTACCGCAGCAATCGAATTGAGGAAATTATCCAGGAGATGATCCAGCAGGGCATGTTGCTGGTGGATGTGAACGGCAGGGAGATAGGGCAGATTAATGCCCTCTCGGTCATCGCTCTGGGAGATGCAGCCTTCGGACGCCCGAATCGGGTTACCGCGGCGGTGTATGCCGGGGAGGGCGGGGTGGTGGATATTGAGCGCCAGGCGACCCTCGGTGGGGCAATTCACACCAAGGGGGTGCTCATCCTGAGTGGTTTTCTCGGTCAGCGGTACGCTCAACATCTTCCGCTCACCCTTACCGCCAGCCTGACCTTTGAACAATCCTATGACGAGGTGGAGGGGGACAGCGCATCGGCAGCCGAGTTACTGGCGCTGCTTTCCGCTCTGGCGGAAATTCCTCTTGATCAACAGAAGGCAATTACCGGTTCCGTCAACCAGCACGGTCAAATTCAGGCGATAGGCGGAGTGAACGAAAAAATTGAAGGCTTCTTTGCCGTTTGCCGCCAGGCAGGGCTAAGCGGCGAACAGGGGGTAATCATCCCGCTAGCCAACCAGCGCAGCCTGATGCTGGAAGAAGATGTGATCGCTGCGGTGCGCGAGGGGAAGTTCCACATTTGGACGGTGAGCACGATTGATGAAGCCATCGAGCTGCTGACCGGTTATCGTGCGGGTAAAAGGAAGAAGGACGGCACCTTCCCCGCGGGGAGCTTCAACCACGCAGTGCAGCAACAGCTCTACCGGTTTGCGCGCGTGATCACTACCGCAAGGAAAAAACCCGCTGCTCCCCGGCAAACAGATCGCGCCCGGAGCAGCACAAAGGGCTGATCCAGGCGCACATTACGAAAGAATTTGCCTGAGGGCTTAACCCCGGCGGGCTAGCCTGCCACACTGGTACCGATCAGTTTGCCAATGCCAAAGGTGATCCCGGCTGCCACCAGACCGAACAGTACCATGCGAAAACCGGAATAGAGCACCGTCCGTCCGGTGAAGAGAGTGATCGCCGCGCCAAGCGCGAACAGTCCAAGCGCACTCACACCAATACTAATGAACAGGGCGGTCATGCCTGAGGTGAAGATGAAGGGAGCCACCGGGATGATCGCGCCGAGTGAAAAGAGGAAAAAGGAAGTGATTGCCGCCTCCCAGGGCGATCCTCCCAGCTCCTTGGGATTGACCCCCAGCTCCTCCCGCGCCAGGGTTTCAAGCGCGGATTGATGATCGGAAAGGATCTGTCTGGAAAGGAGTGCGGCGTTTTCCGGCGAAAGCCCGCGGGTTTGATAAATCAACGCCAGTTCCTCAGCTTCTTCTTCAGGCGCGGTTTCGATTTCCATGGTTTCGGTCTTGATCTGATTCTCGTACATCTCGCGCGACGAATTCACCGACAGCCATTCCCCCAGTGCCATTGAGATTGATCCCGCCAGCAGCCCGGCGATGCCCGCGATCAATACGTTGTTGCCGGTCAGCGTGGCTCCCGCCACACCCATCACCAGGCTGAGGTTGGAGACCAGACCGTCGTTGGCGCCCATCACAGCTGCCCGCAGCGCATTGCCGCCGGTGGAGCGGTGGCGACCCTCCAGCTGCATGACCACACTGCCTTCCACCCCGCCGCGTACCGTGCGTGACACCACATCCATCAGGCGGGCGTGGGATTGCTCGTCCGCGGTCATCCCCATACTATTTTCCATCTCGGAATATTGTTTGGTTCCGCTTTGCTCCATGCCCTGAATGGTGGGAAGGATCATTTGCGGTCCAAAACGTTTGCCTAAAGTGATCAGCATCCGCGTCCGCCAGGAGGGTTTGTACTCTTCCAGCGTGATGCCAGCCTCTTTGGCTCGTTGCGCCCATTTTTCAGCATGATGTTCTTCGGTGCGCGCGATGCGCTGATACACTTCTGCCAGGCGGGGATCTTTTTCCACCTCCGCCATGGTGGTGTAGAGCAATGTGCTGGCGCGTTCGTCCTGATAAGCTTTTTTGATCATTTCATTTGTATCCATAGGTCACACTCCTAATATAAAACCTCTGTTCATTTTAATCGAATCTGCACTATATGCAGAGTAAATGAAAGAAGCTGGAAATGGGTGGAGAAAGAGAAACCGCATTGATCGGAGTGGTAATCACCATCCGCTAAAAAAGAAATGATCCGTGCATTTTGTTGCAAAAATCCCAAAAAACGTGATAACTTCCGATTAGTTTAAATAATCAGAAGTTATTAATTCCTTTCCGAAAGCCCTGCGGAGAAACTCCGCGACCGGTTTGCGTGGCATGGCTGGCGGTTCAGGTATATAGTAGTAGAAAATTCCCTTTCACCAAGGGATCAGAGAAAGATGAGGATTTGCGAATGAACGTCAATAACCACATTTTTAAACGCGCAGCGCGTACATCCACCATCCTGTTCTTTTTCTTCATGCTGCTGCACCAGACCGATAAACTGCTGATCGGACCGCTGCAAACACCGATCATGGACACCTTCCACATGACCTACACGCAATGGGGCGCCATCAACACCGGCGCGCTGGTGGTAGGGGCACTGCTCTACCCGGTATGGGGCTGGTTGAATGACCGTTACAATCGAGCCCGGCTGCTCGCGCTGGCTTCCCTCATCTGGGGCTCCACCACCTGGCTCAGCGCCATTGTGCGCACTTTCCCCGCCTTCCTGGTGACCCGTTCTTCCACTGGCATTGATGATTCCAGCTACCCCGGCATGTACAGCCTGCTGGCGGATTACTACCCGCCGAAATCCCGCGGGCGTATTTACGGCTTGCTGCAGCTCGCCCAGCCCCTCGGTTACCTGTTGGGCATGGTGCTGGCGCTGCTGCTGGGTGGAGCAATCGGCTGGCGCTCCGTCTTCTACATCACCGGCAGCATGGGCATTGTGCTCGCGGTGGCAATCTTCTTCGGCGTCAAGGATGTTCCACGTGGCAGCGGCGAGGAAGAACTGAAAGGTGTGGAGCTGACCAAATTCAAATTTAGCTGGAAAACCGCTCGTGAAATCTTCAAGAAACGCAGCCTGATCCTGGTGATGCTGCAAGGCTTTACCGGTGTCTTCCCGTGGAATGTGATCACTTATTACTTCTTTGGGTACCTCGCCAGTGAACGAGGTTATGACAGCAATACGCAACTGATGATCATGGCGCCAGCAGTGCTGGTGATGGCGCTCGGTTACCCGCTGGGCGGCGTGCTGGGCGACCAGTTGTTCAAACGCACCAGACGCGGGCGGTTGATCGTCAGTGCCACCGGCATCCTGCTGGGCATGATTCTGCTCACCATCACCATGAATGTGCCTACGGCGCAGGTTACGCTCTTTACTGTGCTGCTGCTCGCCACGGCTCTTTTCATGCCCTTCTCTTCCCCCAATATCCTCTCCACAATTTACGATGTCACCCTGCCGGAAGTCCGTTCAACCACCAACTCGATCCAGTACTTCATCGAATCCATTGGCTCTGCCACCGCCCCGCTGATCGCCGGCATCATTGCCGATGCCACTTCGGTGGGCAATGCCATCCTCTGGATCAGCCTTTCCGCCTGGGCGTTGTGCTTTCTCTTCATCCTGGGCGCTATCATTCTCATCCCTCACGATATCGAGGCGATGCACCGGCAGCTTGAAGAGCGCGCCGCGGCTGAAAAAGAGGGTTAAAAATCACAAAAACAGGTCATTTTTGAACTGCACCCCAAAAGTTGGACACAACCAACAGAAAGGGGTGCAGTTTTTATGACCAGGTACAGCAATGAACAAATGATGAGTGCAATAAAAGCAGTAGAGGCAGGAGGGAGTATTTCGCA